>NZ_JCATIG010000004.1:0-485658 GCF_059693805.1 Aequorivita sp. CRS11
AAAGAATCAAGTGTAACATCGGTAACTGCGTTTACATCAAACATATTACCAAAGTTTCCATTACCGCCAGCGAAACCAGCGTTAAGAGTTTCCGAGGAACCTCCACCAACGCCACCAGCGGTAATGGTGTAGCCACAAGCTTCATTAACACTTGTAACAAGGTCGTTAGGGTCAATACTTGCCATACCGTTTGCATCAAGGAAAACGTCAAGTCCTCCACCAGAGGCAGCCTCATAGGTCAATAGGAAGTTGTCAACACCAGCTCCCCAGTTCCAACCACCATCTTCGTCATCATAAGTGAAACGAACCTGGAATGCTGCGTTTGCATAAGCTGAAACATCTATATCCCCAGTATTTACAGGGCTCACATCAACGTCATCAATAATAAATACTTGTTGCCAAGCGCTTCCGTCCCATACTTCTGCATAGAGCACGCCCGCCCCAACAAAATCTTGAAGGGCATAGTCAAAGGAAAGCTGTACGTTACTTCCACCTGTTAGGTCATATACAGGAGATAAAAGTCTTGCCATGTTTGCTGGACCAGATCCTGCTGCATCGTCATCAAAGATCGCTGCATTGGTAGGGAAATCACCGCCGGTTGGCATATCGCCACTTCCAAATGTCCAGTCCTGACTTCCAGATTCAATTACCGTTGTCCATCCTGTTGGGATTGTAGCACCCTCAAAGTCTTCAGACTCCGTAAAGATTCCAAATCCGCCCACGCAGAATACCTCAGGAGCTGTAACGTCCTGAACGGTTACGGTAGAAGTACAGGTAGAAATGTTTCCTGAGTTATCGGTAACTGTCATAACCACGGTGTTTGCACCGGTCATTGAGCAATCAAATGAGGAAACATCAAGGCTCATTGAGGCAATGCCGCAGTTGTCGGTAGAACCGTTGTCAACATCTGCAGCGGTAATGGTAGCCATTCCGGTAACAGGGTCAAGATCTACGGTAATATCCTGGCAAACCGCCACTGGCAGCTCGTTGTCTATTACGGTTACGGTAAAGTCGCAAGTAGAGGTGTTTCCGTCGCTGTCGGTAACCGAAAGGGTTACGGTAGTCACGCCAACAGGGAAGGTACTTCCGCTCGGGTGCGTAGAAACGATGTTTGCGGTTAGATCACCATCCTCGGTATCAATGGCAAGGGCCGAATAGTTGGCCACGGCGCCACAGGTTCCCGGAACGTTGTTCGCCGTAATGTCTGCAGGACACACGATAACTGGCGGGTCGCCGGTAACATTTGAAACATTTACGGTATAGTCTTCTACTTCTCCAAAAGTAGCTGTTCTACATGGGTTTGGCGTAGAGTTACCCCAATCTACCATTACACGCATACGTGTAGTACCTATTGCAGCACCTCCAGGAACAGTTATGTTCATCGTGTGTGGCCCAGCACTTGATGTACTAGTAGCTAAGGTATAAACCTCCCCAGCATCATTCAATATACCATTTTGATTCCAGTCAATAAAAGCATAGATATAATCACTGCTGTCTGGATCAATAGTAACAGACATTGTGTTTGAACCACCTGGGTTTACCGTAGCAACCATAGCGGTATAATCATTGCTCGGACCACTACCTGCGGTAGTATTATTTATCCCAGCATAATTTACATTAGTAACAAACTCCCAAGTTTGATTTGAGAACGTACTAACGCAGTACTGCGCATTGACCTGCCAACTGAATGTGGAAAGAATCAATGCCGATAAAATTAAAAATGTAATTTTTCTCATAAATTGATAATTTAAATTAAAAGTTAAAATGTCGTTAAAAGTACTCAAATTTGTAATAATCGCCAAATAATATTAAGACCGAAATTTTTAAATTTTAAATAAATCTAAAAATGTGTTCACCCCGCTTATAAGTGCCTGCAAGCAAGTTTAATACATTAAAATCACTTTAAAAAAACCACAGCTTATATGTTATATTAGGAAGAAATTCTCAACTGTTTTCAAATTTTGAATTTAAACTATTAGTATATTTTAAGAATATACCCTTAAAAAGAAATAAAAATCTATTTAATACGGACATTTTTTTAGAAAAAAGGTCGATACTGCTCCACCCGAAAATCTATGGTAGTTTTCTCAGGAAATTTTTCCTTCATCTTTTTATAGGCAGTCAGACTTCCTACAGCTCTGTTTGCTGCTCCCGACGGCGCTATCAATGAAACCGTTTTTACAGTTCTCCCGCTGTCTGGCAGTTGGAATGTATGGATTCGTGGAACTTTATTTGAAACCAATTTCAGGGAAATATTGTACTCTTTCAATTTTCTTCGGAAGAAATATTCCGGGCCGTTTTTGCTATTTCCGCCCGTGAAAAGCAAAGTATCAATCTTTTGATTTTGCTGGAGAATGGCAACCAAATCACGAAGTTCTACCTCCATCATCCCAATATCGGATGCATCTACTTTCCCCCGCTTTGCGGAAGCAACCATGTCGCAAATACCGATACCTCTTTTTTTGAGAAAAAACTCACGTTGCGCGATGGCCTGGGCAGTAGTTTCAAATTTTAAATCCAGGCCGAATATCTTATCCAAAATTGGCCACAGCTGTCCGTCGCGACTGCCATAGCAAAAATCCACATCACCTTCCTTTAATTCTCCAGTTGTAAAACGCGGAGGCGGCAGGGTTCCTACAATAAGCTTAGTGGCGTTTTCGGGAATAAAAGGTGGGTATGGATGTTTGTGGTGGAACAAAATGATTAACGATTGTTGATTTTTGATTGTTGTTTTTGAACTGTAAACTTTGAGTTTTAAACTTACCTTATAAAAACAGGCTCATGCTCCTTCTCTGTATATTGTTCACTAAATCCATATCCATCATAATCAAAGGCCTTTAATTCCTCTAATGTTTTCACATTTTTATCAATAGCAAAACGGGCCATACTGCCACGTGCTTTTTTTGCGAAGAAGGAAATAATTTTCAGTTTTCCATTTTTGAAATCCTTAAAAACAGGGGAAATAACGGGAACTTTCAATTTCTTTTCATCAATGGCATTGAAATATTCAACGCTGGCGAGATTGAGGAAAAGTTCCCCGTCTTCCAATTCGTTGTTCAAAGTTTCGGTAAGTGTTTTTTTCCAAAAGGAGTGCAGGTCCTTTTTTCGGTTTACAGGCAGTTTGGTGCCCATCTCCAAACGGTAAGGCTGAATTAAATCCAGCGGACGCAACATTCCGTACATCCCCGAAAGGATCCGTAGCGAATCCTGCAACATATCAATCTTTTCCGAAGGAATTGTGTAGGCGTCCAAACCTGTGTAAACATCGCCAGCAAAGGCATAGACTGCCGGGCGAGCGTTTTGTTTTGTGAAAGGCGTATTGAATTCCTTATATCGGTGGTAATTGAGGTCGGCAAGTTTGTCGCTGATGTCCATCAACTTGCCAATAGCCTTTTTGCTTTTGCGTTCCAACTTATTGTTTATCATTTCGGCTTCCTCCAAAAACTTGGGCTGTGTGGCGCGGGCAGTGGGAAGTTTTGATTCAAAATCCAGCGTTTTGGCCGGGGAGATTACTATTTTCATTCAATTCATTTTCTTCAAAAATAACGAAAACAATTTTGAATTCTGAATTCGGGATTCGTTGATTTGTGATTCGGAATTCTTACTTCGTATTTCTAATTTCTACTTTCGCAATTCGTCGCTCGTAATTCGTCGCTCGTAATTCATATTTCACTCAATCCTTCTGCCCTGTGTTGTAAAACTCAATCCCTGCGAACCCCGCAGCGAAGTCATAACTGCTTCAAAAATGGGTTCGGGAGTTGTTGCTTTTGTAGTCCATTCAAAAATAAAATTGGCGCCACTGCCTCCGTGCTCATCCGTTTCGTCTATAACAATTTCAACGGTTTCCACAGGTTTAAGTTGAATTGGCTTTTCAAAATAGCTACGTATCAATTCTCCTTTGGTATTGTAGTAATCTGCTTTTGAAATATAAATTGTATCGGTATCGCTTACATTTCTGAGGCTGACCATTGCAGTGAGATTTTGCGATTTTTCCAAAGTAAAACTATAAATATGCGAATAGATACTCAAATAGGTTTTTCCATTTTGCAGCGAATCCTTCAGTAGCCCCAATACTTCGGGGTCTGCATAATGGTCTTCCCAATGGTTTGGGTTAAAAGAGCTTATTTCCTTGGGGTCATCACAGCCCACAAGCATTCCGAAAAGAAATAGAACGACCGTTATTTGTGTTATTTTAAAAAGGATTCCCATTGTGTTTAATTCTTATAAAATTACGGCTTTTTATTGATTTCGGCTTTTGTTTCAAGTAGTTCGTTAATTTGCCACTGTCTTGCCTGTTGTTTGTTTGCCAAACCTAAAGCTTTATCAATGGTCTCGTTTGCTTCGGTAGTATTGCCGTTTGCCATTTTAATCCGCGCCAAAACATCGTAGCTGTCAAAATTGTTTGGATTGATAGCCAAGGCATCTTTCAAAAGCTGTTCAGCTTCAGCATAATCTTTGCTGTCCACAAGTTTTCCGGCCCTGTAAGTATTAAAAAGAACCAACGCATTCGGGTTCAGTTCCTTTAAAACGGCTTGCACTTTTGCACGTTCCTTTTCATTTTTTTGAAGCATATAATGTGTATTTCCCACAATGGTATATGGAATTTTGAAAATACTGCCGTATTGTTTCTTCACTTCGGAATAATGGTTTTTTAAAGCTTCCGCAGAACCGAAATACTCTTCCTTTACATACCATTTTTTGAAAATATCACCCAGTGCCCATTTATAGGTGGGAAGCCCAACAGAGTTGTGGATTTCATTGGGAAACTCTTGAAAATGTATGTTTTTCTCCATCATATTTTTAGGAATCTTTTTGATGAATTCATTCACGCCCATCCCCTGTTCATTGGCGAGTGAAATATACATACTAGCCGAAGTGCTTCCGGTTTTGCCCCACGTATTTTCCATTACATCTTCCATCGCATTTTTGCCCCACCAAAGCGCGGGACTTATGGCGATATAATCATTGAAAAGTTCGGGGTTGTTTATTGCCGTATTGATAACGAAAATACCGCCCACGGAATGGCCGCCAAGAATTTTATAATCGGCTGCTTTATAGTTTTTGTTTACATACGGAATCAATTCCTTTTCAATAAAACCTGCCATTTCCTCGGCATTACCGCTATCTTCCACACCCTCTATTTTCGGCTTGCAGTTTTTGCGGTACTCGTTGGTTCCTTTTCCTGAAATTGCCACTAATATCATTTCTGGGATAACTTCACTTATTCCGCCCTGCAATTCCAAAAAACCGGCTACATATTGAAAATTGTAATCACCGTCCAAAATATAGAGCACGGGATATTTTTGGTTAACCGCAATATTATAGGAAGGAGGAAAATATACAGAAAACTCCCTGTCTTGCTGAAGTATTTCAGAATAAACCTTGTCGCGTTTCCCGATGGAAATTTCCTGTGAAAACCCGCTCTGTAAAACAAAAAACAGAAGGAAAAGAATAAGTAGCCTTTTACCCATAATTAAATTTTTAAGTCAGTGATTTAAACCATTTTCAAAGTTAACCGAAAATATTTCTTTCACTTAAAATATTTTAATTGCTTTTGCTTTAGATTTTGTAGCTTCACTTTTTATAATTCGAAATAATAAAGTGCCTAAAACAGCATATTTCCCAAGCTACACGAAAGTAAGCGAAACGCCGGTTACAATCTTTGAAAAACTGCACCCGGAAGTTTTTGACCCGCCTTTTTTTAATGATGCGGTTTCTATATTTCGCGCAAAAGATTCCCTTCGGAAAGAACTCGATTTGACTGCGGAAACCATTTCAAAGAATAGAGGGTTATTACCGCTAAAAGGGTTTGTTTTTCACACTTCCCATTGCGGTTCAACGCTGCTTGCTAATATGTTTAGGGCAGCAAAAAAGACAAGAGTTGTGTCCGAAACGGAGGCCATAAACGGATTGTTGTTATCGGCGATATTTTACAATTTGGAAGAAAAAATACTTTTAAAAAGTTTAAAAACTATAGTTGAAAGCTATTTACAGCCGCTGGGCGAAGCGGAACAAGTTGTCTTCAAACTTACATCGTGGAATATTTTCTTTGTTGGGCTTTTCCAAAAAGCATATCCCGAAGTTCCTTCGATTTTTATAGATAGAAAAACGGAGGAAGTGGTTGCAAGCCTTTTAAAATCGGGCCGTGGGTTTGTGGAGTGGTTTTATCATCCCACCTATTTGCTCCAAAATCATTTGTTGGGCGAAGAAAAGCAGTTTGAATCATTGGAAAATTATCTATTCGCAATGGTTGAAGCGCATAAAAAAGCAATAGAAAAAATTCGGCTCGGAAACAATTTATTTTTGGAATACCCTTCGTTTCCCAATAAATTTGAAAGCGAAATTCTGCCCCATTTCAATTTAAATTATTCTGAAAAAGAATTGGAGAACGCTGAGGAAGCTAGAAAATACGATGCAAAAAGTATTTACAAAACCCCTTATTCAAATTTAGGCAGCTGAAAATTCTTGGATATTCAATGCCTTAAACACTTTTTTGATTCCCTTTTTTGATTCGGAAAGTACGATGAGCACATCATCTGCATTAATGACGGTGTTTCCGTTGGGCGTAATATATTTGTCGTCTCTTTTTATCATTGCAATAATTGCGGTTTTGGGGAATTCAATATCGACAATTTTTTTACCTACTATCTTGTTCCCGTTAGCAATACCAATTTCCCGCATTTCAGTTTTTGGATGTTCCTCAAGAAATTTTTCAGAGGGAGATATTTTTTTCTCTTCACTGGGAATACTCACCCTTAACCATTTCGCGACTACCGAAAGCGTAGTCCCCTGAATTAAAATGGAGGTTAGCGAAATAAAAAATACAATATTAAAAATCATATTCGCTTTATCGATTCCCGCCAATAACGGATAGGTTGCAAACACAATCGGCACTGCCCCGCGTAAACCCACCCAGGAAATATAGAAACGCCTTCGAAGTTTCATCTTAAACGGAATTAAACTTATAAAAACCGCTACGGGACGTGCCACAAAGATCAAAAACAACGATACTAAGAGTCCGATACCAATCACGGGAACAATCTGCGATGGAAATACCAAAAGCCCCAACGTCAAGAAAAGTACAATCTGCATCAACCACGCCAACCCATCATACATTTTAAGAATGGTTTTTTTGTGGATTAAGTACTGGTTTCCCAAAAAGACCGCACAAATATAAATGGCCAAAAAACCGTTGCCGCCCACAAAATCGGTTACGGAAAAGGTTATAAACATTAGTGCAATAACGAGCACGGGATACAAACCCTCAAAATCCAAGTTGATTTTATTGATTATAATCTTGCTCAACTTTCCAAAGCCAAACCCAGCTATGGTTCCTATAATCATTTGTTGAAAAAACAGTGGAATCATAGACACCAATCCTTTATCCTGATTGATTACCAAACCTAAAAAAGCGATTGTTAGCACATAGGCCATGGGGTCGTTACTTCCGCTTTCCATTTCCAGGGTGGGACGTAAATTGGTTCGAAGCGCAAGATTTTTGGAACGCAAAATGGAAAACACCGCAGCAGCATCTGTTGACGACACTATACTTCCCAAAAGCAAACTTTCATAAATGGTAAAATCGGTAACATAATAAACAAAAGTTCCCAAGCCAACAGCGGTAAGCAAAACCCCCAAAGTTGAAAGTGCAAAACCTTCTTTCATTATTGGTTTTACAGCTTTCCAATCGGTGTCCAGCCCCCCTGAAAAAAGAATAAAGTTCAATGAAATTATACCAACTAGCTGCGCGATTTGCGGATCGTCAAAACTGATGCCGCCTATGCCATCTTCACCGGCAAGCATCCCTATTCCCAGGAAAAGTACTAAAGTGGGTACGCCAAATTTATAAGAAGTTTTACCCGCTATTATACTTATAAAGAGCAGTAACGACCCAACAAGCAAAATGTTTTCAATGGTTAAATCCAATAACTTTTAGTTTAAGGTTTCATATTTCAGCAAAATACAAATTTAAACTTTCAAAAAAATATTGGATTCTATTTTTAAGGCATAAAAAAACATCTCTACAGAATGGTGCCGACATATTCACAAATAAACTTAATTTTGCAGGCAATGGCAACCGACAAAATAGAGCTCCGCACCGTAAACGTTACACGTTACATAACTCCTTTGCGTGAAGGCGGTTCGCTACCAGCCCTGGCCGAAGCGGATGATGATTTTAAATATGTTTTGAAGTTTCGCGGTGCGGGACACGGCGTGAAAGCGTTGATAGCAGAACTTTTGGGTGGTGAAATTGCACGAACTTTAGGCTTAAAAGTTCCCGAACTTGTTTTCGCAAATTTAGACGAAGCTTTTGGCAGAAGTGAAGGCGACGAGGAAATACAGGATCTATTAAAAGGCAGCCGCGGACTAAACCTGGCCTTGCATTTTCTTTCTGGGGCGCTCACATTTGACCCCGTAGTTACCCAAGTTGATGAAACTTTGGCTTCCAAAATTGTATGGTTGGATGCTTTTATAACAAACATAGATCGCACAGTTAAAAATACCAATATGCTCATTTGGCATAAGGAACTTTGGCTCATTGACCACGGCGCCACCTTTTATTTTCATCATTCATGGGGCGATTGGCAAAAAGCGGCTGTTACGTCATTTCCTTATATTAAAGATCACGTGCTTTTGCCACAAGCTTCCTTAATTGAAGAAATTAATGAAGAAATGATTGCCCTTTTGCCAGATAAAAAACTTCGGGAAATAACTGATGTTATTCCCGCAGATTGGCTAGATTGGGAAGGTATTGAAATGCCTTCGGAAGAAATCAGGAAAGTATATTACCAGTTTTTGGTAATGAGAAGAAACAACGCAAACAACTTTGTAAAACAAATTCAGGATGCCCGGGAAACACTTGTATGAATATGCGGTAATACGTTTGGTGCCCCGCGTGGAACGCGAGGAATTCCTGAATGTTGGGATAATTCTTTTCTGCAAAGGAGCCAACTATTTGAATTGCAAACACCAAATTGACACCGAAAAGCTAAAACTCTTTTCCTGCGACCTGGAAGTTGAAGAAATAGAAAACAATTTAAAGGCTTTTGAAAAAATATGTTCCGGCTCCAAAGACGGCGGCCCTGTGGCACAATGGGAAATTCCGGATAGATTTAGATGGCTTACCGCGCAGCGCAGTTCTTCCCTACAAACTTCACGTCCGCACAACGGCTTCAGTAATGATTTGGATACTACTTTGGAACGTCTTTTTGGAGAATTGGTGCTATAAAACCTTTGCCGCCAAATATTTCTGCACTTCGTAAATATCTATGCTCTTGTTGAACCTTTTGCTCACCGTTGGCAAGTCTTCGCTGCTAATCCAAATCTTCAGTTCGGCATCCAGATCAAAAGTGCCGGCAGTTTCCAAAGAGAACCGCGAAATATGTTTGTAAGGAAGACATTTGTACTCTACCTTACTTCCCGTTATGCCTTGTACGTCAATTAGTATTAAGCGTTTGTTGGTAAACATAAACACATCGCGGAACAGGGAAAACCCAAGCTCCACTACTTCGCCTTCAATTAAAAGACGTCCGTATTTTTCGTTTAGTTTTTCTGAGGAAACTTCGCTGGCATTTCCCAATATTTTATTAAATAGACTCATTTTAGATTTTTGGATTGTTGGATTTTAAGAATAATAATTAGTCTCGAACGCTTACTACTTCGCCTTGAAAATCTATGGCTTGGCGATCATTTGTAGTGATGGAAAGTGTGGCATAGCCAGAATTACCAACTATTAACAAAAGGGAATATGTATCGTTTTCATTTTTCACTTTAGTTCTAACTTCATAGTTCTTGCCACGCTTTTCAACAATAAAATCCTCGGGAACACCTTTAAATCGCAGGCCTTTGTCCTTACCAATTATTGTGGCGTACGAACGTCCATAAAACGGCATATTGCTTATAACCATCTCTGGTGAAAATGTTATTGAATAATTACTACCAACCAAGTTTTTTGGGGGCTGCCCGAGCGGTAAAGCTGTGTTTGCTATAAACTCAAAGTTTTTGGAATTCAGTAATGTTTCAATGGAAGTATGGGTTTTTTCAGTTTTATTCTGCGCAGTGGTGCTTCCGAAAATAAATAGAACAACTAATGTATATAAAATTCTAAGTGCTTTCATGTTTACTCTTTTTAATCAAACCAAGTGCAAGTTTTGTGCCCAAAATTTCAATCAATTACCGTCCACTGCAACTGAATACTTTATTGTTTCCAGTCCTGCAATTCCTTCACATACAGATACGATTCCACAAAATCAACCTGCTCCTGCCCAGCCATTTTTTTCAATAAGTTCAATGCGGATACATAACTGATTAGATTTCCGTTTGAGGATAAAAACTTTCCATCTTCCACATATCTCACAACGCTGTCATTCTGCACTTTTAAGTTCGGATAGGCTTTTTGAAGCTCTTCTCCCCCACCAATCCAAGTCACAATTTTTTTACCATCAGCAATTCCCGATTCCCCAATTAAATGTGCCCCGGCACAATTGCTTACGGTGTATTTGGTGCTATTGTTTTGTTCCTTTATGAAGTTTACAATTTTTGGATTGTGTATTTGTGCATACATATCATATGCACTTGGAACGAAAAGCACATCCAGTTTTGGACAATTTTCAAAAGTGTAATCTGGGACTATCTTTAAACCTTCTTCACTAACAATCGGGTCAGAAGTTTCCGCAATTGTAATTACATTGAAAAGTTTTTTGCCGTCTGGGGTTGGCTTTGTAAAAACGTCAGCGGTGGCAGTAACTTCGGTAGTCAAAACACCGTTGTACATCAACAGTCCGATGATTGGCAGGCTGTCGCTTATTGGTTTTAACAGTTCCTTTTCAGCGTACGCCACAACTTCTGGGTCTGCTGGACTTGGCTCAGGACCTGTAGATTTATCTGTGGTAAGATTGCAGCTTACAAACGAAGTGGAAAGTGCAACAAATAAAACAATTAATCTCTTCATATTATAAAAATGGATTTAGCGATATTCTGGATTTTCAAAATTCCAACGGGTGCCATCGTCCCAATCTTTTCGGGAATTGCCGTATTTTGGATACCCTCCCTGCTCTTTCAGCATCTTTGCCAAATGAAGCAAATTATACGTCATAAAAGTAGTATTCCTATTCGTAAAATCATTATTTTTTGCGCCACTTTCCTCATCCCGATAACTTGGCCCAGGACCCGCCTCACCTATCCAACCACAATCTGCCTGTGGCGGAATGCTGTAGCCTACGTGCTGTAAGGCATAGAGAATGCCCATAGCACAATGCTTTATTCCATCTTCATTTCCGGTAACGATGCAACCACCTACTTTTCCGTAGAAATAATACTGCCCCTTTTCATTCTGAAGACTGCTCATTGCATACAGCCTTTCAATCAATTTACTGGCCACAGAGGATTTTTCGCCCAGCCATATAGGAGTTCCGATAATCAGAATATCGGCAGTATCTACCTTCTTCCAAATTTCCGGCCAGGCATCTTCACTTGCGCCGTGCTCGGTCATATCTGGATATACGCCGTAAGCCACTGGATGATCCACAAGACGAATATTTTCAAAGGAAACCCCTTCGGCTTTCATTATATTTTGTGAAACATCCATCAGGCCCTGTGTATGACTCATCCGCGGGGACTGCTTTAGGGTACAATTGATATAGAGTGCTTTGAGTTTTGAGAAATCTGGTTTTTGCATAATTGATTTTAGTTTTAAAGGTAAATAATATTCACCAGAACCGCTAAAAACCTAATCCCATAAACTTTTGAACTAAACCTTCAAATCAATCTCTTTCAAATTTTCAATTCTATTGCGAAGAAGGAAATCGTCTATTGTTTCAAAATGTTCGATTACGCGTTTATCCTTAAATTCGAAAACTTTTTCTGAAAGTCCCTGTAGAAAATCGCGGTCGTGTGAAACCAAAATCATTGAATATTAAGATTAAAGCAGGGTGGAAATTATTCCACTATAACCTTTTTAACTCCAATATTTCCTTTTACATCTTCTACTTTTACAAAGTACAATCCTGTTTTCAAAATTGAAATATTTAATTCGGAAGAATTCTTTATAGATAAAACCAACTGACCTAATTTATTAAACACCTCAACATTTTGAATAGCGAAATTTGAAGAGATTTTAAAAATTCCTGAAGTGGGATTAGGATATAAAGAAAACTCAGGAACTGACTCAAAGGAATCAGTGGATAAAACAGCTCTTCCAAGGGCTACTTGACAGTTTTGCTGTTTAATTAAAACACCGTAATCTTCGTAATCCGTTCCAGAAGTGATTTCAATAAAATTTTCTGTAGCATTGGCAATCGGCTCATCCAAATAAAACCATTTATAAACGAAAAGTGGGTTGTATGTTGCTGTAAGAATTGGATCATCAAAAGTCAATTCAGCTGTGTCCAATTCAGAAATGTTAACAATTACTTCTTTTGGCCAACTGGTAATATTATTTACAGTTTGGGTTACATATAATTTTAAAGATTCATCGGTTTGAAAAGAATATGAACTACCTTGAGAAATTAAGTTATTCAGTTCGGGATCACTATACCATTTTATATTGCTTCCTGTAGCGTTCAATGTGATATTAATACCTAATTCACAAACTGTATGCATTCTTTCAATTTGGGGACGGGGTGTTTTTTTGTAGGTTGAAGAAAAGGTATTTAATTGCGCTACACCAAGTGTACTAGTGGGCGATAATAGATTCTCATCGATAAAAGTTTCAGAATTATTATAACCTACGTAATAAGCAAAGCCTTGATTATCTATGTCCAAAGCATTAGTACTACAGCTACCATCCATTATTGAAAATTCCTTTCGCCACAAATGGCTTCCGTCCGAATCATACTCTTCCAAATAAACAGCACCATCATCGTAATAGGAATACGCACCAGTTAAATACAAATTTCCCGCATAATTTACCTTAATATCCGTGGTAGTTCCTCTTTCACCAGCAGTTGTAAAAGCTCCCTTAGCCCAGATTACATTTCCTTCTACATCATATTTTGCCATATATGGTTTTGGATTTTGGCAACAAATACCTGGGATTAAAATACCATCGAACGTTATATCCCCAAAAAAAGATCCGCTTAAGTAAAGATGCCCATCTGAAGTTAATGCTATTTGTGGATTATCATTAGTTCTACCATCAGAAGAATTTATCCAAATAAAATTTCCATTAGTATCCATTTTACCCCATAAGGCATCTTGGCCCCAGCTTCCATTGTGTTCCAGCACAAAATTATCCAATACGAGAGTTTCAATATTAAAAACCCCAACAAAATAAATATTCCCTAATCTATCAACATTAATATCGGTAATGTGTACAGCATCAGAGCTATTAAACGGAATATCACGAATCCATACTACTTCACCCTCATAATTTAATTTCGCCATAAAAAAATTCCAACCAGCACCTCCTGAAACATAAACGTTATCAAACTGATCCAAAGCAATTGAAAGCCCGTAACCGTATTGTTCTCCATTAAAATCATTATGCCAAATTTCATTTCCATCTGGGTCAAATTTTGTAACATAAATCCTTTCGTCAAAATTCCCTGTCAGGTATATATTCTCATCATCATCTATTAAAACAGTAACATTATCTCCATAACACCAATCCGTCTCAAACGTTTTTATCCATAAAACTTCTTTATTGGCATTTATCTTAGTTAGATATAAATCTGCAAAATAATCATCAGGAGTATATATCGAGAAATTGCCTAAACTTAGGTTTTCCTGAAAATATCCTGCTACCACCATATTTCCCTGTGTATCTACAGCCATATCAACCGCCATGTATCTTTGATCGTCACCCGTAGCTTTAATGGCCCAACTCCAATCTTGTGAGTATGAATTATAACAAATCGAAAAAATGGTAAGAATAAGTAATGCTTTTTTCATAGAACAAATTTTAAAACTAAGTATTAAATTGGCCGTAAATATTACTATTATTTTTAACTATTCAAAAAAGTTTTTGGGTAACATTTTAAAACATTAAGCCTTCAAATCAATCTCCTTCAAATTCTCTATTCTATTTCTCTGAAGGAAATCGTCGATGGTTTCAAAATGCTCAATTACGCGCTTATCCTTAAATTCGAAAACTTTTTCTGAAAGTCCCTGTAGAAAATCGCGGTCGTGGGAAACCAAAATCAACGTGCCGTCAAACTGAAGCAACGCTTCTTTTAAAACATCTTTCGATTTTAAATCCAAATGGTTCGTAGGCTCATCGAGAATGAGAACGTTTACGGGTTCCAGCAATAGTTTCACCATTGCCAAACGCGTTTTTTCACCTCCGGAAAGCAGCCCCACCTTTTTATCGATATCATCACCGCTGAACATAAAGCGACCGAGAATATTTTTTATTTGGGTTCGGATTTCGCCTTTGGCCACCTCATCCACCGTTTGAAAAACGGTGAGTTCCTTATCCAAAAGCGCGGCTTGGTTTTGTGCAAAATAGCCCACCTTGGCATTGTGGCCCAAGGCGCAGGTTCCCTCAAAATCAATTTCGCCCATAATAGCTTTGATCATAGTGGATTTCCCTTCGCCATTTCTACCCACAAAACTCACTTTTTGACCACGGGCAATACTCATACTTGCATCCTTAAAAACTACATGATCTCCATATTTTTTAGTCATTCCCTCTACAAGTACAGGATAATCCCCACTGCGCTGGGCAGGCGGAAAACGAAGTGCCAAAGCCGAAGTATCTATTTCGTCAATTTCAATAATTTGAAGTTTTTCAAGCATCCGCTCGCGGCTATTCACTTGATTGGTTTTGGAGTAAGTACCCTTAAAACGCTCTATAAACTGTTGCGTCTCTGCAATAAATTTTTGTTGCTCCTCGTAAGCTTTTATTTGGTGCGCCCTTCTATCGGCACGCAGCTGTAAGTAGTGGCTATAATTTGCTTTATAATCGTAAATGCGCCCCATTGTAACTTCAATAGTGCGGTTGGTAATGTTATCTATAAATTTTCTGTCGTGAGAAATAACGATAACCGCTTTTGCTTTGTTCAGCAAAAAATCCTCAAGCCAGATTACCGATTCTATATCTACGTGGTTGGTAGGCTCATCAAGCAAAATAAGATCGGGCTTTTGAAGCAAGAGTTTTGCCAGTTCAATACGCATACGCCATCCGCCACTAAATTCTGAAGTGGGACGGTGCAGATCGCTGCGCTTAAAACCTAAGCCCCGAAGCGCTTTTTCTACTTCGGCTTCGTAATTTATTTCTTCCAAAGCATAATATTTTTCACCCAATTCAGCCACTTTGGTAATGATGTTCATATACGCATCGCTCTCGTAATCGGTACGGGTTTCCAGCTCTTTGTTCAAGCTGTCCATTTCGTCCCGCATTTCAAAAATCTGTTTAAAGGCTTTGGACGCTTCCTCAAAAACGGTACAACTGTCATCGGTCAATAAATGTTGCGGCAAATATGCAATTACCGCATCTTTTGGGGCGCGGACGTTTCCACGGGTGGGTTTTTGCACCCCGGCAATAATCTTCATCATTGTGCTTTTTCCCGCACCGTTTTTCCCCATCAGTGCTATCTTATCGTTTTCGTTCACTACAAAAGAAACATCGCTGAAAAGTGTTTCTCCGCTAAACTCAACTGCTAAACCATCTATTGAAATCATATCAAAATTTTGAGGTTGCAAAACTATTAAAAAGAAGTGGATTACTATTACTTATAATCATTTGGTTACATAGAAGAAAAAAATGCATCAGGTAGCTATCTTCGCACATCATTCACACCTCCCAATTAAAAATCATTTTGTAAATTCACACATCAAAATTTCTGCCCTAAATCGCAATCGCCCTTAAATTCCTACGCAAACCTATGTGATCATTAATTTTAATCACTTGGCATGATATTGCATAGTTTTTTAACCAACCGTTTTTTAAGCTTGGAAGGCAGATTATACAGCGGCAACCTCTCTGAAGTACAATTTAAAATTGAAGCCGCATTGGACAAAACCCAGTCGTTGATCATTGATTTGGATTCTCTGGAAAGATTTGACGAAGCAGGGGCCTACATGCTGTATATTGCCTCGGAAAAGGCACGGGAGAACGATAAGGAAATTATTCTGTTCTGCAAAAAAAACCAAATTGTAAAACGTGTTTTTAATTTTGTAGGCATCCAGTATTCCAGCAATTTACCAATACCTAGTTTTTAGGGCATTTTTATTTGCTTTTCATACTATAATTGGATATGTTTACCCAACAATCAAAAACTTTCGTTATGCTTGGTTTTTATTCATTTAGTAAGAGCAATTGTAACCTGAACAAGTTGCGGAAATCTTTGGTTGCACTTCTTAAACCGAAAATCATCTTCCCGAATTAAGGCGCACCCGCGAGTGTGCCGTTACGGTTTCCTTTTTTACGCAAAATAACCCATCCATTAAAAGTATCAGCACTGCTGGTAAAACCGACTCGCTATATATCCTTTTTAGAAAAGGAAGTCGGGATGTTATAATTTCAAAACTTTAAAAATTTATATCATGGCAAAGGGAAGAAACCTTAGAGCCTCCAATAAAGATGCTAAGGCATTGAAACAGGAGAAAATATTGAAAAAACTGGAAGAAAAAAAGATGAAGAAACGCAAATCGCGCGTTTAGGTTTTTTTTAATAGTTGGTTTGATGATTGAGAAAGGTCGGGATCAGTGTCAAAATTTACCCGGCCTTTTTCTTTTAGGTGAATCATAAAAAGTCAAAAACCCGCACTGTTATGGTGCGGGTTTTCTCAAATTAATTGGGGAGAAATAAGCCATAAGGCTCAATCCAAATATATAAAAAATGTGAATACAAACCCACATATATTTTTGTCCCCAACCTTGGTAAATTAAACTAAAAATGTGCCGTAATTGAAAGAATAAAATTTCTTCCAGCTCCCGAAATTCCAGAGCTATAGGGTCTATAACGCTGATCGGTAAGATTTTCAATTCCGCCGCTTACATCAAAGGTGTCCGTTAACTTATAAAGGGCCTTAAAGTTAAGGGTGTACCAAGCGGGTGCATACGGATCTCCATTTTCATCAAGCGCATAGATTTCCGTCTTCTCCTTTTCTCCTTCGGGTAGCTTGTCAAAATCATATTTCCCTTGATAGTTCACGTTCAATTCCATACGCAACTTATTCGCTTTATAATTTAAGCGCGAAACACCGAAAAATGGTGAGGCGTGGCGCGAAGTACTAATATCTCCATTGTCCAATTCCTCTTCACCCTTCTGAAAGTTTACATCTGTTGAAAAGCCAAAACCCTTGGGCAATTTCACCTCCACGCCTGCCTGCACACCATATACATGTGCCACGGCTGCATTTTGAATAGCTTGCACTTGGCTCAATTCACCTTGATAGAGTATGCTGTCCTGCCCATTTAGTTTAAAATCCCTGCGCACCAAGGCATCTTTCAGTGACGTGTAATACCCAGTAACATCTACTTTTATAATGTCATCAAAAACCTTTGCAATTCCTAAGTCTGCATTGTAGGCATATTCAGGCTTCAAATCTGGATTGGGAACAACAACGCTACCAGGTTCCGAATCAAAAACTTTTCCCACATCATCTACATTTGGTGCTCTAAACGCGCTTCCCAAGTTGGCACTTATCACCCACGAATCGTCCGGACGATATACTCCGCCAATGCTTCCGGTAAGCGCGCCGTTCTTCAAATTGGCTTCCGTGAAGGGAATTGGATAAAAGTTAGTATCAAATTCAGAGTCCAGCAACACGTAGTTGTAACGCGCGCCAGCACTTAATGTGAAATTATCGGCTACTTTAAACTCGTCGGTTACATACACAGCCATGGACTGCCAGGTGGATTTTGGATACCGAGCCGGTCCCGTCACGGAAACTTCTGTTGAAATATCTGTTACTTCTCCATTGGAAGTTACATCGTTCAGCACATATTCCACTCCATAAAAAAGGGTATTCTTTTCTCCCGTACCCTTTATAAAATCCAGGTTTGCAGAGTAAGCCCCCACTTCTTCACTTTGTGTATTGCGTTCATTACTGTTAAACGATCGGTCTATCCTGCTCTCCTCAAACCACTGGTGCGCCAAGCGAAGGCTCAATTGGTCAAAAACCGAATTGTTTGCGGAATGGTTTACACTTAAATTGTTCATCATCCAAATCTGCGGGCCATAATCCCATTCGGCATAACGGGCCGTACCATTGCGAACGCGCATATGCCTGTCATATCTTCCGTAAGGTGAAGTTTCCGAAAAATGGAACCCATATTGAAAATCCCATCGGTCATTTGGTTGAAAACGTATTTTCTGCATCATATTTATCTGCGAATAGGCCGAGGGAATCTGCAATAGCTTATCATCCTGCGCAATTACCACATCGGTACTGTCCTGTCTTTGCACATAATAATCCTTTATGTAATCTTTGGGCCCGTGGCTTCCTTGGCGTAAATGGTCATAATCCCACGAAGTGATGCTGGTTACAAATGCCCAATTCTTGAACCCCAGATTCACATCAAAATGTCCTGTTTTTTCATTGTTGGCAGAAGAATAGCGCACATTGGCTTTCCCCGTAACCAAAGGCAAATCGGTTAATGAAAACCGTGGTGTCAAGGTTTGAAAACTCATTACCCCACCAATGGCGTCGCTGCCGTAAATTACTGATCCCGGACCAAAAAGCACTTCCGTGCCCTCAATGGCAAAAGGATCTAGGTTGATTACATTTTGAAGGTTTCCGGAACGGAAAATAGCCGTATTCATCCTAACCCCATCAACCGAATACAACAAACGGCTTGTTGCAAAACCGCGAATCATGGGACTTCCCCCACCCTGCTGACTCTTCTGTACAAATACTTTCCCAGAAATACTCAATAGATCGGCTGCGGTTTGTGGGTTTTGAAGGGCCACATCCTTTGCGGAAATGGAAATAATCTTTGAGGGAACATCATCACTGCTCTGCCTCCATCGAGACCCGGAGATAACTACCTCGTCAAGATTTAAGTTTGAAATTTCAAGCGAAAGCGAGAACCCCTCTGCCTCCAGCTCGCTATAACTCTTTACAACCGTTTTATAGCCAAGACTGCGTATTTCAACCTTTTCGGCATTCTTAAATGCTGAAATATCAGCCTTGCCTTTGGCATTTGTGGTAACATATAATTTTGAATTTGCGCTAAGGGTAACTAACTCCACCGGTTCGTTGTTCTGCGCATCAGTTATGGTAATGGTTTGGCCGTAGGCAGTTCCCACAATAGCCAACAATAACCATAGCATGTATAGTCTTTTCATTTTATAATTGATTTGTTTAATTGTTAAGGTGTCAATAAATAACACAATAAGATACACTTTCAATATATTGAAAGCTACTGATTAAAATCTAGGACACTAACTATACTGTGGAGGTGGTGTGGGAGGACTTAAACGTATCGTACTAAAATTGTCCTCATATACTATGGTCTGATAAATTTCAACTAAGTCTTCTGGGACAGTGGCCTGCCACTCAAAAAGCGTTGAACAGAAAAAAGATTGGAAATAATTGGTTAGTTGCTTTTGGGTTCTTTGCTTGTCCTTGTCTTTATCAAACGTCTGGGCAACCAGTTCTTGCAACTTTTTATTAAGGGCAGTTTCCTCGTGGTCCCACCAGCATCTGTAGTAAATGGTATCTCCTTTTATTTCTTTTGAAACCACATCATACATTTGCCCCTCATATTCAAATTCCTTGGAATGTTCCCACCGCAGTTGTTTCTCTGCCTCTTCTTTTGAAAATTTCAGAAGTACCAATTCATTTTGGTCTATTCCTGCAACCATTTTCCATTTAATTTCCCGTTTCAGCGCAGCTTTCTCAAAATGAAGATAGAGAAACATAGTCGCCACTGGAGCGAACAATATAAACAGAAATGCTATGGCAAAAAGTCTTTGTTTCAACCTAAGGAATTATTTCGTATTCAAATGTCGCAAAATTGAAAGTATTTGCGCAATCATTTCTTACATTTTATTGTTCATTTAAGTCTAAATAAATACAATAAAAAAACCACCCGTAAGTAACGGATGGTTTTTCTATCTTATTCAATATAATAGCTTACTGAACGCTCAACTGCTTAACCGCTGTACCTTCGGCAGTAGTAATTTTCACTAAATATATACCATTAGCCAGTGAAGAAACATCAAAGTTATTGCTGCTAGTTTCCATTAGCTTTTGACCAGCTACACTGTAAACCACAATATTTTCAACAGTGGTATTGATGGTTACTGTTGATTTTGCTGGATTGGGATACAATGTAATTTGCGAAAGAGCAATATCATTCACACCCAAAAATGGTTCGACCACGACGTCAAAATTGCAGCCCGCAGTGTTTCCGGCATCGTCTGTGGCTTCAATGATTACATTGGTAGTACCTACTCCCACCATCGTTCCCGCAGCTGGAATCTGTAGTGTTGTAAAAGTAGTAGCACAGTTGTCGGTAATTGTAACCAAACCATTGGCAACGTAATCTGGAATTTCATACATATCATTGGAATCTGCCATTACGGTTTGTGTTGGAGGACAAACAACTTCTGGAGTTTCTGCATCAACAACAGTAATTGTAAACGTACAAGTACTGGAGTTACCTGCAGCATCTGTAGCTGTAAATTCTATAGTCGTAACTCCCACAGGAAACTCTGAACCACTAGCAAGGCCTGCAGTTTGAACCACAACCGGGTTAGGGTCTGTGTCATCAGTGGCAGTTGCAGGATCAAAAGTTACAATAGCACCACAAACACCAGCATCGTTGTCTTGTTCAATAACCGCAGGACAAGTAATTACTGGAGCAGTAGTATCAGTTCCAGTTCCGGTAATCACAAATGTGTCAACAGCAAAGTCCTCATCACCGGAATCCACAGAAACGGTCAAACGTAGGTCAAGCACAGCACCAGTTCCAGTTATAGTCTTTGTAAATACTTGTGCGGCATCGGTCAACAACGCTCCGTCTCCCTCGCCATCAAAATCGGTATCTTCTCTAAAATTTCCGTTGGCAGTTCCACCACCACCGGTAAAGTCAGCTCCTTCAAACCAGATAAGGTTTTGGTAGCCCCCGCCGTCAATTTGATAATCTATACGGATGAAGTCTAAATCATCAATGTCTCCAGGAGTATCGAAAAATTCAGCAAATTCACCGCTAAACATCAAATCCGTTAGTCCATCTATATCAAGTCCTGTCCAATCAATTATTATAGGTAAGGCAGCACCTTCCCCATCTAAATCCATTCCTGTTAAAAAACCATCTGTAAAACCAGTGTAAGCCTTAAGCTGTGTCGGAACTGGTTCCCCGTTAAAATCCTCAACCACGGCAAGTCCGAAAAAATCTCCAGCGCCATCAGAAAAGAAAGGTGTTGAGGTAACAAAGCCACTATTATCGTCAAAGGTTTCGTTTAAAACCTGAGCAGATGAAACAGTAGCAATAAGTAAAGCAAAAAATAATGTGTAAAATTTATTCATAATAATTTTTATAGGTTAATACTTTTTCGGCGGCAAATATAGTATTGTATTTGTAGGAAATAAAATGATATTAATCAATTTATCGCTACCGAATAGTTAAGAAATTAATTGCTAAGCAGATGCTTTTCTTCCTTTTACCATGCGCCAGAGTTTTTGGAAGACAACTACAACCCCTAAACAGATAAAACCTACAACCAGCCCCACGGCAAATTCCAAAAGAAAGGATGGCCATGAAGGTAAAAAATGATGGAAGAAATCTACATTGTGTACAAAAATGCCGCCCGAAACCAAGATTAAGGCAATAGTACCAATAACACTTAGGCTTTTAATAACTTTTGGAAGTGCTTGTACTAAAAAATTTCCAAGCCTACGTGAAAAACTAGTTTCTGTCTTACTGCGTTTTATCAATTTAAAACCTGCTTCATCCATACGCACAATAAGTGCTACAATGCCGTAAACACCTACGGTGGCCAGTATAGCAATAACGCTCACTACCATAATTTGGGTACCAATGGGTTCTTCCACAACAGTGCCCAGGGCTATAATCACAATTTCTAGCGACAGGATAAAATCGGTTACAATTGCTGATTTTACACGTTCCTTTTCAATGGCTAAAATTTCACTCTCGGTAAGGCCTTCTTCTACAAACGACTCGTTTGCGTGGGCGTGGGGAAAAAAGAACTCATATATTTTCTCAGCCCCTTCATATGCCAAATACAAACCCCCTAAAATTAAGATGATAGTCACCGCCCACGGTAAAAAAGCGCTTAATAAAAATGCAATGGGTAGAATAATCAATTTATTGAGAAAAGAACCTTTGGTAATCGCCCAGAGTACAGGAATTTCCCGGGAAGAGGCAAATCCGGATGCCTTTTCGGCATTCACCGCCAAGTCATCCCCCAATATACCCGCTGTCTTTTTGGCCGCCACTTTACTCATCATCGCCACATCATCCAACAGCGCAGCTATATCATCCAATATTGCAAAAATCCCTGATGCCATAAAATCGTATTATTTATTAAAATTGAAGGTGCAATTTAATTGATTTTAAAAAAAACTCATTACTATTTTAAATAAATGAACAAAAGCCTACTTCTGCTAAAAAAAACACTCTTATTTTAAAAGTAAATTTTACAAGCGGAAGGAACTCATACTATACAGAAATTTACATAAAACGCGCTCCCCACCCTGAAAGGGAGGGGAGCGCGAAGGGCGGGGTGGGTAGACACAACACTAATCCCCGCCAAACAATTGTCCATTATTTAATAACAACCCGCAAAACCCCACTCTCACTCCCAACAACAACCCTCACAAAATAATTTCCCGCGCTAAGCCCAGATATATCCATTTGTTCATGGGTACTGTTCCCCTTAGAAGTAAGCAACATTTGCCCAAGAACATTCATAATTTCTATTGAAGAAATAGAACTTTCAGCTTGAATATTAAGAATACCATCTGAAGGGTTTGGATAGAGATTGACATCAAGAGATTCAAAATTATTCACTGCAAGTAAGCAATCCTCAATAAATGTAGCCGTGGATGAAACGTTTGTGAAATTACTTATTGCAAAATTCACGTTATCCACACAAACAAATTCAAGATTTGGATTGTTAGAAAGATTAAGCCCAGAATCAATCAATTCGCCATTATAACAATTAGCATTGATTAATTCAATATTGTTCCCATTCTTAATATTTACATAGTGCAGCCAATCAATATCATTACCTTCTACAGCACACAACGATGGATTATTGCTCAAATCCATTGCATATATATTTGTGTTAGAAAAATCTATCCCTTGTAAATTAGGGTTTGCTGCTACATCCAATGAAGTTAATGGATTATTATTAACTCCCAGAACACGTAAAACGGGATTTTGCGAAAGATCAATGATTGAAATTTGATTATTCCTTATATAAAGTTGTTCAATAAGCGGATTATTAGTTACGTCTATTTCGCTTAAATTATTATCGTTTAAAATTAAAAAAGAAATCAATGGGTTTTGTGATAAGTCTAGATTGGATAAATTCATATTATCACAACGCACGCTATTCAATTCAGGGTTATTAGTAAAATCTACAGAAGAAACATGGTTGTTTGATCCATAAAATTGCCGAAGCTTTACACTTTGAGTTACATCTATTTGTGTTATCTGGTTGTTAGTAAAATTAAAAAGTTCCATATTCACGTTTTGTGAAAGGTCTAATGAAGTCAGTAAATTATCGTCGCAAATCAAATATCTTATTTGAGGATTATTTGTTACATCCAACGAACTTATTGAATTCTCTTTACATGTTAAATATCCTAAATTGGGATTATTTGAAACATCCAAAGAAGTCAATAAATTGTTACTACATTTAATATCAAACAGGACCGGGTTCGTCGAGAAATCCAAATTTGGGATACTATTGTTACTGCAATTAAACCACAATAAACCTGGACTTTGAGAAAGATCTATGCTAGTAAAAAGATTATTTTGAATATCTAACTGCCGCAATCCTGGTTGGTTTGAAATATCCAGTTCAGTAATATTATTTTCATAGCACTGTATTGAGGTCAATTCATGATTATTTGTAACATCCAGTTCTGTAAGTTCATTATAGGCACACTCTATATGGTCCAATTCGGTAAGAAGCGAAATATCAAGACTAGTCAATTCATTAGCTGTTAAAGATAAATCAACCAAAAAAAGATTATGTGAAAGATCTATGCTAGTAAGACGATTGGAATTTAGATCCAAATTCTGCAATAAGATATTATTTGAAAGATCTACTTCATCTATTTGATTGAAATAGCACACAAGGGTCTGCAAATTCACAAAAGCTTCAATACCTGTTATGTCCTGTATTGATTTGGCAGTTACATCTATCTCATAGGTCATCATCGCCTCACTAACCTGTATCTCCCCGTCTCCATTAGTATCAATAACAGGGATATGGTTTAGCAACGCATTCTTAAAATTGGCATCGGGTATATTTACTATCTGCGCACTGGCAAAAAAAGAGGTAAGTAAGGTTACGGTGAGTAGTAGGTGTTTCATAAAAAAAATTGGGTTAAGGCTTAACTATAAAAACAAGAACTACAGACCCTTGTTTCAAGGGCACAATTTATACACACACAAGCAAATAAAAAAATAAATTAAAAAAAATGATTCCCCGCCTTACCAGGGAGAGTCTGCCCCAAACTTATTTCAGAAGGAGTCCACTTTAGTGGAAGAAGCGAGTATGCTCCCCGCCCTGAAAGGGAGGGATTTTCTTGTTTTAAATTATATATTTAAAAACCCACAAATCCAATATTTATGGACTTGTGGGTTAAAAAATAAATGTGGTCTTTTCTAAAAATCTTACTTCACTATCGTCAATTCATCAATAATATGGCTTGCTCCCGCAAACTTGTCTATTAAAAACAGTACATAGCGAATATCCACATTAATGGTGCGCTGCAGTTGATCGTCAAAAATAACATCACCTGCCATTGCCTCGATGTTTCCATCAAAAGCCAAGCCGATCAATTCACCTTTGCCATTCAATACTGGCGACCCGGAATTTCCTCCTGTAATATCGTTATCAGTCAAAAAGTTTACGGGCAAATAACCGTCATTATCCGCATATTGACCAAAATCCTTATTCTCATAAAGGTCTATCAATTTCTGCGGCATATCAAACTCATCATCTCCAGGTTGGTATTTTGCAATAGTCCCCTTCAATGTTGTGTAGTAATTTTTCACAGCATCATTGCGCTTATCTTCCGGCAATGCAATTACCTTTCCATACGTTAAGCGTAGTGTGCTGTTTGCATCGGGATAGTATTTGGCATCTGGATTCATCTCTCGCATACCTTGAACCATCAAACGGTATGCCCGCTCAAAATCGTTGTTCAATTGCTTTTCTTCTTCAGATTCATAACGGTAGCGCTTCAGCAAATCTGTAGATAGCTGAAACAATGGATCATTTTTTAAAACCTCAGCATCTGGATTTGCCATAAAGGCCTCCACCTTTTCTTTTGATTGAAAAATACTGTTCTCAAATGCAGTGTTCAAATAATCATTCCATCCTGCCTCGCTTTTATTATTGGCAGTGGCAATGCGCGCTACCATAGGCGCAATATTTTCAGCTTTTGTAGAATAAAGTTTCAACTGGGCAGCCAGTACATCCTTTTCCAAAGGCATATAAATACCCTCATACAGATCGTTTATTTCAGCTTCCAATTGTGGCTTAACCTCAGCCTGTTTCGCTTTATTCTGTTGTAAATAATAATCCATTGCATTGCCCAAACGGTACGGAATGGTCGCCATTCGGGTACGCAACAACAAGCCCAAATAGTTATCGTGGGCACTGGCTTTATTGGTGTTTTTATAATAATTGTTTATAACGGGTATCACCTCCTCAAACCTATCATTGCCCTTTTTGGAGGCCCATTTCTGAAATGCCTTCTCCTCATTCCGCTTGCTTTCTGCAGTTTTATGCTGCGTAAGCGCATCTATCATTCCTTGGCGGTTTTTCCAATAATTAGCAATAGAGGCATAACTGGAAGCATAATCAAGTTTTACTTGCTGATCCTTGTCCATATATTTCTTCATTACGTCCATAGACGTTTTGGAAGCCTCTACCCAAGCGGGATAAGCATATTCCACATTCTGTTGAATACCGCCTGCTGGCATCCATCGGTTTGTCCTTCCCGGATATCCCAGGATCATGGCAAAATCGTTTTCCTCAAAGCCTTTCAAGCTTGTGGTTAAGTGGTATTTCGGCTTAAGCGGCACATTGTTGGGTGAATACTCCGCAGGGTTGCCGTCCTTATCGGCATACACTCTAAAAAGTGAAAAATCGCCTGTATGTCTTGGCCATTCCCAATTGTCAGTATCGCCACCAAATTTTCCAACGCTCGCTGGTGGTGTTCCTACCAAGCGAACATCGTTATAATCTTGGTAAACGAAGTAATAAAACTCATTGCCCTGATAAAAGGATTTTACAGAAACAGTATATTTACCACCCTCGTTGTTTTCCTGCTCAATCTTTGCGATTTCACGGTTTATGGCAGCTTCGCGTTCGGCTTCAGTCATTTTATCATTCACCTGCCCCAAAATGCGTTTTGAAACATCATCCATACGTACAAAAAAGCGAACGGAAAGTTTCTTTGGCTTTAATTCCTCAGCGTGATTTCCCGCCCAAAACCCATTGGTCAAATAATCGTTTTCCGCAGTGGAAAGTTCTGCAATTTGGCTGTAGCCACAATGGTGGTTGGTAAGCACCAAACCGCTATTCGATATAATTTCTGCAGTGCACCCACGGTTAAATTGCACTATGGCATCCTTAAGGCTGGAATTGTTTATGCTATAAATTTCTTCGGGCGTAAGCTGTAGCCCCATTTTTTGCATATCGCGGTAGTTCAATCGCTCAATGTGCATTAAAAACCACATACCTTCATTGGCCTGAACAGGCAATACAAAGGCAGCAAGTAAAAAACAAAGAATAACTTTTTTCATTAGTAAAGGGAGTTTTATTAGTAATAACTAGACAAACAAGTGGCAGTATGCACTAAATTTATCAGTTGGTAAATATAGAATGATATGTCTTTTATACGGCGCGAACGTTACCGAAAAGAATAATTTTAACTTTTTGTTAAGACAGATAAACACTCCCCACCCAGAAAGGAAGAGCCTGCCCCAAACTTGATTCGGGAGGTACCAGACAGGCGGGGTAGATATAATACACAACTGAGAACTGAGAACTGAGAACAGAAACTAAACAATCCCAATCCCCACAGCCCCCTTAGCAAACGATTTATAATACCTATCTGGCAATTTCTGATAAAACTGTACCTTCACAACTCCAAAAACCTCTCGATTAGCAACCGGGTTTTCGGCACAGGTAAGCTCCAACTCCCTAGCAACCTCTTCCGCAGCAACCACAACCTCATCCCCAGCCAAAAAACGAAAAGCATTGGTTTTCAAGTCATATTCCAAAACCCCATATTGCATAAAAAAGTGCGTACTCCCTTTAGGAAATTTCAATCGTTTGGGGTCAAAAGCAACAGCTTTCAAAGCTCCTGTTTCTGCATTAAAATCGGTAATTGGCCCCAATATATCCCTAGTTTGTGGGCCATTGGTAAACTTAAACTCCCTTAAAAGCTTCCGTCCCATATCACAACAAAGTCCTTTCCCTACTGTCCGTTGCCCTGCAGGCGCCTCAACCAGCGTTTTGATCTGCATAAAAAGTTTCATCAACCGCTGGTGCAAAGTCCCATCCTGTAAATCATTTATAAGAGGAAACAAAGCTTCCTTAAAATGTTTGTTGAATTTACTGCACAATGCAAGTTCCTGATTACTATCACGAACCCCTTGCATCTTTGGATTATTTTTTATACTTTCGGTAGTAAATCCACCACCCGCTTTCCGTTGGCGCTGCTTGCCATCCTGAAAGTAATAGTTAATACCGTTGTACGTTCCTTTTATCGGTGGAAACTTATTATCTGAAGCCATAACCAATTAATTTATAGTTGGTATTTCAGAAGAAAATTAAAACATTCCCCTCATTTTTCCAAATCCGTATGCCGACTATATACCGACACTATGTTGACTATATGCCGATCTTATACCGTATTTGCTCCCAGTTTCCTTCTACTTTCCCTTTACTTTCCTCCCACTTTACTAGTATCTGTCTGCTATACTTGCCCTACCGTACTTCAAAAAAATGCGGCTCTTTCCGAACAAAACTCGCACTCAACCAAAGCAACACCCTTGCAAACCCAATATTTATCTATAACTTTATAAATACGAAACTCAAAAACGAAGCTCATGAAAAAAACAATTACCTTTCTATCGTTACTCTTCATTGGAACAGCTACCATTGCCACCGCCCAGCAGCAAGGCAAGAAAGCAAGTCTTAATGAGGATGGCACTATTTCCGTTCAAACGGTTAGCCTTCCAGAAAATTACTACAACCAGGAAAAAACCCAAGTATTTGACCAACTCTGGCGCTTTGGCGAACCTGCGCATCCCAATTTCAAAAACAGTCGCGGCACCACCTTGGCAGATATTGATAACGATGGCGTGGACGAAATACTCTACGGTATCTGGAACACCCTTTATGCCCTTGAAGGAGACGGCACTGTTCTTTTCGAAAAACCCGTTAGCGGCACCATTCTTCTTCCCCCTTCGGTTGCAGATTTAAACAATGACGGCACTCTGGAGATTGTACTAAATACTGGAGGTGTTCCCAATGCGGGTCGTGTTTATCTTCTTGATCCCACAGGGGCAGACTTACCGGGTTGGCCTTTAAACTTTGATGACCACTGGATGATTAACGCCCCAGCAATTGCTGACGTGGACGGAGATGGAATGTTAGATATTATTACCGGTGAACGCGTAGGGAGTGCACAAGGCTTTGTGCATGCCATTAAAATGGACGGTACTCCAATTAATGCCAATTGGCCCGTAGAGGTAGCAGCTACCCCTGCATTTACCCCTTCCATTGCTGATGTTGATAATGACGGCAGCAATGACGTGGTAATAGCGGCCTCTTCCGCAGGCATGTATATCTTTGATAACCAAGGGCAGCTATTCCCCAACTTCCCTGTTGTTGACCCCAATGTGAAATATTCCTATCAATCTCCTATGCTTGCAGACCTAGATAACGATGACGACCTTGAAATTATAGGAAGCAACCACGGCGATGCTCCTGGCTTTTACGTTATGGAGCACGACGGCACTTACAAAGCAGGTTGGCCTATTGCTACCAGCGAGTGGACCTACTCCCCCTCCACTGTTTGGGATGTAGATAATGACGGTATCTTTGATATCTTTATGTCAGACCGTAATACAAGTGGAACCCAAGGTGAAGAACTTCCCGTTGTTTATGGTTTAGACCCAGATGGATTAAACCTTCCTAATTTCCCAATAGAAAAATACGGCGGTACCGAAGGGGTTATCTCCCTCGCAGATGTTAATAATGATGGTGCTTTAGATGTTGTATTCCCGAGTGTTATAACCGATGCTGACGGCTATGGTTACATCCACGCTTACAATATGGATGGCAGTGGCGAAATTGATGGTTTCCCCCTGCGCCCCCGTGGCTTTACATTTCTAAATGGCGCAGTATTGGGCGATGTGGATAACGACGGTATGCTGGACCTTACAGCCAATAGCTACACCCTAACGTTTGGCACCGGGGTTGACTCCACTTTTGTAAGTGTGTACAACCTCAACGTACCCTACAATCCAGACCGTATAAAGCGGAACGGCTACAAAGGCAATAATACCCGAGAAGGTTTTGTTGAAATAGAAGAAATTGTAGGTGTTACAGATTTTAGTGCCAGCTCCGTAATAAGTATTTTCCCAAACCCTTCAGAAGGCATCTTAACCTTTAAGCTTCCTCAGGCTATTGTAAATGCTAATCTGAAAGTTTACAGTGTGGATGGAAAAGTAGTCTTTTCTGAAGAAGGCAATCTGCAAACTACAAGCAGTTACAATTTAAAGCATTTAAATAACGGATTGTATTTTGTTTCCATCTCTGATGGAAAGAAAACGTTTACAGCTAAGTGGATTAAGAATTAAAAACATAGAAAACTTGATTGTCTGGTCGAGCGTTGGCCTGTCTCGAGCGTAGTCGAGAGGTCGAGATCTCTGTTCCACCAGACAATCATTTATTCAATCACATGCTGCGAATAATTTCGCCATTTATCCAAACAAGCCTCCATATCCTCTGGAATGGGGCATTCAAAACGCATAAACGCTCCCGTAGTTGGGTGTACAAACCCTAAAGTGCGGGCGTGCAATGCCTGACGCGGCAGCACTTTAAAACAGTTTTCAACGAACTGTTTGTATTTGCTAAAAGTAGTTCCTTTTAAAATCTTTTCACCCCCGTAACGTTCATCGTTAAATAAGGTGTGGCCTATGTATTTCATATGCACCCTTATTTGATGCGTTCGTCCAGTTTCCAACTTACACGAAACAAGGGTCACATAACCCAAACGCTCCAATACTTTATAATGGGTAACCGCGGGTTTGCCCTTTTCCTCTTCATCGTTTTCGTAAACGGTGTTTTGTAAGCGGTTTTTGGGATGGCGGCCGATATTTCCTTCAATGGTACCTTCCTCTTCTTCCACATTCCCCCACACAAGGGCAACATATTCGCGCTCGGTGCTTTTGTCAAAAAACTGTTTGGCAAGGTGAGTCATTGCTTCCTCCGTTTTTGCAATCACCAACAAGCCACTGGTGTCTTTATCTATTCTATGAACCAAACCAGGTCTGTTACTCGAATTATTGGGAAGGTTTTCGAAATGATACGTTAACGCATTTATAAGTGTACCACTGTAATTCCCATGTCCGGGATGTACAACCATTCCTGCGGGTTTGTTTACCACAAGTACAGCGTCATCTTCATATACAATATCCAAGGGAATATTTTCGGGCACCAAAAGAAACTCATAGGGCGGATGCTCAAAAAGTACCGTAACCACATCATTGCCCTTCACTTTGTAATTACTCTTAACGGGAAGCCCATTAACGTAGATATTTCCAGCGGTTGCTGCTTTTTGTATTTTATTGCGGGTCGCTTTTTCAATCAGGTTCATCAGGTATTTATCTACTCTAAGCGCCCTCTGCCCTTTATCTGCCTTAAAGCGGTAATGCTCGTAAAGATCATCACTGCCATCAGTATCATCAATTTCTTCTTCGCTAAAATTCGTCATTGTTTTCTTCTTCATTTTCAGTTGGAGCCTCTAGATTTTCTTCGGAAGAATCGTCTTCTGTTTGAATTCTATTGAGCGATTCATCCCCAACAATCAAATCTATTACCGAAGTTTTCTGCAGCGGTGTGCCCACCTCAAGTTTTTCACCTTTGTAGCGCATTTCCAAAACGTTGTCGCTAATATGCGGACGGTAACTTATCTTTCCTATTTTGAAACCCATGGCCAGTAGTGTAGGCTCTGCCTGTCGGCGCGTACGCCCCAACACATCGGGCACTTCAATTTTACGGTAGCCCGAAGGATTCAGCGTTAAATATAATTTTCGGTCTTCCTTTACAAATTTTCCCGGTTTTGGTATTTGCTCAATCACGGAATATTTTGGAAAATCAGGGTTGTAATTTGCAGAATCCAAAATTTCATACCGAAGATCCATCTCGTCCAATTTCTCCTCTACTTTATCCAAGGACATTTTGGCAAGGTTAGGTACTTCTATCGTTTCATTATGGTTTGTACTAAAGCGCAACCACCATAATATCAAAAAAGCCAAAACAAGCAAGACCACGATAGCCAAGAGCAACTGCTTTAAAAATGCCTTGGAAAATACAAACTGGATAAAAGTCATACGTTTCTTTGTTAATGCACAAAAATATAAAACCCAAAGTTAGTATCTTTCTATGGATAAGTGATATTTTTGTTTTACCAGTTATTTAACGCAGGTTTTAATTATTTGTTATGGGCAAAAAACGTATTGCCGTTGCTATGGGCGGCTATTCCAGCGAGTTCGAGATTTCGATAAACAGTGGCGGTGTGGTTTGCAACGCCCTCGATAAAAACAAATATGAAGTATATCCGGTACATATTTTGGAAGAAGGATGGTACTTTGTAGCCAATAACGGCACAAAACACCCCGTAAACAGAGCCGATTTCAGTTTTGACAATGGCACGGAAACCATCAGGCCCGATGCTATTTTCAACACAATCCACGGCACGCCTGGCGAAGATGGCTATCTGCAGGCCTATTGGGAATTGTTGAAAATTCCACACACGAGCACCGATTATTATTCCGCCGCACTCAGTTTTAATAAACGGGACTGCCTTTCGGTATTGAAGAATTTTGGCATTCGCGCAGCAAATTCGTATTACATAAATAATGGCGGTGAGATTAATGTTGAAGAAATAGTAAAGAAAACCGGCCTGCCCTGTTTTGTAAAGCCCAACCGCTCCGGTTCCAGTTTTGGCATCAGCAAAGTGAACGAAATGGACGGAATGATGCCCGCAATAGAAAAAGCATTTACTGAAGACACCGAAATAATTATTGAGACCGCCTTGGTAGGCACCGAAGTTTCCGTAGGGGTTTATAACAAAGGCGAAGAGATAATCGCACTTCCAATAACCGAAATTGTATCGGAAAATGAATTCTTTGATTATGAGGCAAAGTACCTTGGAAAATCACAGGAAATCACTCCTGCAAGAATTTCAGAAGAAGAAACCGAAATGGTTCAAAAAGAAGCCGTCCGTATTTATAAATTATTAAATATGAAAGGTATTACCCGCAGTGAATTCATTCTTGAAAAGGGAAAGCCTTATTTTTTGGAGATAAATACCAATCCGGGCCTTTCAACCGAAAGCATCGTGCCCAAACAAGCCCGTGAGGCAGGAATGACGCTTACGGAGTTTTTTGATATTTTAATACAGAATGTATTAAAGTAGTTTCAGGTTTCAAGTTTCAGGTTTCAGGTTTAAAAACTTAACAACTCATAACCCATAACTCATAACTTTTTAAAATGAAATATTACCTCATAGCAGGCGAAGCGTCCGGCGATTTGCACGGAGCCAATTTAATGAAAGCCCTAAAAAAGGAAGATTCTGAAGCAGATTTTCGCTTTTGGGGTGGCGATTTGATGCGTGAGGTTGGCGGCACCGAGGTAAAACATTATCGGGAACTTGCCTTTATGGGCTTTGCAGAAGTAATACTGAATTTGCGGACTATTTTTAAAAACATCAAATTCTGCAAAAAGGATATTGAAAGTTTCAACCCTGATGTAATTATTTTTATAGATTATCCAGGGTTCAATTTCAGAATTATGAAATGGGCGCGGCAAAAAGGGTACCGAACGCATTATTACATTTCACCGCAAATATGGGCGTGGAAGGAAGGGCGTATAAAAGATATAAAGCGCGATGTGGATGAGATGTATGTTATTCTTCCCTTTGAAAAGGAGTTTTACGAAGAGAAACACAATTATCCCGTGCATTTTGTGGGGCATCCGTTAATCGATGCCATTTACAACCGAAAACAAGTTGACCCCAAAATCTTCAGCAAAGAAAATGGTTTGGACGATAGACCAGTAATAGCATTGCTTCCCGGCAGCCGAAAGCAGGAAATTAAAAAAATGCTGGAAATAATGATTTCCGTTGCCAAGGATTTTAAGGAATACCAATTCGTAATTGCCGGAGCACCGAGCCAGGAAAAGTCATTTTATGAAAGTTTTCTCAGTACGAAAAACGTACATTTTGTAGCAAATAAAACTTATGACCTTTTAAGTATTTCAGAAGCGGCGTTGGTTACCTCAGGCACCGCCACCCTGGAAACCGCTCTTTTCAAAGTACCACAGGTGGTTTGTTATAAAGGTGGCAGGATTAGTTATGAAATAGCAAAACGCGTTATAAAACTGGATTATATTTCCTTGGTGAATTTAATTTTGAACAAAACAGTTGTAACCGAACTTATTCAAGCCGATTTCAACAAAAAAAGATTGAAAGAAGAATTGACCAAAATTCTGGATCCGTACAACCGTGCAGCAATGTTTTTGGATTATTACGATCTTGAAAAAGCGCTCGGCGGAAGGGGCGCAAGTGAAAACACGGCCAAACTAATTTATGCTGCCCTAAAAGAAAATTAAAGAATATTTTATATTTTTAACTATTCATCCCCTATACCCTATCGATGCGAAAACTACTCTTCCTTTCCTTTTTTGCTTTATTCCTAATTTCTTGCGGAAGTACCAAAAACACCGGTAAAATTCCCGAAGCCATAATAGGAAAAAATGAGGTAAAGACGAAAACTACTCGTAAGGTAAGTCCGCACAAAAACAATAAAATTACAGCAAAAAGAGATGATGAAAACACTTCGGAAGACTCTGAAGAAAGCCCTAAAGAAATTAAGAAGGGAATTATAGATTACGCCAAAACCTTTCAGGGCACCCGTTATAAATTTGGTGGAACTACAGATGCTGGAATGGATTGTTCTGGCTTAGTCTATACCGCATTTCAAAAGGAAAACATTACACTTCCCAGAATTTCGCGTGATATGGCTACAAAAGGAATTCTTATTTCGTTTAAGGACATTGAAGAAGGCGATTTGGTATTTTTCAAAACCAGCAGCAGAAACACTATAAACCACGTAGGTTTGGTAGTGGAGGCCAAACACGGCGAAGTAAAATTTATACACTCCACAACCCGTGCCGGGGTTATCATTTCATCGCTAGACGAGGATTACTGGAAAAAAGCTTTTGTGGAAGTACGCCGGGTTATTTAATTTTCGGTTTCAGCAATTTTGTATTTCCAAAATATATTTTTTAATTTTAATTCAATTCTCCCCAATAAATTTTAAGTAGTACGCTTAAAAGATTGGGGCATGAAATTCATCAACTTTGCAATAGTAAAGTTTTCGGCTTTCCTTGTGCTGGGTATTCTCGCAGCACAATACTTTCCTTTTAATTTTTTTTCACTTCATTATCTTTTAATAATCCTAGCGATAGTTACGGGCCTATGGCTTTGGTCCCGGAAGCAATTGATTCAGCACGTTTACTTCGGAATAGCTACATATCTCTGTTTTTTTGCCATTGGTTATTTTACGCATCAAATTCGGCTTCCACAATTTCAACCCAAACATTATTCGCACTTTATTTCGGAAAACAAAACAGATTTAGTACAGCTGAAAATAACCCAGATCTTAAAGCCCGATAAATACTATCTCAAGTATTTTGCAACGGTAAGTGCAATAAACAACAAATCTGCAACGGGGAAAATCTTGCTGAATCTTTCTAAAGATTCTATAACAAAATCTTTTTCACCCGATGAGAGTGTGCTTGTATATGCCCCAATTACCGACATTCCGAAACCGCTGAACCCGCACCAATTTGATTATTCAAAATATATAAAATCATTAGGTGTTTATGGACAGTTACGCTTTTCATCAACAGCAATTCTAAAAACACAAACAGGTTCCAAAACCTTAATGGGCATTGCGCAAAACTTACGCGCATATATAGTTGCTAAACTTCAAAATACAAACCTGGAAACTGATGAACGCGCAATTCTGCAAGCGCTAGTTTTAGGTGAAAAGAAAGACATTGACAAAAGCCTGTACAATGAATACGCCGCTGCGGGAGCTGTGCATATTTTGGCGGTTTCGGGGCTCCACGTGGGTATATTATATATTATTCTGGCATTTGTTTTTAAACCCTTTTTACGATGGAAATATGGCGTCTTCTTTCAAGCTATATTAATTGTTATACTTTTATGGTGTTTTGCATTACTTTCTGGACTATCGCCATCAGTTACACGGGCGGTAACGATGTTCAGTTTCTTTGCAATAGCCAAACTTTTTGACCGAGAGACAAATTCCATAAACACATTATTCCTTTCGTTTTTCACGCTTTTGGCCATCAATCCGCTGTGGTTGTTTCAGGTTGGTTTTCAACTTAGCTATTTGGCAGTTTTCTTTATTGTTTGGTTACAGCCCCTTTTCTATAAAATAGGTTATTCAAAATATTGGATTGTCCGGAAAACTTGGGGAATCGTGTCCGTTACTATTTGTGCGCAAATTGGGGTTTTACCTTTGAGTTTATACTATTTCCACCAATTCCCGGGATTGTTTTTACTCACCAATATTGTAGTGCTTCCATTTTTAACCATCTTAATGTGCGGCGGAATATTGATTGTGTTTTTGGCGAGTTTTGACAGCTTGCCCAATTGGTTGGCAGAGAGCTATAATTTTTTGATTGAAAACCTTAATGGGTTTATCCACTGGGTTGCAGTGCAGGACGAATTTCTTTTTAAGGAAATCCATTTCTCTCCATTAAAAGTCTTGGGAACCTATTTTTTTATTATTGCCCTAGCATTACTTCTGAAAAAGATAAACTATCATAGGTTGGTACTTTCACTTGTGGCAATTGCAACAATAATTTCAATTTATACCTATGATGAATTTAGGTATTCTGGTAATCAAATGATAATATTTCAAAAAAGCAAACAAACGTTGATTGGTTATAAAAACGGAAAACATTTGACGATTTTTAAAAGTGATAGTATTTTAAATACTTCTGAAATATTTCCTCTTAAATCATTCAAAACTGCCGCAAACATTAATTCCTATTCAGAAAAAAAAATTCCAGGGTTCTTTAGCTATAATAATAGAAGCATGCTCGTTTTAGATAGTTTGGGGGTCTTTCCCAAAATAACGAAGGTGCATACAATTCTGCTCACGAACAGTCCAAAAATAAACCTCAATCGACTAATCGACAGCTTACAGCCCAACCAAATTATTGCCGATGACAGTAATTATTATTCCTATGTAAAACGCTGGGAAAAAACTTGTAAATTAAAAAAGCTCCTGTTCTGTCATACCGCAAAACAAGGAGCTTTCCCAATAGAATAGCCCGAATATGAAACCGAAATGGCTATACTAAAATGTAGATTTAAAATTCTTTTGATATTCTTCCCAGGCTTCGGTAGTTGTTATTTTTAAATAATCGTCCGTATGTATCATTTTTAGGAAAATCTCAAGTTGGGGAGGTGTTCTGTAACCTGGTACCGCTTGGATTAGCTTGCCTTCTTCCGTAAAAAAAACAACACTGGGATAGGCGTTAACTTTTAGGGCATGTGCAAATAAATGCTGTGAGTTTCTACCTTTTCTCGCTGGATCATAATTGGGGTTTGTGTAGGTAAAATCATTAAAGGTTACCTCTTCGGTCCCTTCAGCATTAAACTTAACCGCATAATAGTTTTTGTTTAAATATTCAATTACATCCGCATCGCTGAAAGTATTTTTATCGAGCATTTTGCAGGGGCCGCACCAAGTGGTATAAACGTCCATAAAAATCTTTTTTGGTTCTTTCTTTTGGGCGGCAAGCGCTTCATTCATAGTCATCCAATTAATTTTTTGTGAATGGACTGTACCTGCGGAAATAATAAGAAAAAAGAGTAATAAATATTTCATTATAAATGCTTTAGTAATTTTAAATATTTGAAACAAAAAGCGTTCCATAAAAAGGAACGCTTTTATATTATAAAGTATTGTGTATTAACGAATGCCGTGCATTAATTTTTTTAGAACAGGGTTCAGCAACATCGAAATAACGCCAACACTAATAGGTATTAAGGTGAATATCAAGAAGAACGTTCCCATAGAATATTCTGCAGAAATCTTATCAATCATCCCTCCCATAGTATTGGCGGCTTTTTGGCCCACAGCAATGGCAAGGTACCATACTCCAAACATAAATCCAATCATGCGCGCGGGCACCAATTTACTTAAATAGGACAAGCCCAAAGGCGACAGACACAACTCGCCCATTGTGTGCATCAAATACGCCAAAATAAGGAATACCATACTCACTTTTGCGGTCATTGCCCCCGGGGGAATATCTGAAGCACCATATGAAAGTATTGCAAAGCCCAAGCCCAGCATAATAAGACCAATACCATACTTTACGGCTGCGCTAGGGTTATATTTGCTCTCCCACCATTTTGAAAATATAGGTGCAAGCGTAATTATAAAGAATGAATTTAAAATCCCGAACCATGTGGCATCCACCTGTAATTCTGTTTGATTAAACTTATCGTACAGTCTATAAATTACCAAGCCCCAAATACCAATAAAAGCAATAACCAATGCTATATTGGACATTGCAATTCTATTATGCGTTTTCTTGACCAACAAATAAATAACCCAAGAAATAATAATTAAAGGAACGGTCGTTAATAACGCATCTATTATTTTGAAAATCATAGCAGAATTCCCAGTTAGGTCCCTATCGGTATAATCCTGTGCAAAAAGCGTCATAGAACCCAATGACTGTTCAAAAAATGCAAAAAAGAAAACCGTGAACAGCCCGAAAATGGAAACGGCAATCAATCTATCTCGAACGATTGGCAAATAACGAGCAATACGCGTCACCAATAAAATCAGGAACATTGCCAATGCTGCAAGAACAACTATGTTTGTTCCGCTCATTCCACCAATCTCAAAAGGCACCAGAGAAGTATCGTATATTTTTTCTAAAGGATCATTGAAAAGATATAGCAAACCACCAACGGATGACAATACGATCAAAACATAATCAAACATTGTGAACGGGTTCAATTTAATAGGTGCTTCCTCTACTTCATCACTTCTCAGTTCAGGTCTTTCCTCATTTATATTTTGAGGTATTTCTACTTCATGTACTTTGGAAGGTTTTGCACCAATACCTCCAAATATTTTATTCGCCAATAAAAACTGAAGCATTCCAAAAAACATAAAGATTCCTGCAAGCCCAAAGCCCCAAGACCATCCATAATTTTCAGCCAAATACCCACATAGCATCATTCCGAAGAAAGCTCCGGCATTCACTCCCATATAAAAGATTGTATAAGCACCGTCTTTTTTAGATTCCTTGCCTTTGTACATTTCAGAAATAATGGAGGTAATATTCGGCTTAAAAAAACCTGTACCAATTACCAAAAGAGCAAGGCCCATGTAAAATGAAGCAGTGGTTTCCAGCGCCATGGAGGCGTGGCCAAGCGTCATAATAACGCAACCCAACACCACTGCCATACGGTACCCCGTAATTTTATCTGCTATCCAACCTCCAATGATAGGGGTTAAATATAAAAGCGAAGCATAGGTTCCAATAAGTGCCAACGCATGCTCGCGTGGCCATTCCCAACCGGGATTGTCACTCAAAATTGGAGCGGTTAAAAACAACACCAAAAGGATACGCATTCCGTAAAAGGAAAAACGCTCCCACATTTCAGTAAAAAAGAGTATAAATAATCCCGCGGGATGCCCTAAAACTTTGTCTTTAAACAGATTTTCTATATCAGTGTTCATCGGTATTTGTTTTGGTTAAATTATTTCTGAAAAATTAGTGAGGCTTGTTGATATCTGGATCTGCAAGTTCAAAAGGCTCGTTGTCGTGAAGTTCACGCTCATTATCCTCAGCACCATGCGTAAGTTTTTCCAGTTTCTTTCTTATCAATAAAACCAATAATCCAAAGGCAACACAGAACACTGCAATTCCCGTAAATACAGTATATTCACCTAAATTAGAGGCTGATTCTCCTAAAAGTCCGGCTACTTTATTTCCAAAACCAGTCATCGCAAAGTATACCCCCATCATTAAAGAAGCATATTTTAGTGGTGCCAATTTCGTAATATATGAAAGCGCAACTGGCGACAAACATAATTCTCCTACGGTATGAAACAAATAAGCCAGTACCAACCAGTACATAGCTGATGCACCATCACTGTTAAACTGTGCAGCGGCTGCGGTCATAAAGAAGAAACCCATTCCCATAATTATCAAGCCCAGACACATTTTGAAAAGTGAAGTGGAAACTTTTCCTTTTAGTTTTCTCTTTGCCCAATATGCAGCAACTGTTGTACCCAAAATAATAATAAACATAGCATTAAGCGATTGAAACCATGAAGCTGGCACTTCCCAGCCCATCAACATTCTATCGGTTTTTTCAGAAGCGTAAATATTCATTAAACCCCCAGCTTGTTCAAAGGCTCCCCAAAAAACTATAACCAGTATAAAAGAGATGAACAGCACAACCATTCTGTCCTTTTCAACTTTAGAAAGCGGTCTTTTCATTGCCGCTTTTTCTTCAGGATCAATAGATTTGTTGGTATTATTTCCAACATATTTTAAATGTTTCTGACCCACTAAATATTGAAGTAATCCCAAAGCCATACCTATAGCAGCAAGTCCGAAACCGTAGTGCCAGCCATAAACTTCACCTACATACCCCACAATTAAGCTGGATAGAAAAGCGCCTATATTAATACCAATATAAAAAATAGTGAAACCCTTATCTCTTCTAATGTCACCAGTTTTATACAAACCACCAACCATAGTTGAAATATTTGGCTTTAACATCCCCACACCCGCTATAATCAAGCCAAGACCACTGTAGAATGCCCACATTTCTTCTATGGAAAGAACGCCATGTCCTGCTACCAAAAGAATACCACCTACAAGTACGGATTGCTTCTGCCCCATAAATTTATCGGCAATCCATCCTCCTGGAATGGAAGCAACGTAAACAAGCATGGTATAAGTTCCGTATAATGAAAGTGCTTCGGCGTTTGTCCACCCTAATCCTGGATTATCGCTGGTTGCCTCTGCAACCAAATAAAGTACCAAAATGGCGCGCATTCCGTAATAGGAGAAACGTTCCCACATTTCGGTAAAGAACAAGATATAAAGACCTACTGGATGGCCAAATAATTCCTTTTGCTTTTGATATTGAAGAGCTTCTGACATAAGATTAATTATTAGTTAGTGTTGATTTTTATAAGTTGTTTTTGATGTAATTGGTCATTAAAGTATAAAGATGCAATCGTGTATTGCCACCGTAAATACCGTGGTTTTTATCGGGATATATACGCCAATCGAATTGCTTATTGGCCTGCACTAAGGCTTCTATCAAACGCATACTGTTTTGAACGTGTACGTTGTCATCAGCACTACCATGTACCAACAGGAATTTTCCTTTCAAACCCTCAACATGCGACAATGGAGAATTTTCATCATAACCCGAAGCGTTTTCCTGCGGGGTTTGCATATAGCGCTCTGTATAGATACTATCATAAAATCGCCAGCTGGTTACCGGGGCTACTGCAATGGCCACCTCAAAAGTGTCCGGCGCCTGAAACAACGCGTTTGATGACATAAAGCCACCATAGCTCCAACCCCAAATTCCCGTACGCGAGGCATCGATATATGGAAGTTCACCCAACTTTTTAGCGACCGCTATTTGGTCTTCCACTTCGTATTTCCCCAATTCCTTTTGGGTCATTTTTTTGAAATCCCTTCCCTTAAATCCTGTGCCGCGACCGTCCACGCAGGCAATGATAATATCTTGCTCATTGGCTAGCATTTCGTGCCAATAATCATTTGTTCCCATCCAACTGTTTGATACATTCTGGGAGCCGGGACCGGAATATTGATATAAAAACAAAGGATACTGCTTGTTTTCATCAAAATTCAGAGGTTTTATCATATACATATTCAAATTTTCACCATTGATGTTTATGGTTGAAAACTCTTTAGGTGAAATTTTATAGGAAGACAAACGCTCCTTCAAATCATTATTATTTTTTATTTCACGAAGCAGTTTGCCAGTCTTAGCCTCGCGAAGCGTGAACACATAGGGTGTTGTTGCGTCTGAAAATGTATTTATAAAATAGGTATAATCTGCGCTGAAGTCGGCATCGTTGGTTCCTGTTTGCTGTGTTAGGCGGACTTTGTTTTTGCCAGAAGGAAGTATGGAGTACACATCGCGATTGATGCTTCCGTTTTCGGTACTTTGGTAATACACGCGGCCCGTGTTCTGATCAAAACCGTAATAGGCAGTTACTTCCCAAGCGCCCTTTGTTACTTGGTTTAGTAGTTTACCATCTTTATCGTATTGGTAAATGTGGTTCCAACCGTCCCTTTCACTGGTCCAGAAAAAACTATTGTTGTTCAAAAAGGTTAGATTGTCTGTAACATCTACGTAGGCATCATCTTTTTCGGCCAAAATTAGTTTTGAAGTGTTGTTGGAAACATCTACAAAAACCAAATCAATCACATTCTGGTGGCGGTTGGTAAGCTGCACACTCAGCAGTTTATTATCTTGTGTCCACAATAAACGCGGAATGTAGTAGCTATTATATTGCGAAAGGTTTACTTCAGAAGTATTGCCGTTCCCAAGATCATATATATGTAGTGAAACCTTGGAATTTGCCTCTCCCGCCTTTGGATATTTAAAAGTATCTGCTGAAGGATAGAGTTCGTTACCGTAAAGATCCATATTGAATTGCGGCACCTCGGTTTCGTCAAATTTTATATAGGCTAACCTGTCACCATCCTTACTCCACTCAAAAGCCCGCACAAAGGCGAATTCTTCCTCATAAACCCAATCGGTAATCCCGTTTATGATACTGTTTTTCTTACCGTCATCGGTAATCTGTTTGGTTTCTCCAGTTTTCAAATCTTTTACGTAAAGATTGTTTTGATATCCGTAAGCTACTTTACTGCCGTCATTGCTGAAGGTGGGCTCCTGAATTTTATTGGTAGAAACCAAACTGAACTCTTTAGAAGCAATATCATAAACATAATAAGTACCAAGTGATGAACGTCGGTAAATTTGCTGCAACTCTGTAGTAAAAAGAATTTTTGACTCGTCTTTGCTAAACTCGTAGGATATCACGTAGTTTATGCCTTTTAAATCTGCACTGTTCAACAGGGTTCGTACTTTTTCGCCGCTTTTGTAGTCATAAACATCAACAGTAGAAGCTTTGTTTTGTCGGTCATAATTGAGCACCGCATATTCCTTTCCGTTGTTCATGGAGTGAAGGGCATCCAGACCTTGGGTTCTGTAGGCACCACCCCAAATTTCTTCGAGGCTTATGTTTTTTTGCTGTGCGGTAAGTGCAGTAATAGCTGTTAAAAACAGCAATAAAAAAGGTAGGGAGTGTAATCTTTTCAAAGTGTTAAAATTTTGTAACGCCAAGTTTACTAATTTTTTGCGAAAGAGGGGGCGGTTTTTTTGTTAAATAAGGCGTTGTAACAAATATTAATAGCAATAACAATTAGTTACAACAACTTACAAATTGTATACTTTTGATAAATAAAAACAACTAATAAAGAACAAGAAATTTTCTATTAATCGCGAACCAAAGGCATGGTTGTACATCGAAGCAATCCTTCCTGTTTTGATATTTCAGCATACGGCACCTCTTCCACAGTAAAACCTTGTTCGCGCAGCCACGAATTCAATCGGGTAAAGTTTTTTTCTGAAATCACCACATCGGGCGAGATACTGAAGATGTTGCTGTTCATATCATACATCTCGCGCTTGGTAATATGGAAGCAATTTTCCTTTCCGAAGAAATCAACAAGCCAATTATATTCCTCCTCAATCAAAAAACCTTCCTTATGGATAATCGCCTTCCCGCGTCCCAAGGGCTGAAAACAGCAATCCAGGTGCAGTGCGTTTTCATCGGCCACGGTGTTGCTCTTTCTTAGGTTAAAGGATTTCACCTTTTTATGCGGAAATAGTTTCTGCAGGTGTTTTACGGCGTTCAGATTTGTGCGGGCAGTAATGTAATTCGGGTAATCTTCGCCATAATAGGCGCCTACAAAAATATAGTCACCCCAGGGCATAACATCGCCGCCCTCTATATGGGCATTTTCGGGAAATTCAATAATCTTTGAAGGATCAATCTGGTTGATTACGTGCTCAATGGCCTCAATTTCCATAGAACGGTCCTCCAGAATGTTTGCGATAATGAATTTATCTTCAATCACAAAGGCAATGTCGCGCGAAAATATCTGGTTATAGTCCTTAATGGAATGGGGGCGATACACCTTTACATCGTACTTTTTGAAAACTTCGGCTACGGCCTCCATTTCCTTTACCATGTCTTCATCTTTGGGGTACGTCCCGGCCTTTATATGCTCCGCAGATTTGGGATCGTAGGCATCTTCCAGCTTTGGCACGGGGCCATTGCTATCTGCGCGGCCCAGCACTACGGCGCGCAGTCTTGATATTTCGTCATTGATGTGTAGGTTGATCATATAGCAAATATAGAAAAAGCACCTCATAATGGAAGTGCTTTTAAAGGTATTAAAAATAAGTCTTTATCGTTTCTCGATCGGTACAAAGGAGCGCAGGTTCTCTCCCACATAAATCTGTCTTGGGCGACCAATAGGCTCTTTTTGTAACCTCATTTCTCTCCACTGCGCTATCCAGCCCGGCAAGCGCCCTAGCGCAAACATAGGGGTGAACATTTCTACCGGAATGCCCAAGGCACGGTAAATAATGCCCGAATAGAAATCTACGTTCGGATATAATTTTCTTTCAACAAAGTATGGGTCTTCAAGGGCTTCTTTTTCCAAAGCCTTGGCAATGCTCAGCACGTCATCTTCTATCCCTAGACTGTCCAAAACATCATCGGCAGCTTTTTTAATGATCTTGGCACGGGGGTCGAAGTTCTTGTACACCCTATGGCCAAAGCCCATCAAACGGAATGGATCATTTTTATCCTTTGCCTTTGCCATAAATTTTTTGGTGTCGCCACCATCTGCCTTAATGGCCTCCAACATTTCAATAACCGCTTGGTTTGCTCCGCCGTGGAGTGGCCCCCAAAGGGCAGCAATACCGGCAGAAATAGAAACAAACAGACCTGCGTGCGAGGAGCCCACAATACGTACGGTGGAAGTGGAACAATTTTGCTCGTGATCTGCGTGCAATATCAAAAGCTTGTTCAAGGCCTCAACAACCAGTGGGTTTGATGTGTATTCACCACTTGGTTTTTTGAACATCATTTTTACGAAATTTTCCACATATCTTAAATTGTCGTCCCCATAATCGAGTGGAAGACCCAAGCGTTTTCTATATGTCCAGGCTGTAAGGACGGGAAATTTCGCCAAAATCTTTACGATGGCCTTATACATATCCTCCTCACTATCCACATTTACCGAGGAAGGATTGAAAGCAACCAAAGCAGAGGTTAACGATGAAAGTACGCCCATTGGGTGAGCAGATTTCGGAAAACCGTCCAAGATGCGCTTCACATCCTCATCTACGTGCGATTGTGATTTTATATCATTGTGAAATTTCTCTAGCTGTTCTTCGGTGGGCAATTCACCAAAAATCAATAAATAACAAACCTCTAGAAAGCGCGCCTTTTCCGCCAACTCCTCAATGGAATATCCTCTATAACGAAGAATTCCCTTTTCGCCATCCAAAAAAGTAATTGCACTTTCGCAGGAACCGGTATTCTTATACCCGGGATCCAGTGTAACCACGCCGTCGGTATCTGTGCGAAGGCTCTTTATATCTATTCCTAATTCATTTTCAGTTCCCTCTACAATGGGAAACTCGTATTTTTTACCATCTATCTCTAGGGTCGCCATCTTTGCCATAAAATATCGTGTGTTTTTTTAATTTATTCAGAAACGCTAAAGTACAAAATCTATGTTTAATTTTTTAACATTTCCAACTAATCTTAGGTTAAAATATCCTTAAATCATCGGCAGTACGGCCTATTTCCTAAAAATAAAAAAACCCCGCTAGTTGCGAGGTTTTTCTAAGCTTGTACTACGTTTAAATTTTGAACGCATTTTGTTGCGGAAAATAGGCAACTTCGCCCAATTGCTCTTCAATTCGCAGCAATTGATTGTACTTTGCCATTCTATCACTTCGCGAAGCGGAACCCGTTTTTATCTGGCCACAGTTTAAGGCGACCGCTAAATCGGCAATGGTGTTGTCCTCGGTTTCGCCGCTTCGGTGGCTCATTACGGAAGTATAACCAGCGTTGTGCGCCATATTTACGGCAGCGATGGTTTCGGTGAGTGTTCCTATTTGGTTCACTTTTATAAGAATGGAATTGGCTATTTTTTCTGAAATACCTTTTGAAAGCCTTTCCACATTTGTTACAAACAAATCGTCACCCACCAATTGCACTTTATCGCCAATTTTTTCGGTCAGGTATTTCCAGCCTTCCCAATCGTTTTCGTCCATGCCATCCTCGATTGAAATGATGGGATATTTTTTACACAATTCAGCCAAATAATCGGCCTGTTCCTTTGAAGTGCGTACTTTTCCCTTTTCGCCTTCAAATTTTGTGTAATCGTATTTCTTCTTCACATAAAATTCTGCGGCGGCGCAATCCAGGGCAATCATTACATCATCGCCCAATTTGTAACCAGCTTTTTTGGTTGCTTTCGCAATAGTATCCAAAGCATCCTCCGTTCCATCCAAAGTTGGGGCAAAACCGCCTTCGTCGCCAACCGCCGTACTTAATCCGCGGTCGTGCAATACCTTTTTAAGGTTGTGAAAAATTTCGGAACCCATTTGCATGGCATGGGTAAAATTTTTCGCCTTTACGGGCATCACCATAAACTCCTGAAATGCGATGGGCGCATCGCTGTGTGAACCACCGTTTATAATGTTCATCATAGGCACGGGAAGCGTTTTGGCACTCACCCCGCCCACGTAGCGGTACAACGGCATTCCCAATTCGGCAGCGGCGGCCTTTGCAGCAGCCAAGGAAACACCGAGAATGGTATTGGCACCGAGTTTTGATTTATTCTTCGTGCCGTCCAAATCAATCATAGTTTTATCGATCAACTCCTGTTCAAAAACAGAAATGCCCAAAAGAGTTCCGGCAATTTTGCCGTGAACGTTTTCAACGGCTTTCATAACTCCTTTGCCCATATACGCTTTTCCGCCATCACGAAGCTCCACGGCTTCGTGCTCGCCCGTCGAAGCTCCCGAAGGAACGGCGGCGCGGCCCATAAAACCGTTTTCTGTAATTACGTCCACTTCGATTGTTGGGTTTCCTCTGGAATCAAAAATTTGTCTGGCGTTGATGTCGATGATGATGCTCATTGGTAAAAGTTAATAGTTATTGGTTAATAGTTAATTGTAAAGACCCCAAAGGTTTCAAAAACCTTTGGGGTCTGGAAATTTTTAAGCGGTTTGTAGTTTATGTTTTTCAATACTTTCGATGAATTCATCAAAAAGATACGAAGCGTCATGCGGTCCGGGGCTTGCCTCGGGGTGATATTGCACTGAGAAAGCAGGTTTGTTTTTCAATCGAATTCCAGCAGCCGTGTGATCGTTCAGATGTTCGTGCGTAATTTCAATATTGGAATTTGCCTCAGCCTCTTCCCTATTTATTGCAAAACCGTGATTTTGAGAAGTGATTTCTCCTTTACCACTAATCAAATTCATTACAGGGTGGTTTATTCCGCGGTGGCCGTTGTGCATTTTATAGGTAGAAATTCCGTTTGCCAAAGCCAACATTTGGTGCCCAAGACAGATACCGAACATTGGCACTTCTTTATCCAAAATTGTTTTCACAACTTCTATGGCACTATGAAGTGGCTCAGGATCGCCGGGGCCGTTAGATATAAAGTAACCATCGGGACTAAAAGCTTCCATTTCTGAAAAAGAGGCGTTGTATGGAAATACTTTTATGTAACAGTCCCTTTCAGCAAGATTGCGAAGTATGTTTTTCTTTATTCCCAGATCCAAGGCAGACACTTTATATTTTGCGTTTTCATGTCCGAAGAAATAAGGTTCTTTTGTAGAAACTTTTGAAGCTAGCTCCAAACCGTTCATGTCGGGTACAGCTGCCAACTGCTTTTTCAATCCATCAATATTGTCAACTTCCGTAGAAATAACGGCGTTCATAGCGCCATTATCGCGAATGTAACTTACAAGAGCGCGGGTGTCCACATCACTTATTGCCAATAAGTTATTTCTGTTTAAGAATTCTTCCAAGGAGTCATCTGCCGCGGGACGCGAATAATGGTAGCTGAAATTGCGCACCACCAGACCTGCAATTTTTATTCCTTCAGATTCTACTTCTTCCCTATTTGTTCCGTAATTCCCAATGTGGGCGTTTGTGGCGACCATTATCTGTCCAAAATAGGAAGGGTCTGTAAAAATCTCTTGATACCCGGTCATTCCGGTGTTGAAACAAACTTCGCCAAAGGCAGAGCCTTCTTTACCACCAACTGCTTTTCCGTAGAAAATGGTTCCGTCTGCCAATAAAATAAGTGCTTTTTTTCGTGTTTGGTATTTCATGCTATTATTTCTGTGGATACTATTGAATCTGTGGTTTCTTATGTTTTAAATGTTGTGTTTCAAACTTCTAAATTTCCAATTCGTAAAATCTTTGCAAAAATAGTATAAAAAAAAGGGATAAACGAAAACGCTTATCCCTTTGTTATTTATTGAATTGGAATTCATTCTATTCCTCTTCCTTTTTAGCTTCTTTCTCGGCTTTTGCTGGTGCGGCTTTCGCAGCAGGGGCAGCAGCGGCTGAAGATCCGCTTCCACGACGACTTCTACGTGTAGATTTCTTCTTGGTAGCTTTGCCGGCATTGTAAAGTTCGTTGAAATCAACAAGCTCTATCATTGCCATATCAGCGTTATCACCTAGACGGTTACCCAATTTAATGATTCGGGTGTATCCTCCCGGACGGTCACCAACTTTTGGCGCAACAGTTCTGAAAAGTTCTGCAACCGCATCTTTTTGACGCAATTTTGCAAATACCAAACGACGGTTGTGCGTGGTGTCTTCTTTAGACTTTGTTACCAATGGTTCAACGAACTGCTTCAGCGCTTTTGCTTTTGCAACAGTAGTGTTGATGCGTTTGTGCTCCACAAGTGAGCAAGCCATATTGGCCAACATGGAGTGTCTGTGGGCGGTTTTTCTACCTAAGTGATTTATTTTTTTTCCGTGTCTCATGACGTTTTTGTTATCATCATCTTGCTACAAGATCCGTTCTTCGGAGAGCAAATTATGATGGGTTATTGATTAACGATTGTCGATTGATGATTGTTGATTTCAGATTTAAAACTTCAGCAATCTGAAATCAAAAATCTGAAATCGTTAATCACTAGTCTTTATCTAACTTATATTTTGCAAGATCCATCCCGAAGTTTAGGCCTTTCACGTTTACAAGCTCTTCAAGCTCTGTAAGCGATTTTTTACCGAAATTACGGAACTTCATCAAGTCATTTTTGTTGTAAGATACTAGGTCGCCCAAAGTATCAACCTCTGCAGCTTTCAAACAGTTTAGCGCACGAACCGAAAGATCCATATCTACCAATTTTGTTTTAAGCAACTGACGCATGTGAAGGGACTCTTCATCATAAGTTTCAGTTTGTGCAATTTCATCTGCCTCCAAAGTAATACGCTCATCGCTGAACAACATAAAGTGGTGGATCAAAGTTTTTGCAGCTTCGGTCAAAGCATCTTTTGGGTGAATTGATCCGTCTGTTACGATTTCGAAAACCAATTTCTCGTAATCGGTTTTTTGCTCTACACGGAAGTTTTCAATGCTGTACTTCACATTTTTTATAGGAGTGTAGATAGAATCTGTAAAGATGGTGCCCAAAGGAGCATTTGCTTTTTTGTTCTCTTCAGCTGGAACGTAACCGCGACCTTTTTCGATAGTGATTTCGAAATTAAGGTTCACTTTTTTATCCATATTACAAAGAACCAATTCTGGGTTCAATACTTGGAAACCTGAAATGAATTTTTGGAAATCACCTGCCTTCAACTGCTCGTTGCCAGAAACGGAAATAGTAACGGTTTCGTTGTCTATCTCGTCAATCTGTCTTTTGAAACGAACTTGTTTAAGGTTCAAAATAATTTCGGTAACATCTTCCACTACTCCTGCGATGGTAGAAAATTCGTGATCCACGCCTTCGATGCGAACCGAAGTTATGGCGAATCCTTCCAATGAGGAAAGCAAAACGCGTCTTAATGCGTTACCAACGGTAAGTCCGTAACCTGGTTCCAAAGGACGAAACTCAAATTTCCCTTCGAAATCGGTAGAGTTTACCATTATAACTTTATCAGGCTTCTGAAAACTAAATACTGCCATTTTTTTCTTCGTTTTAATTGTTATTTAGTTGCGCGGTTTAAAAGTTTGAAGAACACTATAAACCCTTTGGCCAAATACCAATATGATTATTTTATTATTTAGAATATAATTCGACGATAAACTGCTCGTTGATGTTTTCTGGGATTTGGATACGCTCAGGTACGGAAACGAAAGTTCCTTCCTTTTTGTCGTTGTTCCAAGTAATCCACTCGTAAACATGATTTGCATTTGCCAACGAATCGTTGATTGCGCTAAGAGATTTTGACTTCTCTCTAACGGCTACTACATCTCCAGGCTTTAACTGGTATGATGGAATGTTTACTTTTTCACCGTTAACGGTAATGTGACGGTGAGACACCAATTGTCTAGCACCAGAGCGACTTGGGGAAATCCCCATACGGTAGACTACATTGTCTAAACGTGATTCAGCCAATTGAAGCAATACTTGACCTGTAATTCCAGGAGCTGCAGTTGCTTTTTTGAACATATTTCTGAATTGACGCTCCAAAATACCGTAGGTATATTTCGCTTTTTGCTTTTCAGCAAGTTGGATTGCATATTCAGATTTTTTTCCACGGCGACGTGCGTTCCCGTGTTGCCCAGGAGGGTAGTTTCTTTTTTCGAAAGACTTATCGTCTCCGAAGATTGCTTCCCCGAACTTACGGGCGATTTTAGTTTTTGGACCAGTATATCTTGCCATTTCTAATTTAAGGTTATGAAGAAAAACTAAATTAAGGTCTTACGTTAATCCTTTAGTTTTTGGTTCCTTCAGATTGATATTTGTTATTAATTATTGTTTATTATTATTTTTTATTTTTTTCTAAATAAAAATAGAAAATGAATTGCCCGAAGGCAATTCAATAAAAAATATTATACTCTTCTTCTTTTAGGAGGACGGCATCCGTTGTGCGGCATTGGGGTAACGTCGATGATTTCGGTTACTTCAATTCCAGCATTGTGGATAGAACGTATTGCAGATTCTCTACCGTTTCCTGGCCCTTTTACGTAAACTTTTACTTTGCGCAAACCGGCGTCGTGTGCAACTTTTGCGCAATCTTCTGATGCTAACTGAGCTGCATAAGGAGTGTTTTTCTTAGATCCACGGAAGCCCATTTTACCGGCTGAGGACCAAGAGATAACATCTCCGTTCTTATTTGTCAACGAAACGATAATGTTGTTGAAAGAAGCATTGATATGCGCCTCTCCAGTTGATTCAACATTAACCTTGCGTTTTTTAACTGTTTTTGTAGTTTTTTGACTTGTCTTTGCCATAACGTTAGGTTTTATTTAGTTGCTTTTTTCTTGTTAGCAACAGTTTTACGTTTTCCTTTTCTTGTACGAGAGTTATTCTTAGTACGTTGTCCTCTTAATGGAAGACCCGATCTGTGACGAATACCTCTGTAACAACCAATATCCATTAAGCGTTTTATGCTTAATTGAACTTCACTACGTAATTCACCTTCGATTTTGAAAGACCCTACAGCGTCACGAATAGCCCCGATTTCATCATCGTTCCATTCACTTACTTTTTTGTCTTCGTCAACTCCGGCTTTGTTCAGAATATCTTGTGCACGGCTCTTACCGATACCGAAGATATACGTTAACGCGATTACACCCCTTTTGTGCTTCGGGATATCTACACCTGCGATTCTTGCCATAACTTATCCTTGTCTTTGTTTGAACTTTGGGTTCTTTTTGTTAATTACATATAATCTGCCCTTTCTGCGAACAATCTTGCAGTCGGCACTTCTCTTCTTTACGGATGCTCTTACTTTCATCTCTTTTTTATTTATTTATTATTCAATGAACCGTGAGGTCCGTTGTATTAATATCTGTATGTTATTCTTGCTTTCGTTAAATCGTACGGGCTCATTTCCAGTTTCACTTTATCACCTGGCAATAATTTTATATAGTGCATTCGCATTTTACCAGAAATATGTGCGGTTACAATGTGACCGTTTTCCAGTTCCACACGGAACATTGCGTTTGATAGTGCTTCCACTATACTTCCATCTTGTTCTATTGCGCTTTGTTTTGCCATAATTATGCTACTGCTTTTCTATTTTTGCCGCTTTTCATCAAACCATCGTAATGGCGGTTCAATAAGTACGAGTTTACTTGTTGCATGGTATCGATAGCTACACCTACCATAATTAGGAGTGATGTACCACCGTAGAATAATGCCCAACCTTGCTGTATGCCCATCAACTTAACTACGAAGGCGGGGAAAATCGCGATCAGCGCTAAAAAGATAGAACCTGGTAAGGTTATTTGAGACATAATTCGATCTAAATATTCAGCGGTTTGTGAACCTGGTTTAATTCCAGGAATGAAACCTCCACTACGTTTAAGGTCGTCAGCCATTTTATTGGTTGGAACCGTAATAGCAGTATAGAAATATGTGAATATAATAATCAACACTGCGAATACCAAGTTGTACCAAAATCCAAAGATATCACTGAACGTTGCTTGGATGCTTTGTGAAAAATCACTTTCAGAAAGACTAGCTACCGCAGAGGGCACAAACATAATTGCCTGGGCAAAAATGATTGGCATTACCCCAGAAGCGTTCAACTTCAATGGAATAAATTGTCGAGCTCCAAAAATATTCTTTTCGAAACCACCAGTTGCGGTTCTTCTTGCATATTGTACTGGAATCTTTCGCACAGCCATCACTAACATTACAGATAGCAATATGATAACAAACCAGATAACTAATTCAATAAGAATCATAATCAGTCCACCATTTGACTCCATTACTCTGGAAACAAATTCCTGAGCGAATGCCTGTGGAAGATTAGCAATAATACCAACCATAATTAATATAGAGATACCATTTCCAATACCTTTATCAGTAATCTTTTCACCCAGCCACATTGCAAATATTGTTCCTGTTACTAAAATTATAACAGATGAAACATAGAACATTAAGCTCTGACCCATCACAAAAGCTTCTGCCGGAACTCCCATAGCAGGAAGACCTGCAAGGTAACTTGGTGCCTGAACCAAACAGATACCGATGGTTAACCAACGGGTAATCTGATTAATTTTTTTACGACCACTTTCTCCCTCTTTCTGCAATTTTTGAAGGTATGGCACAGCAATTTGCATCAACTGTACAACAATAGAGGCAGAAATGTAAGGCATGATACCCAATGCAAAAACAGAAGCGTTGGCAAAAGCCCCTCCCGTAAATGCGTTTAGCAATCCGCCGATACCGCCTGAATCAAACTTACCTGCAAATTGAGCAAGCATATCTGCATCAATGCCCGGAAGTACTACCTGTGCACCAAAACGGTACACCAATAGCATTCCCAAGGTTAGAATGATGCGGTTACGCAACTCTTCTATTTTCCAAACATTTTTTAAGGTTTCGATAAATTTCATCCTTAGCTGTTGTTACAATGTTACTACTTCACCTCCGGCAGCTTCAATAGCTTCCTTTGCCGAGGCAGTGAACTTGTGTGCAGATACTTTTAGTTTTGCCTTAATCTCTCCTCTTCCTAAAATCTTAACCATTTCATTCTTTCCGGCAAGACCCAACCCTACTAGGGTTTCAAAGTCAACGGCATCATTTATTTTCTTGTCGTCAACCAACTGCTGAAGAGTATCTATATTGATTCCCTTATATTCTTTACGGTTGATGTTTGTAAAACCAAACTTAGGAACACGACGCTGTAGGGGCATCTGTCCACCTTCAAATCCAATTTTCTTGGAATAACCTGAACGTGATTTTGCTCCTTTGTGTCCGCGGGTGGCAGTACCACCTTTACCGGAACCTTGTCCGCGACCTACTCGCTTGCCTTTGTTTTTCGCCGATCCTGCGGCGGGTTGTAAGTTACTTAAATCCATTTTTTCGTGTTTCCTTATTTGGTTTCAACAGAAACCAAGTGATTAACTTTATTGATCATACCAAGAATGTTTGGCGTATCTTCATGCTCAACCGTTTGGTTCATCTTGTGAAGCCCTAACGATTCCATGATTCTCTTTTGGTTTTTTGGGCGCTTTATAACGCTCTTTACCTTTGTTACTTTAATTTTTGCCATCGCTCTGATATTTATCCTTTGAATACTTTTTCAAGTGAAATTCCTCTTTGGTCAGCTACAGTTTGTGCACTTCGCATTTGCAAAAGAGCGTCAAAAGTTGCCTTTACCACGTTGTGTGGGTTAGAAGATCCCTGTGATTTTGACAATACATCGTGAACCCCTACTGCTTCCAATACGGCACGTACGGCACCACCAGCAATTACTCCGGTACCAGGCGCAGCTGGAAGAAGGTTAACACGGGCTCCGCCGTATTTTCCTTTTTGTTCGTGTGGAAGTGTCACTTTGTTAAGTGGAATGCGAACCAAGTTTTTCTTGGCATCCTCAATAGCTTTTGCTATCGCGCTTGCTACATCCTTGGATTTCCCAAGACCGTGGCCTACCACTCCTTTTTCGTCTCCAACAACTACAATAGCTGAAAATCCAAAGGCACGACCACCTTTGGTCACCTTGGTTACACGTTGTACACCTACCAAACGGTCTTTCAATTCAAGACCTCCTGGCTTTACTAATTCTGCGTTTTTATAATCTTGATACATAATGCTACTTAGAATTTAAGGCCACCTTCGCGTGCACCTTCAGCTAATGATTTTACTCTTCCGTGGTATAGGTAACCGCCTCTGTCAAAAGCGATGGTTTCAACACCTGCTTTAACAGCTTTTTCTGCGATTGCTTTTCCTACCAATTTTGCAGCTTCAACTTTGTTTACTTTTGAAGCGTCAATGTCTTTATCTCTTGAAGATGCAGCGGTAATGGTCTTTCCATTTACATCGTCAATAATTTGAGCGTATATTTCTTTATTGCTGCGGAAAACAGCCAAACGTGGGCGACTTTCGGTCCCCTCAACCGTTTTTCTGATTCGCATGCGCAAGCGCTCTCTTCTTTCGTACTTTGATAATGCCATAACTCTATTTGTTATGCAGATTTACCTGCTTTTCTTCTTAATTGTTCACCAACAAACTTGATACCTTTTCCTTTGTAAGGTTCTGGCTTACGGAAGCCGCGGATTTTTGCCGCTACTTGTCCTACCAATTGTTTGTCGTGAGACGTTAATTTTACGATTGGGTTTTTACCTTTATCAGATACTGTTTCCACTTTTACCTCCGGAGCGATGTCCAAAACGATATTGTGTGAAAATCCTAAAGCCAAATCCAATTTTTGTCCTTGGTTGCTGGCGCGGTAACCCACACCTACCAATTCAAGTTCCTTGGTCCATCCGTTGCTCACACCTTCAATCATGTTATTGATCAATGATCTGTAAAGACCGTGCTTTGCAGTGTGGTCTTTAGAATCTGAAGGGCGCTCAACCAATACGTTTCCGTCCTCTACTTTTACGGTTAGATCAGAATCAAATTCCTGAGTTAACTCGCCTAATTTTCCTTTTACGGTAATTACGTTGTCTTTTACATCAACTGTAACTCCTTGTGGGATTACTACCGGGTTTTTACCTATTCTTGACATTTCTTTGTCTATTTTTTAGTAAACGTAACACAATACTTCACCACCAACATTTTGTGCTTTTGCTTGTTTGCCAGTCATAACTCCAGAAGAAGTTGAAACAATGGCAATACCAAGACCATTAAGCACGCGAGGAAGTTCTGATGAACCTGCATATTTACGTAAACCTGGTTTACTGATTCTTTGAATTTTCTTGATTACCGATTCTTTGGTAAGCTTGTCGTATTTCAACGCAATTTTGATGGTTCCCTGTGCGGTACTGTCATCAAACTTGTAGCTTAGAATGTAACCTTGGTCAAAAAGGATTTTTGTAATCTCCTTTTTAAGATTTGATGCTGGAATCTCTACTACGCGATGCCCAGCTTTTACAGCATTTCTAATCCTTGTTAGATAATCTGAAATTGGATCTGTATTCATTTATTTGAATTTGCGGATGTGGTTTTCAGACTATTCTGAACCTTCAACCAGTTTATACTTTTTCTTTTAAACAAAAATCTGTTCTTACCAAGATGCTTTGCGCACACCTGGAATTAACCCTGAATTTGCCATTTCACGGAACAATACACGTGAAATTCCAAAAGTTCTCATATACCCTCTTGGTCTTCCAGTAAGTTTGCAACGATTGTGCAAACGAACTGGTGAGGCATTTTTTGGTAGTTTTTGTAAACCTTCCCAATCGCCAGCTTCTTTTAAAGCTTTACGCTTGGCGGCATATTTAGCTACCATTTTTTGTCTCTTAACCTCGCGGGCTTTCATTGATTCTTTAGCCATCTCTTAGTTCTTTTTAAAGGGTAATCCCAATTCTTGTAATAATGATTTCGCTTCTTTATCGGTGTTGGCCGAAGTGATGAACGTAATGTTCATTCCTTCAATTTTCTTCACTTTATCGATGTCGATTTCTGGGAAGATAATTTGCTCGGTGATTCCCAAAGAGTAATTCCCTCTTCCGTCAAAACCGGTTGCTTTAATTCCGTTAAAGTCACGTACCCTAGGCAAGGCCGAGGTTACCAATCTATCCAAAAACTCGTACATACGCTCTCCACGCAACGTAACCTTCACACCAATTGGCATGCCTTTACGAAGTTTGAAGTTAGCAACGTCTTTTTTGGACATAGTAGCTACTGCTTTTTGCCCGGTTATCTTTGTAAACTCATCAACCGAATAGTCAATAAGTTTCTTGTCAGCTACTGCCGCACCCACTCCACGGGAAACAACAATACGCTCCAATTTTGGTACCTGCATGACGTTTTTGTAACCAAATTCGTCAGTAAGTGCATTGATCACTTTGCTTTTGTACTCTTCCTTAAGTCTTGGTGTATATGCCATAACTATATTGCTTGATTCGATTGTTTTGAAAATCGTACTTTTTTACCATTCTCCATTTTGTAACCAACACGTGTGGCTTTTCCAGATTTTGGATCAACCAATGAAAGGTTTGAAATATGGATAGGAGCTTCTTTTTTTGCAATTCCACCTTGTGGGTTCTTCGCACTGGGTTTCTCATGTTTTGAAACCATGTTCACTCCTTCTACGATTGCTTTGTTTTTGTCAAGGAATATTTTCATTACTTTACCTTCAGAACCTTTGTGGTCTCCGGCAGTAACTACTACTGTATCGCCTGATTTTATTTTAAGCTTTGTCATCTTAGTTTTCATATTAAAGCACCTCTGGTGCCAATGATACTATTTTCATAAATTGCTTGTCGCGAAGCTCTCTTGCTACCGGGCCAAAAACACGTGTTCCTCTCATTTCACCCTGTGGGTTCAAAAGTACACAAGCGTTATCATCGAAACGGATGTAAGAACCATCAGGTCTTCTTATTTCCTTCACGGTACGTACTACAACTGCTGTAGAAACTGCTCCTTTCTTAATGTTTCCATTTGGTGTAGCTTCTTTTACAGAAACTACAATTTTATCACCAATAGAAGCATACCTTCTTTTTGTTCCGCCCAATACACGGATGCAAAGCACTTCTTTGGCTCCGGTATTATCTGCGACTTTGAGTCTTGATTCTTGTTGTAACATAATTACTTCGCTCTTTCAATTATTTCTACTAATCTCCAACATTTGGTTTTACTCAAAGGTCTTGTTTCCATGATCTTTACGGTATCACCTTCGTTGCAGTTGTTTGTCTCGTCGTGCGCTACGTATTTTTTCGTTTTTAACACGAACTTTCCGTACATCGGGTGTTTTACTTTTTTAACCTCGCTAACAACAATGGATTTATCCATTTTATTGCTGGTTACTACCCCTATACGTTCTTTTCTTAAGTTTCTTTTAATTTCTTCCATCTTTCAGCTGTACAATTATTGCACTTCTCTATTAGTTAGTTCAGTCGCTATTCTTGCTATCACCCTTCTCTGGGATCTTAGTTGAATTGGATTTTCCAACGGTGAAATGGTATGAGCCATTTTAAGGTCTGAATAAGCCTTTCTAGATTCAGCGTATGCTTCCTGAAGTTCTGCCGTTGATGCTTTCTTAATTTCTGATTGTTTCATCTTTCAAAAAATTATGCTTGGAAATCCCGAGACATTACAAATTTAGTTTTTACCGGAAGCTTTTGTGCTGCAAGGCGCAATGCTTCTTTTGCTGTTTCAACTGGAACACCGGATACTTCAAAAAGCATTCTTCCTGGTTTAACCACAGCAGCATAATATTCTACGGCACCTTTACCCTTACCCATACGTACTTCAAGAGGTTTTTTGGTAATTGGCTTATCTGGAAAAATCATGATCCAAATAGAACCTTCCCTTTTCATAAAACGGGTAGCGGCGATACGTGCAGCTTCAATTTGTCTTGCTGTAAGAAATTCTGATTCCAACGATTTTATACCGAAGGTTCCGTATGCTAGCTGGTTGCCACGTTCGGCATTGCCCTTCATACGGCCTTTCATTTGTTTACGGTACTTTGTTCTTTTAGGTTGTAACATTTTTTTCTATTTAAAAAATTACTTTCTGCGACGTGCTTTATTGCCACCGCGTCCTGCTGGAGCACCTTTACCACCACTCTTTTTGCCAGTCGATAGACCAACTAATGGGGAAAGTTCCCGCTTTCCATATACTTCGCCTTTCATAATCCATACTTTAACACCCAATCTACCGTAGGTAGTGTGTGCCTCAACTAAAGCGTAGTCAATATCGGCTCTAAAAGTTGATAATGGGATACGACCTTCTTTGTACGATTCTGAACGTGCCATTTCAGCGCCGTTCAAACGTCCCGAGATTTGCACCTTAATACCTTCAGCGTTCATTCGCATTGTTGCCGCGATTGCCATTTTTATGGCACGACGGTATGAAATACGGCTTTCAATCTGGCGCGCGATGCTCGCAGCTACCAAATATGCATCAAGCTCAGGTCTTTTGATCTCGTGGATGTTGATCTGTACCTCTTTATCTGTAATTTTCTTAAGCTCTTCTTTTAGCTTGTCTACTTCCTGGCCACCTTTACCGATAATGATACCGGGACGGGCAGTGGTTATAGTAACGGTTACAAGCTTAAGCGTACGCTCAATAATTACTCTACTCACACTAGCTTTACTTAAACGTGCGTGAACATATTTTCTAATCTTGTCGTCTTCGGCTAGTTTATCGCCGTAGTCGTTGCCTCCGTACCAGTTGGATTCCCAACCTCTAATGATACCTAAGCGATTCCCGATTGGATTTGTCTTCTGTCCCATTTAATTATTTGCTTTGTGTGTTATCGTTTGCTGCCAATACCAGTGTTACGTGGTTGGAGCGTTTTCTAATTCTGTGTGCGCGGCCTTGTGGTGCTGGGCGAAGTCTCTTCAACATCGTTCCACCGTCCACACGGATTTCCTTAACAAAAAGATCTGCATCTTCAATTGAAGCATCTTCGTTCTTTTGTTGCCAGTTATTGATGGCAGACAAAAGTAGTTTCTCCAATTTGCGTGAAGATTCTTTTGAACTGAACTTCAAAATGTTAAGTGCTTTGTCTATTTTCTCACCTCTTACCAAATCTGCCATTAAACGCATTTTTCTTGGTGAAGTGGGGCAATTGTTCAATTTAGCCATGTAAGTAGTCTTCTTGGCTTCCTTGATTGCTTCTGCTCTTTCTCTTTTACGAACTCCCATGGCCTATTATTTTTTACCTTTGTTTTTAGCACCTGCGTGACCACGGAATGATCTTGTAGGTGAAAATTCTCCTAGTTTATGCCCAACCATGTTTTCTGTAACATACACAGGAACAAATTGGCGCCCGTTGTGTACAGCGATGGTTTGACCAACAAAATCTGGAGTAATCATAGAAGCACGTGACCAAGTTTTGATAACGGTCTTCTTATTGTCCTCAACGTTTTGTTGAACTTTCTTGTCTAGTTTATAATGAACGAACGGTCCTTTTTTTAACGATCTTGCCATAACTTATTTCTTTCTTCGTTCTAAGATATATTTATTACTTGCTTTCGTTTTAGTACGGGTTCTGTAACCTTTAGCAGGGATACCTTTTCTAGAACGTGGATGACCTCCTGAAGCGCGGCCCTCACCACCACCCATTGGGTGATCTACTGGGTTCATCACTACTGGTCTTGTACGTGGTCTTCTACCCAACCATCTGCTTCTACCGGCTTTACCTGAAACCAATAATTGGTGGTCACTGTTTGAAACGGCACCAATGGTAGCCATACAGTTTACCAAAATCAATCTAGTTTCACCTGAAGGAAGTTTTACGGTAGCGTATTTTCCATCACGAGCCATAAGCTGTGCGAAAGCACCAGCACTACGAGCCATAATAGCTCCTTGACCGGGACGAAGCTCGATACAAGAAATAATAGTACCTAATGGAATAGCTGAAAGTGGCATTGCGTTTCCAATCTCTGGAGCTACTGCTTCACCGGAAAGGATATTCTGCCCAACTTGTAGTCCGTTCTGTGCAATCACATATCGCTTTTCACCATCTTGATAGTTCAAAAGTGCGATAAACGCAGTACGGTTTGGATCGTATTGAATACTGGCAACGGTAGCAGGGATTCCCGCTTTGTCGCGTTTAAAATCGATAATTCGATATTTCTTCTTATGACCACCACCTATGTAGCGCATGGTCATTTTTCCTTGACTGTTTCTACCACCAGATCTTTTGTTCGGAGCAAGTAACGACTTCTCCGGCTTATCGGTTGTAATGGCGTCAAAACCATTTACAACCCTAAAACGCTGACCTGGGGTGATTGGTTTTAATTTTCTTACTGACATTTGTGTCTGATTAAATCTAAGTTGCCTTAGATGTTACTGTAAAAATCTATTGTATCACCTTCCGCCACCTGTACGATTGCTTTTTTGTAAGCGTTCGTTTTACCAGTTTGGACACCTGTTTTTGTATAACGGGTCTTCCTATCAGGGCGGACATTCATTGTGCGAACTTTTTCAACAGAAACTCCGTAAGCAGCCTCAACCGCTTTCTTGATTTCTACCTTATTCGCCTTTGGGTTCACTACAAAGCCAAAAACGTTTTTGTCTTCAGCATCTTTGGTAGCTTTTTCCGTAATTATAGGTTTAATTAAGATGTTCATCTTGTTTCTATTTACTTAAGTTTGTTTCAATTCCTTCCAAAGAACCTTCAAATAGCACTAAACTATTTGCATTCATAATTTTATAAGTACTTAATTGTGAGTTAGTTATAACTTCAGTACCTTTCAAATTGCGCGAGGACAAATATACATTATTATTTAAGTCTCCCAACACAAATAAAGATTTTTTGTCATTAAGCCCTAAACTGTTCAAAACCGCAGTAAAATTCTTGGTTTTTGGAGCATCAAAATTTAGGTCTTCCAATACAAAAATGGCTTTATCATTCGCCTTCATCGAAAGGGCAGATTTACGCGCCAAACGCTTCAGGTTCTTGTTCAATTTGAAGGAGTAGTTACGCGGACGAGGCCCGAACATTCTACCACCACCTTTAAATACACCAGACTTGATGCTACCCGCACGGGCAGTACCAGTTCCTTTTTGTTTCTTTATCTTTCTGGTAGAACCAGCAATCTCAGCACGCTCCTTTGCCTTGTGGGTACCTTGTCTTTGATTTGCAAGGTATTGCTTCACATCAAGGTAAACAGCGTGATTGTTAGGCTCTATTCCGAACACATCTGCAGAAAGTTCAACTTTCCGACCTGTGTCTTTTCCGTTTATGTCTAATACAGCTACCTTCATTATTTCTCGATCATTACATAAGCGTTTTTATGGCCAGGAACTGCTCCTTTAACCACAAGTAGATTCTTTTCAGGAATTACTTTCAAAACTCTTAAATTTTCAACTTTTACTCTTTCGTTGCCCATTTGGCCAGCCATACGCATTCCCTTGAATACTCTCGCAGGATATGACGCAGCCCCAATGGAACCTGGCGCACGCAAACGGTTGTGCTGACCGTGTGTTGCTTGCCCAACACCGCCAAAACCGTGACGCTTAACAACCCCTTGGAAACCTTTACCTTTTGATGTACCCGCGATATCCACGAACTCACCCTCGATAAAATGCTCCACAGTAATTGTGTCACCTAATTTGTAACTTTCTTCAAATCCCTTGAATTCGGCGACTTTGCGTTTTGCAACGGTTCCTGCTTTTTTGGCGTGCCCTTCGGCAGCTTTAGTTACAGTCTTCTTGTCATCGAAACCAAGTTGAAGAGCTTCGTACCCGTCAACCTCTTTGGTTCTGACTTGGGTAACAACACAGGGTCCTGCTTCAATAACGGTACACGGAATGTTCTTTCCGTTGTCGTCAAAGATGCTGGTCATCCCTATCTTTCTTCCAATTAACCCAGACATATTTAATTATTTATTGATTATTACTTATTTAAATTTCTATTCAAAAAAACAGGGTCAAAATAAATTCAACCCTGAATATTATTTTGTTTCCGTTTTTCCACAACCATCGTTGAGGACATTTTTAATCTTTACAAGATCCCGAAGCGAGTTCGGGAAGTAAATTAAAGTTTATAACTAAACTTTGATTTCCACTTCTACTCCACTTGGAAGCTCCAATTTCATTAGAGCGTCAATTGTTTTTGAAGAAGAACTGTAGATATCCAAAAGTCTTTTGTAAGAACTTAATTGGAATTGCTCTCTACTTTTCTTGTTCACGTGCGGAGAACGTAGTACTGTAAAGATTTTTTTATGTGTTGGTAAAGGAATTGGCCCTGTAACTACAGCTCCGGTACTCTTTACGGTCTTTACGATTTTTTCAGCAGATTTGTCCACCAAATTGTGATCGTAAGATTTTAGTTTTATTCTTATTTTTTGACTCATTGCTGAAATTATTAAACGTTAGCGGTTCCTCTTGCTGCTGCTATTACACTTTCTGAAATGTTAGAAGGTGTTTCAGCATAATGTGAAAATTCCATAGTTGAAGTTGCACGACCTGAAGACAATGTTCTCAATGTAGTTACATAACCGAACATTTCAGAAAGTGGCACTTCAGCCTTGATAACCTTTGCTCCGGCGCGGTCAGCCATATTATTGATTGTACCACGACGACGGTTAAGGTCACCCACAATATCACCCATATTTTCTTCTGGCGTAAGGACCTCAAGCTTCATTATAGGCTCTAGAATTACTGCACCTGCTTTTTTGGCAACTTCTTTGAAACCAATTTTTGCGGCAAGTTCAAAAGACAATGCATCAGAATCCACAGGGTGGAATGATCCGTCCTTTAAAGTAACCTTCATACTGTCAACTTCAAAACCTGCAAGTGGCCCATTGACCATTGCTTGTTTGAAACCTTTTTCAACAGCAGGGATAAATTCCTTAGGAACGTTACCACCTTTTACTTCGTTTACGAATTCAAGCCCAATCTTGCCTTCTTCAGCTGGTTCAAGTGTAAATACGATATCAGCAAATTTACCACGACCACCAGATTGTTTTTTGTAAACCTCTCTGTGATCAGCAACTTTTGTAACAGCTTCTTTGTACTCAACCTGTGGTTGTCCTTGGTTTACTTCAACTTTGAATTCGCGACGTAAACGATCCACGATAATATCTAAGTGAAGCTCTCCCATTCCTGAAATAATTGTTTGCCCAGAAGCTTCGTCTGTACGCACTTGGAATGTTGGATCTTCTTCGGCAAGTTTTGACAAAGCCATACCCAATTTATCAACATCAACCTTAGTTTTAGGCTCTACCGCGATACCAATTACTGGATCAGGGAAGTTCATACTTTCCAAAACAATTGGATGTTTTTCATCAGACATGGTATCACCAGTCTTGATATCTTTAAATCCTACCGCCGCCCCAATATCTCCAGCTTCGATATAATCGATAGCATTTTGTTTGTTGGAGTGCATTTGGTAAATACGTGAAATACGTTCTTTTTTACCGGAACGGTTGTTCAAAATGTAAGATCCTGCGTCCAAACGACCTGAATAAACACGGAAGAATGCCAAGCGACCTACGAAAGGATCTGTAGCAATCTTAAATGCTAGTGCAGAAAATGGTGCACTTACATCTGGTTTACGTATTTCTTCTTTTTCGGTATCTGGGTTAACACCAATAATACCTTCCTTATCGGTTGGTGCTGGCAAATAACGGCAAACAGCATCTAAAAGAAACTGAACCCCCTTATTCTTAAATGAAGAACCACAAACCATTGGAATGATAGACATATCCATTACGGCAGCACGAAGCGCAGCGTGCACCTCTTCTTCAGTAATAGAGTCTTCGTCCTCCATATATTTTTCAAGCAAGTTTTCGTCATAAGCAGCAACTTCTTCAATAAGTTTACCACGTAAAACTTTTGCTTCAGCTTTTAATTCTTCTGGAATTTCAACAACGTCGAATGTTGAACCGAATGAATCATCATGCCAAATTACAGCACGGTTTTTCACTAAGTCAACAATTCCTTTAAAGTCTGCTTCGTCACCAATATTCAATACAATTGGCACTGCGTTGGACTTCAGCATATCCTTTACCTGCTGACATACAGCCATAAAGTTTGCTCCTTGACGGTCCATTTTGTTAACGAAACCGATACGAGGTACTTTATAGTTATCTGCAAGCCTCCAGTTTGTTTCGGATTGTGGCTCAACACCATCTACCGCACTGAAAAGGAATACCAAACCATCAAGAACACGCAGCGAGCGGTTTACCTCTACGGTAAAATCCACGTGGCCAGGAGTGTCAATAATGTTGAAATGGTAATCTTTTGTTTCAGGAAGCGGTTGTGCGTTTTCCAATGGAAACCTCCAAGTACAAGTAGTAGCAGCCGAAGTAATGGTAATACCACGCTCCTGCTCTTGCTCCATCCAGTCCATGGTTGCAGCTCCATCGTGAACCTCACCAATTTTATGGCTTACCCCAGTATAAAAAAGGATACGCTCTGTAGTTGTGGTTTTACCGGCATCAATATGCGCAGCAATCCCGATATTTCTTGTGTATTTTAAATCTCTTTGTGCCATTTTTTAGAATCTGAAATGTGAGAATGCTTTGTTAGCTTCTGCCATTTTGTGAGTATCCATACGTTTCTTTACAGCGGCGCCTTCTTCTTTGGCAGCGGCAAGAATCTCACCAGCAAGTTTTGCGGCCATGGATTTCTCGTTTCTTTTTCTTGAATAAGTAATTAACCATTTCATTGCGGTAGCAATTTTACGGTCCGGACGTATTTGCATAGGAATTTGGAAGGTTGCCCCACCAACTCTACGGCTACGCACCTCTACGTGAGGCATAATATTGGAAAGCGCATCTTTCCAAAGCTCCAACGCAGTTTTTTCGTCGTCTTGTTTCTTTTCATCTACAATGTCAATTGCATCATAGAAAACTTTGAAAGCCACACTCTTTTTTCCATCCCACATCATGTTGTTTACAAAACGCGTAACCAACTGGTCGTTAAACCTTGGATCTGGTAAAAGTGGTCTTTTTTTGGCCTGTCTTTTTCTCATTTGTTGTTTGTTAATGGCTAAGAATATATTTTTTCAATTTATTCTCGACCCGTTTTCATTTTTACTTCTTTGGGCGTTTTGCTCCGTACTTAGATCTACGTTGCGTGCGGCCTGCAACACCTGCGGTGTCTAATGCTCCACGAACAATGTGATACCTAACTCCTGGCAAATCCTTTACCCTTCCACCTCTAACCAATACTATCGAGTGCTCTTGGAGATTGTGTCCTTCGCCTGGGATGTATGCGTTTACTTCCTTACCGTTTGTAAGTCTTACCCTTGCAACTTTACGCATTGCAGAGTTAGGCTTCTTAGGTGTAGTAGTATATACACGCGTACAAACACCACGACGTTGTGGGCACGAATCCAAAGCAACCGATTTACTCTTCTTGGTTATTTTGGTTCTTCCTTTACGTACTAATTGTGAAATTGTTGGCATATAAAATATGTATTATTACTGTTTAAAAATAAAACACCCCTATTTTTAGGGGATGCAAATGTAGAATATTTTTTTTACTAATCAAACCATACTGAATTAATTTTCAGCATAGTTTCATTATTTTTTCGCTTTAGATATGAAATGGCAAGTTGAAGCGTTAATTTTACACAGCAAATGTCACCCTTTTTGAAAAGATTCCTATACATTTTTCTATACCTTAATATATATACCTGTTTTTTCTTCGGAATTAAAGCGCAGGAGCTCACCCTATCCATAAAGACAGAAAAACCAATTTCCGAAGGCATAATAGATTCGCTTCAAATGAAGACAAGCTTCAAGGATTTTAATTCGCTGAAGAATGAAGCCGACACCCTTTATTTGAAGTTTCAGCGCATGGGTTTCATAGAAAGCGAACTGATTGAATTAAAAAAAGAAAACGACAGCAGCTATTTAGCAGATTTCTCTCTCGGGAAAAAGTTCAGCTACCTAAAGGTTTTTTATTACAATGAAGATTTCACCAAAAAGGAACTACAGCAGATTTCTTCGGAAGTTGACGAAATCTATTTTATTCTTCCTTTTGAAAATATACCCCTTTCACTAAAAAAACTCACCGCGTTCCGAAACCAAAAAGGAAATGCTTTTGCACGGGTAAAGCTTTCGGACTTTGAAAAAGATGAAAATGAAAATTTATCCGCCACCCTTTTTATCGACAACGGAAATGTCCGCACTGTAGATTCAATTGTGGTTAAGGGCTATGAAAAGTTTCCCCGATCTTTTCTGAAATATTATGCCGGCGTTCGCAAGGGGAAAATTTTCAATCAGAAAAAGTTAGTTGCTCAAAATGAAAATCTAGACGGGCTAGGTTTTGTTTCAGCAGCTAAACCACCCGAAGCATTGTTCCGAAAAGATTCCACCACCGTTTATTTTTATTTGGAAAAACAAAACAATAATCTGTTTGATGGAATTTTGGGCTTTGCCACTGATGAAGAAACTCAAAAATTAACTTTTAATGGATATTTGAACCTAGAGCTGAACAATAATCTAAATTATGGAGAGCAACTTTTAATAAATTATAAAGCTGACGGCAAGGAACAGGTAAACTTCAGGACCAAGTTAACGCTACCTTATCTTTTCAGCACACCTTTTGGGCTGAGTGGAGAATTGAAGATATTTAAAAGAGACAGTACGTTTATCACGACAGAGCAACAGATTCGCGCAACCTATCAAATAGATCCTAGATCTACGGTATATGTTGGTTACAAAGGGTACGAATCAAGTAATTTGCTAGATGAAGCGATTGCAGGCATCCCTATTGATGACTTCAAGTCGCAATTCTTCATTGCTGGAGGTAGCTATATAAAACCGCAAAACCGCAAACTGTTTCCAGTCAAGACCGCCATATTGCTGGACGCTGGAATTGGCTCAAGGGAAAAAGACGGAAAGTCAGAAGGTCAATTGGGCGTTGAGACCACCCTCAATAATATTTTCAATTTAAATTACCGGAACTCAATCTTTATTCAAAACCAAACGAGTGTTCTATTCAGTGAAAGTTATTTGGTAAATGAATTGTATAGGTTTGGAGGAATCAACAGTATACGAGGTTTTAACGAAAATAGCATAGACGCGTCTCTTTTTTCAATAATTAATACGGAATACCGCTATCAATTTAATGATGGCATTTATGTTCATAGCATAATAGATTTAGGATATTTTGAAAATGAAACTATTTCCATAAAACAAAATCTATACAGTTTTGGATTTGGACTAGGCTTGAACACCAAAGCAGGCCTTTTCAAATTTAATGTAGCCAACGGGAATGCCCAAGATTCAGATTTTAGCTTTTCAAACACTAAGATACATATCAGCATTTCCTCAAAATTTTAACAAACTACCCGTAAACAGATTGGTTTCATTAAATAAAACACAAAAATTGGGAGCAAATACTTGTGTAATTAACTTTTTATTATGATTTTTGCCGTTGGCTAATTCAAATAATTTATAAAAATGAGAACAAAGTTTAGTGGAATTTTAACGCTTTTACTAGCGTTAGTTGTGCAGCTTACCTTCGCACAGCAAAAAACTATTACAGGTACGGTGACAGACGATACAGGTCTGCCATTGCCTGGTGCAAACGTTATAATTAAAGGAACAAGTACTGGTACCCAATCAGATTTTGATGGTAATTATACCATTTCTGCAAATGTGGGACAGACATTAACCTTTAGTTATGTAGGTTTTGACACCAAGGAAGTAAAAGTAGGTGCCCAGAATAAAATTGATGTTACTTTACAACCAGGTGAAAGCCTGAATGAGGTAGTTGTAACTGGGTATTCTACACGAAACCAAACAGTGCAAACCTCGGCAGTTGTGTCAATTTCTGCCGCAGAACTTTCACAAATGGCTCCAACCACTAGTATAGACAATATGCTACAAGGTAAAGCCGCTGGTGTACAGGTAACTGCTGCTAACGGTAAGCCGGGGCAGGGAGCTTTTGTTCGTATTCGTGGAACAGGATCTCTTGTTGCAGGTGCTTCATCGCCACTATACATTGTTGACGGTGCGCCTATTAGAGAAGTAGATCTTGCTAGTATTCCAAACGAGGATATCGAGAATATCACTATCTTGAAAGATGCTGCAATGACTGCTCGTTATGGTTCTAGAGGATCTAACGGGGTTGTGGTTATTACTACAAAGAGTGGTAACCGTAATAAAGACGCTAAAATCCGTTTTAGCTCTCGTTATGGTACAGTTACAAGAGTAAACCCTAACTTCACAATGATGACAGCTGCTGAAAAAATGCAGTATGAAGCTGAACTTTATGCGCTAGGTGTTACAGGTGCATCAGGTTTGCCAGGTGTAACTACACAACCGGGATCTCCTGAGCGTCAATTTCTATTAGATAATGAAGTAGATTGGCAAGATTTGATTTTAAAAGATGGAGTTATTCAAAATAACAGTATCTCTATTTCTGGTGGTTCTGAAAAAATGGACTATTACTTCTCTGTAACTAATGACAGAAACACAGGTATTATTGATGATATTGATGGTTTCGAAAGAACTGGTGCTCGTCTTAATGTTAACTTTGATGCTAAAGATTGGCTATCATTAGGTGTAAACGTTGGTTACTCACGATCTATGAGTGATGAGCCAAGAGATAGAAATAACACGCAGAACCCATTTAGAGGTATGCTTGACTATAATGGTTACGAAACTGAGTTTGTTCTAGATGAAGATGGTAATATTGTATTGGACGAAAACGGAAACCCTATTTACAACCCAACTCACACCACATTCCCAGTTAGAGGAGCACTTTTAAGTGAGCCAAGTGAAGATATAAATAATACAACTCTTGGAAGTATTGATGCATTGGTAAAGTTTGATAAGCATTGGACTTATAACTTTAATGTTGCTGTTAACTGGCTTGCCAGACGTAGAGAAAGCTATTCTAAACCAGGAGGTATTTTGGATGCTCTTATTGGTGATCCAACTAAACCAGGTAACAAATTTGATGACCAACAACACAGATTAGACCTAACTATAAGTAACCGTTTAAATTATAACCTTACAACTGAAGCACATACTTTAAACGTATTAGGTCTATATGAATATAACATGAATGAGTTTAACCGTGCTTTCGTAAGAAGTATTGGTTTCCCTTCAGCTTTATTAACAACTCAAGCGAATGCCGCTGAACTTACTGATGGATTCACAAATAGAAGTAGATTGACATTGGTTTCTTATGGTGTGTTTGCAGATTACGATTACAAACAGCGTTACTTGCTTCAAGCATCTGTACGTCGTGATGGTTCTTCTAACTTCGGTTCAGATGTACAATATGGTACTTTCTATAGTGCGAGTGTTGGTTGGAACTTGGCCAAGGAAAACTTTTTTCAAGTTGACTTTATTGATGACTTAAAACTTAGAGGTTCATACGGATCGGTAGGTAACAGATTAGGATTAACTAATTATGCTTCACAAGGTACAGTTGGTTTTGGATCATATCCTGGAGGATCAAGTACTATTCCTGATAACGTAGCGAACCCTGATTTGAGCTGGGAGACAACTACTACTACAAACATAGGACTTGAATTAAATATGTTCAACGACAGAGTTCGTTTAGTATCAGATTACTTTATTAGAAATACTACTGACCTATTGTTTGCTATTCCTACTGCAGACGAAGCAGGTGTAGGAAGTATCAATGGTAACGTAGGTGATATTCGCAACAAAGGTTTAGAAATTTCGTTGCAAGCTGATTTATTCCGCAGCAACGACTTCAAATGGACCTTAGGAGGAAATATTATCTTCTTAGATCACGAAATCGTAAAATTGCCTGATGGAGAACCAATTGATCCTACAGCAAATACATTCTTCATCCGTTGGGAAGAAGGACGTTTGATCAATGAGCATTTCTTGATTCGTTATGCAGGTGTTGACCCAGCTACTGGTAGAGCTCAATTCTATGGTGGTGACGGAAATGTCTATTTCGCTAACGAACTTCCAGAAGGTGAAGAACACCGTGTATTCCAAGGGAAATCTACAATTGCTGATAAGGAAGGTGGATTCTTCTCTAACATTACTTACAAAGGCTTTGGACTTCGTACAGACTTCGTTTTCAAATACGGTAACTGGATTAACAACTTTGTACGTTCTGATCGTGAATCAGATGGTTTAGCGATCGCAGATAACCAAGCTGTAGGTGCATTCAACTACTGGCAACAACCTGGAGACACAGATGTATTGCCAAGTCCTATATACTCTGCTACTGATGCAACCGTTATGGGTAATTCAGACAGATGGTTAGAGAGAGGTGATTATATACGTATGCGTAACGTAACGCTTTCCTATACTTTCCCAAGTAAAACTTTGGAAAAAACACCTATCAGTTCATTAAGAATTTATCTACAAGGCCAAAACTTATTGACCTTTACCAAATTCTGGGGAGATCCTGAAGTTGGACTTTCTTCTGGAGAAACCATTTCATTTGCAAATGCAGTTGCTCCGGGTGAAGCCACACTATATAGCTATCCAAACACTAAATCTTACCAAATAGGTTTGGACCTTAGTTTCTAATTTTAAAAAAAATTGATACAATGAAAAAAATATTTTATAAAATAGCATTTTTTACCTTAATCGTTGGAGCTCTTACTTCCTGCGATAAGGAACTAGATCAGGTACCATTTGATTCTTTCGGTACTGAAAATGCATATGTTACAGCGGCAGATTTTGAAAATGCCATTAGAGGTGTATATTCAAACTTAACTGCTTCTGGCTTTTATGGCGGTAGTGATGCTGGCGGGATGCTTGATGCTCCTGATGTATTGTCAGATAACGTAACTTTTGCACAGAAAGGTCGTGGAACAAGAAGAACACTTCATAACTGGCAATATGGTGCAGCAGATGCTCCATTGTACGGTCTTTACACAGCTGCTTACAGCACTATATATAGAGCGAACTTATTGCTAGCCAACAGTGAAGGGTTCGAAGGTGAAAATAAAGAGAATATAGTTGCTGAAGCAAAAGCTTTGAGAGCATTGGCACATTTTGATCTTGTAACATTTTGGGGGAAAATCCCAACGCAATCTGGCGACGCAAATGGAAGTCTTGGAGTTGCTTATGTAACAGAACCAGATCCTACAATTGAGCCAGCAAGAGAAACTGTTGGCACTACTTATGACTTAATCGTTAAGGATCTTACAGAGGCCGCAGCTGGCATCAATGTAACGAACGATGTAGGTCGTATGAACAGAGATGCAGTAAATACTCTTTTATCAAGAGTTTACTTATACATGGGGCAATGGCAAAAAGCAGTTGATGCTGCTAATCTTGTAAGTACTCCAGTAGCACCACGTTCAGATGTTGTGGATGTTTGGACTGACTCAAGCAGATCAGGTCTTTTGTTCTATATTCCAAATGAACTTCCTGTCTTAGGTATTAGTATTGGAGTTACTTGGAGTCAAGGTGGCCTTACTAACTTGATACCTGAATATGTTGTTTCTTATGATTTTTACAATTCATTTGCAGCTGATGATATCCGTAAAGAGGCATATACTATGCAAGCAGCCAATAACGCTGACGGACTTCAATTCAATGCCATTAAGAAATTATACGGAAGAGAAGGTCAATCTAACGGACAAGTAGATATTAAAATTCTTCGTGCCGCAGAAGCTTATTTGAACAAAGCAGAGGCTTATTTTAACTTAGGAAATGAATCTGCTGCAAGAACTGCCTTGGATGCGGTTAGAACAAAAAGATACACTACCCCTCCAAGTGGAGAAACCGGTAGTGCGCTTCGCGATGCAATTAGACTTGAAAGAAGATTTGAATTTGCTTTTGAATATCAAAGATTTTTCGACCTAAAACGTTGGGGCTTGAGTATTGATCGTGATGGTTTTGGAGACCTTGCTGATGGTACTGGCACACCTTCAGACCAACAATCTCTAGCAGCAGGCAACAATAAGTTCCAGTTGCCAATTGCTCAAAGTTCATTGGATCAAAACCCTAATCTAGTTCAAAACCCTGGGTATTAATAAATCTTAAAATCTATCAAAATGAAAAAAGTTAATATATTAATTGTTATTCTTACTATAGCCATCGTTGCTGTTTCTTGCGAAACATATGATGATTATAATACAGATCGTAAAACTGTGGTAGGTTTTACTACCGCTACCAAGAACATTAACAACATTCCAGAAGGCGGAACTAAAAGTACTACTGTTGATTTATTTGTTTCTGACTTGTCAAGTGCAGCTAGAACATTTACTATTGTAGCTATTCCTGCTGACTCACTTGCTACAGCACCTGAAAACTACACTTTTGACAGTACGGTAACTTTTCCAGCAAACGAGCGCTCTGCAACTATCGAAGTAATTGCCGTGGATAATTCTATTACAGAAGAGAGAGCTTTTTTCAAGCTCGCTGTTGAAGGAAGCACAGATATAGTTTCTGGTGGTATAGTTCTTATGGGTGTTAAAAATTAATTTTTAAATAGCCATTATTTTATAAAACACCCCTTATTAAAGGGGTGTTTTTTTATATATAATTTTAAACACAGTAGAAGAATTATTCTATTTACCTTTGTTTAAATTCAACAAGAAATTAACAGAAACCCATGCAAGATAAAACAAACACTATATTTGGAATTTATCCAATAAAAGAGGCTTTAGCCTCTCAAGTTGTTTTTGACAAAGTATTTATTCAAAAAGGAATAGAAAGCGATAAAATTGAGATGCTTATTAAAGATTTGGAAAAGGCCAATGTCCCTGTTAACATTGTTCCTTTTGAAAAACTCAATAGGCTCACAAAAGGTAATCACCAAGGGATTGTAGCACTTACTTCGCCAGTGGCCTTTCAATCATTGGAAACTGTTGTGGAAAGAGCATTGGAAAGTGATAAAAAACCTTTATTTTTAGTGTTGGATCAAATTACAGATGTCCGTAATTTCGGAGCCATCCTACGTACCGCTGAATGTACTGGCGTTAACGCTGTAATAATTCAAAAATCTGGAGGCGCTCCCGTATCGGGCGATACCGTAAAAACTTCTGCAGGTGCTATTTTCAAAATTCCAATTTGTAAAGTAGAGCATATTAAAGATGCAATCTTTTATCTACAGGGCTCAGGTATTACTACCATTGCAGCTACCGAAAAAACCAAAACTGAAATATATGCCTTAGATTTAAATAAACCATTAGCCATAATTATGGGTTCTGAAGGTAAAGGCGTAACAAAATCAGTTCTTGGCTTGGTAGATGAAAAAGCCTCACTACCCCTGCTGGGCGAAATTAACTCTTTGAATGTTTCTGTTGCGTGCGGTGCTTTTTTATATGAAGCAACAAGACAAAGACGCATATAGCGTTTATTTAGATTTGTCTTTATCTTTTTTCTTAAGGCTGTATACTATTTTTACAACTTTCCTATTTTCCTCCGCTACTTTTTCCTTTATTGATGATGGAACAGAATTTTCTACAGGTTCTTTTGGCAATTCAATAAAATTTCCATTTTCGTCAAATTGTTGCAAAAAGGGATCATTCTCCGGTATATAATCTTCCCGCTCCCACTCGTATTTTTTTCTTTCAATAGGATTTCCTTTAAACAAAAATGCAAAAACAAGCCCAACAAAGAAACCAGACAAATGTCCTTCCCAAGATATTTTTGGGTCTACAGGAAAAACATACCAGAGCATTCCTCCATAAAGAAAAACTACCGCCAATGCCAATGCTGTGAGTTGATACTGTTTTGAAAAAATTCCTTTAAAAAATAAAAAAGAAGCGAGCAAATACACAATACCACTCGCACCAATATGAAGTGATGGGCGTCCAATAGCCCATGTAGCCAAGCCCGTAAACAACAATCCGAGTATTAGGACATTCCAGCGTATTTCTCTATAAAAATAAAAAAGTGCAGCTGTCAAAACGAAGAGCGGCACCGAATTATTAAAAAGATGCTTTAAACTGCCATGTATAAACGGGCTGAAAACAATACCACGCAGACCCTCCAATCTTCTTGGATAAATACCGTATGGATTAAAGTTTATATTAAAACGGGCTTCCACCCAATAAACAATCCAAAGTAACATCACAAAAAGCAAAGGATATCCAAAAACCTCTGGACTGAATTTCAATTGGTTGGATTTCGACATAGGTGACTGATTACAAAAAACACTCCCAAAATCAAATTTATGATAAATTGTCAGTGATACCGATTTATTAAAATTGTAATTTTGAAAAACTATGAACGCACCACTCGCCGAACGCATCCGCCCCGCAACGCTCGAAGGCTATTTAAGCCAACAGCATTTGGTCGGCCCCAAAGGCTCGCTTACTTCACAATTGAGTACTGGAATGATTCCCTCAATGATTTTTTGGGGTCCTCCAGGCACTGGAAAGACAACACTTGCAAATATAATTGCTAATGAAAGCGGCAGGCCCTTTTATACCCTAAGCGCCGTTGACAGCGGTGTTGCCGCAGTACGTGAAGTGATTGAAAGAGCAAAAAAAAGTGACGATCTCTTTTCTACAAAAAACCCAATTCTATTTATAGATGAGATTCACCGTTTCAGTAAATCGCAGCAGGATTCACTTTTGGGTGCTGTAGAAAAAGGATGGATTACCCTCATTGGCGCTACTACAGAGAATCCAAGCTTTGAGGTAATACCCGCATTATTATCACGCTGTCAGGTTTATGTTTTGGAATCTTTCAGTCGTGATGATATGGAAGCACTGCTGAAAAGGGCTTTAAGAGAAGACGAAATTCTTTCCCAAAAAAAAGTAATCCTAAAGGAAACTGAAGCGCTCATAAGGCTTTCGGGCGGTGATGCTCGTAAACTTTTAAATATTTTAGAACTGGTTGTTCTTTCAGAAAAAGATAAAAAAATTAGCATCACTAATGAATTAGTAATGCAAAAGGCACAGAAAAACACTGTGCTTTATGACAAAACCGGAGAACAGCATTACGATATTATTTCAGCATTTATAAAATCCATTCGCGGCAGTGATCCGAACGCTGCGGTATATTGGTTAGCACGTATGATTGAAGGTGGTGAAGACATTAAGTTTATAGCTCGAAGAATGGTTATTCTCTCATCCGAAGATATCGGTATGGCAAATCCAAATGCCCTTTTGTTAGCTACCAGCACTTTTCAGGCCGTAAATACTATTGGTTATCCCGAAGCGCGAATAATTTTGAGTCAGTGCGCAGTATATCTGGCAACTTCTCCTAAAAGCAACGCTTCCTATAAAGCCATTGGCGAAGCCCAACAAGTGGTTCGGCAAACAGGCGACCTATCTGTCCCCCTATCAATAAGAAATGCACCAACTAAGCTTATGAAGCAATTAGGCTACGGAAAGGAATATGAATATGCCCACAATTATGAAGGCAATTTTGTTCCGCACGAGTTTCTGCCTGAAGAAATTAAGGGCACTACCTTCTACAAACCGGGGAACAATCCAAAGGAAAACGCTTTAAAAAATTATTTGACGCAACTCTGGAAGAATAAATATAATTTTTAATTTACGGATAAATAAACAGTTGATGACGACCCATCCTTAATTACTAAATTCCCAGAGGGGTCAAAGGAAGCATCAGAAACCTTTCCTAAAGTATCAATATATTTTACCACATTATCCATTACGATAATTTTTCCTCTTAAAAGAAGACCGTCTTCTGCACTGGCAGTTTCTTCATAGAAAGAATAGCCTTCCGTTGTTTTTCTGAGCAGAAATGTTTTTCCGTCATGGCTATAATTTGAAAATTTGGCATCGGGAAGCAAATTTCCTGAAACCCTTGAAACTTTTGGTTGTGTAAGTTCTTCTACTTTTGAATCCGGTTTCAGTTCTATTAAAGAAGCCTTGGCAGTATTTGAGTTATTGTTTAAAAGCATCACCTCTTTTTGATTTACGTTAAGTAATTCTACACTATTGAATGCCTTGCGGAGGGCATCTTGATAGCTTTTGTCAAATTCCTTATACTTGCTTTTTCCTTCTTGGCTCCTATAAATTTCATTGTCGTTACAATCTTTTAAAACCACTTGCAGTTTAGTGCCAAACAATGTTTTCAATTCCTCCACATTGGCATAAAGGCCATCACAACGGTTTGCGTTTGGGGCCGAATCTGCCAAATAAGCATTGAAACCGCTTTTTTCAAAATAAAACTTGGTCATTGAATTTAATTGAAATTGATCCTTTGATTTAAGAAAATCAAACTGATCAGGAACAATTACGTAACTATAATCGTTCAAGTTTGTTTGCTGTGCATATAAGTTTATCGATAAAAATAAGGCAGTTACTAGCAGTAAAAATCGTGTCATTCTTCGTCAATTATAATGTTAAACCCTAATTGTAAAGATACACTTTTTGCTTTTGCTAAATTGCCATACCTTATAAGATTGTCAGCTGCGAGATAAAAGTTAAGTTTACCAATATCAGTAGAAACCCCTAACCCAACATTTGAAAACGAATATGGATCTACTGTATATGTTGCTTTTGCAGATAAATAGTCAGTAATTCTTCTGTGATAGAACAAGGTTCCTGCCATTTGGGCTCCTTTGGGTCTAAACATAGCGTAAAATTGCAAACCTACATTTTGCTTATGAAGCTTTCCTCCGCCCATATTTAAGCAATCACAATCGCCAGCGCTATTGAATCTTCCAAAACCGAAACTTAGCCCAGCATTCAATTTTGTAGGACGAAACTGAGTATATGAATTATGAAGTGTATCAATAGGAATTTCACGTTCTATTTCATCTTCGAGGTTATCATAATACGGAAGCGTGGAATCTCCTTCATTAAGCGGTGGAAAAATTAAGTTTATCCCGTCCAAAGTATAAGTTCCATGCGCCCGATAGCTTTCCACATCTTTTGAGTGAAAAATTGCACCCACATCCAGCGCACTGGCTGTAAGTGTCCATGCTTCATTAATATCATAAGTAAAACCTAGGTCTAGCCCTACCCCAATATTTCCACCAAAAAAAGCACGGCCTAAAATTTCATTTGTAACTTGTGATGCACCATCTAAATCCCTCAAGGAAGCATAGCCCGAAGTCTGAACACTGACATCTGCGTTTTGAACGATGTGCTCATAAATATTTTCTGAATCATTATCGCCCAATCGGGTAATGAAGGTTCCAGTATTATTCACACTCCGGTAACTGAACATACTGGAATACAGTTTTAATCGTGCACCCACCGTTAGTTTATCACTGATTTGTTTATTTAATCCAAAATGATAGACAGTCATAAAATCACCCGTGGTACTTATTTCACCCAAATTAAAAGGATAGTCTAGATAATCCCTATTTCCTTCCCATGCCAGAATTGCCAAATCCTTCGGAAAATAGACTATAAAGTCAAATTCCTGATAAATTCCGCCAGAAAAATAGATATCATTTTTTGCACGCCAACCAAAATTGAGAAGCTCCAATTGTTGGGTAGCGGTGAAGAAATCTGTATGCTTCATTTCAAATAACTTTTGCGTAATACGGCCATTGATATTATCATTTCCATCTTTGAAAATATCATAAACCGAAACGCCCGACGAACCTCCGTTAAAATGGATTTGCGACAACAATGGAATTCCGTAGTGTTTCTGTTGAGTTACTTTACTCCCGGGGTTTAGCATTAAGGATTGGGGAATGTCATCAAAACCATAGAGGATTTGCTTATTTTGGGAAATAGCCAAAAAGCCCACGAGGGATAGTATGTAGGTAAATAAGTTTCGCATTGTATTAGTATTCCAAAAAGTAGGTGGTTTTGGATTTTAAGTTTAATGTACCTTCCAGATTTTCGTTGGAAGAAGGTATGGTTACCGTAACCACAACCTTATGTGCCTGCGTAAGGCTAAGTATATCATCACCCTCAACGTTTTCAATGTATTCGGTGATTACCGGAGCCGTTGGCATTCCTTCAGAAACGGAAGTTCCTGCTACATAAGTGGTATCATTTGCCTCGCTTAGAAACTGAAAATCTACTTGGAAACTTCTAGGGATGCTATTGGTGAACTTAAAATAAAATTCAGCGCGCTTAAGACTTTCCTGCAATGTACTATCATCAAGAAATTTAATCTCAGTAGTGTCTGTAACGGTAAGAATTGGATTTGAATTTATAGAATCATAAAATTGGTTTGCATTCAGGTTGAAGTATATTAAATCTAGCTCTACTACGGGAGTTAGGGCAATATCTTCAGCTTGATCAAAATCGGTATCCTTTATGCAAGCCGAAAAGAATAGGCAAGCACAGACCATTATAATGGAACGGGATATGGTTTTATTCATATATGGGGATAATTTACCTGTTGTTAACGTACTTTTATGCAGGATTATTACTACAAATGCTTTTTAATTTCAGAAAGTTCGCTAATGGCGAAGTGTGGTGCCGTAGCAATTTCATTCCTATAGTTAAAAAACAAGGTGTACATTCCAGCTTTTTGCGCCCCGATAATATCTGCTTCCAGGCTATCACCAATCATAACACTTTTTTTTGATGCAACCGAAGCTTTCATTAGGGCGGTTTCAAATATAACAGGATGGGGCTTCTTTAACCCTACCTCTTCCGAAGTTGTAATGGTGTTAAAATATTTTTTTATACCGCTATTTTGAAGTTTTAGGTGCTGCACCTCTTCAAAACCATTGGTTATGATGTGCAATTTATAGGTTTGGGAAAGATAGTCAAGAATATCAACAGCGCCGATAAAAAGGTGGTTATCCACAGGCAGTTCTTCAATATAGCAATGCGCAACAGAATCAATGGTTTTCAGTGGAAGTTTTAATTGGAAACTAGCGAAAGTTTCTGTCAATCTCCCTCTTCGAAGTTGTTCTTTACTTACACGGTCTTCCCGATATTTTTTCCAATAATCAAGATTTATGGGTTCATATACTTTCAAAAAATCGACCAATGGCAATTCAATTTTGTGCTTTTTGAAAACCCTTTCAAACGCCAGACCTGAATTTTTATCAAAATCCCAAAGGGTGTGGTCCAAATCAAAAAAAACATCGGTTATCTCACTTTTCTGCATATTCCTGTAATTTTTCAGCTAAAATCTTTCGCCAAACTTTATTGTTTTCTTCCGAAGAAAAATCGCTGTTTGAAAATATCATAGTAAAAGTTCCATTTACCTTTTCTACGGCAGCAATGGTATTATTTACAGTTTTTTCAATGTCTGATGCATATTTCTTCTGAAAAGCCAAAGTTGTCATCGCGATGGGATGCACAACCAGAGGTGTTTTTATTTCATAATCCAAATCATAAAAAAGAAAAGGTGTACAGGTACCGGCCCTGAAACCCACGGTATCGCGAAAGACCATTGTAAAATCACGCTTTACCTCCAACTCTACCAAATGACGATATATGTCGGGCAAATTCACCAAAAACTCAGAATTCAGGGAACTGCCGAGAGAACGGTTGGTGATCTCTTCCATTCGGCGTTTTTCGGCTTTTAAGATTTCATAATTGCTGAGGGCATTAAAGGAAAAAATAAGCCCTACCTCTTTATAGTCTGATACAAACTTTATCAACATTTTAAACTTTTGTCGATGCGTGTTCATACTCTCGTTAAAAGACAGTGCATTCCCCAAAAGAAAAAATACCGTTAAACTAAAATCGCTTCTCGTGGCCTTGTTTATAATCCATTTAAAAGTATCCAACGGATCGCGTTTTAAGCCTAAAATTACCTGTGTTCTATTTAAAATATTTCGAAATTTCCCTTGAAAAAAACTATCAAAATAACCTATCACGGAGCGAAAAACCCCCTTCTGTTTGTAAGCGTAGGGCTGCGAAGCGAGAATAACGGGATGTATCTTAATCCTTTTTTCAGGAAACAACATATCCGGAAAAACCTCTAAAAGTTTAGTCTTAAAAAGGTGTGCCCAAATATCCACAACTGGCTGTTGTAGAAATCCGTGCTTAAATGCCAAGCTTTCCGAAGCCATGAAACGCCCCACTTCGTCTTTTACGTGGGGAAGATATTCCTCATATCTTGTTATCATAAAAAAGCTTGCTGAGAAAATATCAAAAGGAAGAGCGCTATTATTTGAAACAGAAAAAAAGCCAAAAGTATCTCCCCATTTTTTTACCGAAACATCAATTGCCTCAAGACCTTGCTGTTCTAACAGTCCATAACTTTGAAAAAACAGTTCGTTGCCCAATGGCTTTTTTACATATGAAATTTTAGGGCCGCCGTGAGCAATAAATTCTTCAATTTCAGAAGTAAACGCAACTTCAATTCCTAAGATTCGAAGACAAATATGCTTAAAAATATAGGAAATACGGGGAGTGAGCTTTTGAGTGTAAATTAATAGCATATCGGGTTACAGCATATTTTCATCGGCAAAGCTAAAGTACGCTTTTTCAGTAATTATAAGGTGGTCTAGTACTTTTATGTCCAAACTCTCCCCGGCGGTTTTAAGCTTTTTAGTAAGCTGAATGTCTGCCTGGCTGGGCTTTAAGGTACCCGAAGGATGGTTATGTGCCAAAATAATACCCACGGCACCCAGTTGCAACGCCTCCTTAAACGCCAACCGGACATCGACCACCGTACCGGTAATTCCACCTTTGCTGAGCTGTGCGCTTTTAATAATTTTATTTGAATTGTTTAGGTAAAGTATCCAAAATTCCTCGTGAGGTAGTTCCCCGATAATGGGTTGTACAAATTCAAATACGGAATTACTGGAAGTGATTTTTTTTCGTTCCAAAGCTTCTCCGTTTCTTCTTCTTCGGCCTAATTCCATTGCTGCGGCAATGCTTATAGCCTTGGCCTCGCCTATGCCCTTAAACTCCATCAATTCAGGAATGGAAAGCCTACCAAGCTCGCTTAAGTTGTTACTGACAGAAGCCAAGATGCGCTGGCTCAAGGAAACGGCACTTTCGTTCCGACTGCCGGAACCTATTAAAATTGCAATTAACTCTGCATCGCTCAATGCAGTTCGACCTTTCAAAAGTAACTTTTCGCGAGGGCGGTCGTCTTCGTTCCAGTTTTTTATGGAAAAGGAGTTGCTTTCTTCCATACCTTAAGCTTTTCATTAAAGATAATAATGTATGTTTAAACAACACAGAGATTTGAAAACAATCTTTATAAACCCTGATTTTAAAGTTATAATGAATACATTTATTACTTAAATATATAGAAGATGAAATCACTTTTTGAAAACGAAGCATATTCTGAAATAAAGGAAAGGCTGAATAAGCTTAGTAGCCAAAGTGGACGCAAATGGGGAAAGATGGACGTTGCCCAAATGTTGCACCACTGCCAGCAGCCCTTAAATGTTTCATTGGGCAAGGGCAATGTGAAAAAACAATTTTTTCCACTAGCCTTTCTGTTTAAGGCAATGTTGTATAACGACAAACCATGGAAACAGAATTTACCAACTGCAAGGAGTTTTAAAATTTCCGGCAGTAAGGATTTTGATACAGAAAAGTATGAGCTTGCAAAATTGATAGACCAATTTCACGAGATGAAAGATGAAACGCAATGGGAGCCACACCCTGTTTTTGGAAAATTCACTCCCCAACAATGGGGCCAGATGCAATACAAGCATTTAGACCATCATTTAAAGCAGTTTGGGCTTTAATTTTTCAATATCTTATATAAATAAAAAGTCCATACTTTTACATATGGACTTCTCTCTCAAGTGACCGCGGAGGGATTCAAACCCCCAACCCTCAGAGCCGAAATCTGATGCGCTATTCAGTTGCGCCACGCGGCCTTGTCATTCCCACAAAAGCGGAAATTCAATTTATATATCTAAGAAAGTCTTGACTTTACAATTGTTGAAATGGTTTTGCCATCTGCTTTTCCTGCAACCCTTGCGCTGGCCAAGCCCATTACTTTTCCCATATCGGCCATAGAGGAAGCCCCACTTTCAATGATGATTTGATCAACAATTTTACCCACTTCTTCTTCACTTAATTGTTTTGGTAAAAACTGTTCTATCACCTGTGCTTGGGCCAATTCTGGCTCGGCAAGATCCTCGCGCCCCTGCTCTTTATAAATTGCGGCACTGTCCCTGCGTTGCTTTACCTGCTTTTGTAACAATTTTATTTCTTCCTCTTCGGTCAAATCTGCTTTGGAACCCGTTTCGGTCTGTGCCAAAAGCAGGGCAGATTTTACGGAACGCAAAGCTTCCAAAGACTGGGTGTCCTTAGATTTCATTGCGGTTTTCATTGCATCCATTATCTTTTCCTGTAAGCTCATTCCATTGTTTTTAATAGCGTACGAAGATACTTAATTCAACCGAAATTCGAAATAGTATTATTAGTTTTATAAATGAATAGATTTTACAAAAAAGGCCCAAACTCAATTAAGAAATTCGGGCCCCTGCTTTAAGTGAAAAAAATATCACTTAGTCAACATTATCGTGTAAATATGAATTGTTCTTACGCAATTCAATTTCATCATCTTCTGTATTTACAGATGTTCTAGAAATGTTAGGTTCGCTTTTTGTTTCGTTAAGATCAATGCCCATACGTTTATAAGCAGGTTGCTTTTCAATCTCATCGATACGGGAAGGACTGTTTTTGAATTTATAATTAAACTCCTTCATTTTTCTTTTACGTTCTTCAGTACGGTCGCTCAATATTTTTGAAATCGGTGAATTTAATGGATCTTCTTCACCTTGGGTTTCCACTTCTTTTGAATTGGGTTCCGCAACCGTTCGTTTTTCGAAAATAATTTCTTCCTCTTCTATTTCTTCGGCAACCAATTTTGCAGGCTTGGCATTATTTAATTGATTTTCTACTTCTTGGTAGTCATCCAAGCTATAACGCTTTATTCCTTCACCAGATACTTCGGTAACCGGGATAACCTCAATGTGATCCTGAACTTCTATCTCGCCCAGATCAAAGAAAACAGTTTCCTCCTTTTTTTCCTTTTCAGAAGATTTTTTTGAAGCTGAGTTTATAGGAAGATCAAACATCAACATCTGCTCATCACTTTCTTCGGAAGAAGGTGTAACAGTTTCAGAATCCTTTTCGGTTTCCTTCTTTGGAGCTTCAAGAATCACAAATTCGTTAACGTTAATTTTATTGACTTCCACTTGATTGAATTCCTCTATATTCTTTGCTTCCACTTCTTCATAAGAAACATTAAGGTTCTTCAACAATTCCGAAGTTTTAATGTAGCCTTCAAATGGCAGTTTCTCTTCCACTTCTGCAGTATCAAAAAGTGTGTGTTTTACCACTGGAGCTTCGGCTCTAGGTTTTGTGCTTAAAGGTTGCTCTGGCAATCGTACTGGGCTAGCTGTTGCCTTTGGTGTAAGACTCTGTTCTGCTCTTTGTTCATCCTCAAGTGTGTGGATTATTTTTTTTGTTTCAGTATTTACTATTTCGTTTTGCTGTTCCACATTGAAACCCGTTGCAATAACAGTGATTGAAATAGAACCCTCAAGACTTTCTTCTTCACCCACACCCATAATGATATTCGCGCTGTGGCCAGCTTCATCCTGGATGTGATCACTGATTTCGCCAATTTCATCTATGGTGATTTCATCAGAACCAGAAACGATAAGCAGCAATACGTTTTTGGCGCCTTTTATTTTATTATCATTCAATAAAGGAGAATCCAATGCTTTGCCAATAGCTTCTTTGGCTCTATTGGCGCCAGAAGCAGTGGCGCTCCCCATTATGGCCGTACCACTATTGGCAAGTACGGTTTTTGCATCACGAAGGTCAATGTTTTGCGTGTAGTGATGTGTAATAACTTCGGCAATACCACGAGCAGCGGTGGCCAAAACCTCATCAGCTTTTGAAAAACCTGCCTTAAAACCAAGGTTTCCATATACCTCTCGCAGTTTATTATTGTTTATTACTACTAAGGAATCCACATTTTGGCGCAGTTTTTCAACCCCAATTTGAGCTTGGTCGTTTCGAGTTTTTCCTTCAAACTGGAATGGAATGGTTACAATTCCAACCGTCAGGATATCCATATCTTTGGCCATTTTTGCAATAATTGGCGCTGCACCAGTTCCGGTACCACCGCCCATTCCGGCAGTGATGAAAATCATTTTGGTATTGGTGGTGAGCATACTGCGGATTTCTTCCATGCTTTCCACGGCAGACTGTTCACCAACTTTAGGGTTAGCACCGGCTCCCAGACCTTCGGTGAGCGAAACCCCCAATTGGATCTTAATAGGCACAGGGCTATTTTCCAAGGCTTGGGCATCTGTGTTGCATATTACAAAGTCAACTCCCTTTATGCCCTGGCTGAACATATGGTTAATGGCGTTACTTCCCCCGCCCCCTACACCAATAACCTTTATCACATTGGATTGGTTTTTTGGAAGGTCGAAAGAAATGTTGTCAAATTCTGTTTTGCTGCTCATATTTTTTTTATTTGTGGTCCTTTCTTTTTCTATTTGTCATTATTCGGCATTGTCCAAAAATTCCTTGAACTTCTCTGCCCATTTATCAAAAAACCGCTTTGAGGTTTTTTGTTCCTTTTCTTTATTTTTTTCTTCTTTAGTTTCTTCTTTAATTTCGGTTTCGTCAGCTTTTTTTTCAGTTTCTTCCGAAGCAACTTCATGTGAAAAACGCTTCATCAATGAAGATTTTTCCTTGCTTTCTAAACTATTCAGCACCAAACCTACAGCCGTTGCATACATAGGACTGGTGGTTTCGGCGTCACTATCACCGGCCAAATGCTCATTAGGATAGCCAATGCGCGTGTCCATTCCCGTGATATATTCTACCAATTGTTTTATATGCTGAAGCTGAGCGCCACCACCAGTGAGCACAATGCCCGCAATAAGCTTCTTTTTAGGATCCTCATGGCCGTAATTTTTTATTTCCATATATACCTGCTCGATAATCTCGATAACACGGGCATGGATTATTTTTGAAAGATTTTTTAAGCTAATTTCCTTTGGTTCTCTTCCACGAAGTCCGGGAATAGAAACAATCTCGTTATCCTTGTTTTCTCCGGGCCAAGCGGAGCCAAATTTTATTTTCAGAAGTTCAGCCTGTTTTTCGATTATGGAACAGCCTTCTTTTATGTCTTCGGTGATAACATTTCCTCCAAAAGGAATTACGGCTGTATGACGAATGATGCCGTCTTTAAAAATTGCCAAATCTGTCGTTCCACCTCCTATATCAATCAGAGCTACACCAGCTTCTTTTTCTTCTTGGCTTAAAACTGCTTTTGCCGAAGCCAAGGGTTCCAATGTGATCGCTGAAAGTTCAAGACCAGCACTTTTAATGCATCTCCCTACATTTCTGATGGAAGAAACCTGCCCAACTACTACGTGAAAATTAGCTTCCAATCGTGCGCCATACATTCCAATAGGCTCTTTTATTTCGGCTTGCCCATCAACTTTAAAGTCTTGGGGAAGTACATGCAAAATTTCTTCTCCGGGAAGCATTACCAGCTTATGCACCTGGTTGCAAAGACGGTCTATATCCTCTTCTTTTATAACATCTTCACCATTGGGACGGGTGATGTAATCACTATGCTGAAGACTACGTATGTGTTGACCTGCTATGCCTACAACAACTTCCTTAATTTTCATTCCTGAAGAAGTTTCGGCATCCTGAACCGCTTGCTGAATGGACTGAATGGTTTGGGTAATGTTGTTTACCACGCCACGGTGCACGCCAAGGCTCTTTGCCTTTCCTATTCCCAATACCTCCATTTTGCCGTAATCGTTCTTTCTACCAATCATAGCAACTATCTTGGTAGTTCCAATATCCAATCCTACAGCAATATTATCATTTTCCATGGCCTTACTTTTTTGTGGCAATTACCTGACTTTCGAACTTCAGATTTACCATATTGTACCCATACAGTGTACTGTCCTGTTTTGTTTTTTTATAAAATGCTTTAAAGTTTTGAAACTTTTTCTCAATGTTTTCCGGTTTACCAAAAAGCACTTTAAAGTTTGCTTTTCTAAGCTCCAATTCTATCTCGCCGTTCGTTTTTCTGTTTAAACCCACCACGCTTCGTCTCATAAATTCATCGTCATTGATTTTTAGCAGCAATTGGGTAACTTCAGCAAAATTATTTTTTGAAATTCCCGTAATTAATGGCACCCTTGCCGAGTAAACATCAGATAACGGCATCTTTTTTCCGTCAGCGTCTAAATAATAATCCGGCGAAGCGGACACCCTGCCTATTGGTTTGCGTTGTTCAATCTTTGCCCCCAGCGTACCGTCAACAGATACATAGACCTGAGCATCACGAACCATAGGATTTTCCTGCAGTCTCTGCTCCATCTTCTTCAAAACTAAAGTTTCTTTGTCTATGCTCGTAACCTTGGCTTGATTTTGTATCAACAATTTATTAACTGTATTGTATGTTATAAATGGACTGTTTTCATCTACAAATTCTACGTCCAGTTTAGTCAATTTTCTGGCGTCATTTCGTTTTTTTGTAAAGCTGAAAAGAAACGCCATAATGCCAAGCAAAATGATAAATTTGATGATTTCAATACTACGTTTCATTTTTCAAGATTTTGGTTAACTTATTCACTTCAGCGCCTATATCTCCAGCACCCACGAGCAATTTTATTCTGCATTTTGACTTCAGCAGCACTTCGGGAAGGGCAGATTTAAAAACCAAACGTTTATTTTCTGCAACAACTTGTTTTAAAAGCCAATCAGAGGTTATTCCTTCAATAGGTTCTTCCCTCGCAGGATAAATGTCTAGCAGCACCACTTCATCAAATTGTGATAGACTTTTTGCGAAACCTTCTGCAAAATCACGTGTTCTGCTGTAAAGATGTGGCTGGAAAACAATCTGTTTGTGATCGTTGGGGTACATTTCATCAACAGCTTGATACAGTGCATCAATTTCTGTGGGATGATGTGCATAGTCATCAATCAAAACCAATGCGCCGGTTTTAATTTTATATGAAAAGCGACGTTTTACCCCTTTAAAAGATGCCAATGCTTTGGACAGACGATCGGTTGGGGAGCCTGCTAAAATCGCCATGCCCAAAGCCATGATGGCATTTGTAAGATTGTGGTGCCCAGGAAGATGGAATGTTAAATTTTCCAAAGTTTCGTTTGGGGTTTTTAAGTTAAAAATGTATGCCCCGTTCTCTATTTTTATGTCTTGCGCTTCGTAATCTGCGGATTCTCCCACAGCAACCGTCATCCCGTCCAATGGAAGGTTCTTTTTTATGAAAACGTTTTCTTCTTTCTCAACCAATTTTGAAAAAGCTCTAAACGCAGTTTCTATTTCGGCAGCATCCCCATAAATATCCAAATGATCCGCGTCCATTGAAGTTACGCAGGCAATATCTGGACGAAGCTGCAGGAAGGAACGGTCAAATTCATCTGCTTCCACGACCGTTATTTCACTACCCTTGTAAATAAAATTTGAGTTGTAGTTTTCCGCAATTCCGCCCAAAAAAGCGGTGACGGGCATATCACATTCCGTCAATAAATGTCCTAAAATTGCCGAAGTCGTTGTTTTTCCGTGCGTACCGGCAACTGCCAAACAAAGTGTGTTTTTTGAGACTTCACCTAAAAGTTGGGCGCGTTTAAGGATTGTAAATTCTTCGGAAAAGAAATAATTTAAAATTTTATTCCCCTTTGGAATGGCGGGCGTATAAACAATCAAAACGTTTTCCTTGGAAAGCACTCCACTTTGAATCTCAGAAATTTCATCAATAAATGCTACTGGAATGCCTTCGGCAACCAATTCATCCGTTAAATCGGTCGATGTTTTGTCGTAACCAAAAACATTCTTTCCCTGCATTTTAAAGTAACGCGCAAGCGCACTCATGCCAATGCCGCCGATGCCTACGAAGTAAAAGGTTTGTATTTGATTTAAATCTTTCAATTTTAAGCTTTCAATAATTTTTCAATCTCTTCAACTATATCTTTTGTGGCGTTTGGTTTTGCCAGTTTTTTTATGTTTTCAGAAAGGGTTTTCTGCTTTTCTTCGGAAACCAACAATGCGGAAAATTCCTTTTCAAATTTGGCATCCAGCTCACTTTCCTTTATCAATAACGCAGCATTTTTTTCTGAGATTGCCAACGCATTTTTGGTCTGGTGGTCTTCGGCCACATTGGGCGAAGGAATAAAAATTACCGGTTTGCCCACCAAACACAGTTCCGAAACCGATAGTGCGCCCGCCCGCGAAATAATGAAATCTGCTGTCGCATAGGCCAAATCCATCCGGTTTAAGAAGGTATGTACCTGCACACTTGCCGAGCCTTTGTCTTTATATGCTTCTTCGTAATATTTTCCGCACTGCCAGATTACTTGTAGATTTTGTTTTTCGAAAAAAGGAAGTGATTTTTCTATCAATTGGTTGATGCGACGGGCACCTAAACTTCCACCCAAAACCAGCAAGGTTTTATTTTCTTTTTTCAAATTGAAGAAAGCCATGGCTTCTTCCCTTTTTAATGAAATATCCAGCAAATCCTGCCGTACAGGATTGCCTGTAAGTTTTATTTTTTCCGCAGGGAAAAATTTATCCATTCCCTCATAAGCGACACAAATTTTTTGCACTTTCCCGCTCAACCATTTATTTGTGATTCCCGCATGGCTATTCTGCTCTTGAATCAAGCAGGGAATACCTTTTAAAGCAGCCATTCGCAACAAGGGAGCACTGGCATAACCGCCCGTACCGATTGCAACATCGGGTTTAAAGTTTTTAAGAATTTTAAGCGATTTGCCAAGACTGGAAACAAGTTTCAACGGAAACGCCAAATTCTGCAATGATAAACTCCGTTGCAACCCAGAAATCCCCAGACCTTTTATTTTATAGCCTGCCTGTGGCACTTTTTCCATTTCCATTCTATCCTTAGCGCCAACGAACAAAAATTCAGCATCGGGAAAACGGGTTTTTAACTCGTTCGCAATGGCAACCGCCGGGTAAATATGACCTCCGGTGCCGCCGCCTGATATGATGAATTTATATTTCAAATTGCTTCGCTTAAAATATCCAATGGGTTTTCTTCTGTTTCTTCTTTTGCAACCACTTCACGTTTTGCACTTACACTTAAAATCATGCCAAGTGCGAGACATGTCATCCAAATTGACGTTCCTCCACTACTTATCAATGGTAAGTTTTGGCCCGTTACGGGGAATAATTCTACGGCTACGGCCATATTTATCATTGCACGAAAAACAATAGGCAAACCAACGCCGATGACAAGTAATTTTCCAAAAACAGAAGTGGATTTGTGTGCTACCACGACAATTCTAAAAAGAAGAAACAAATACAGCACCATTAAAAACATTCCGCCCAAAAGGCCAAATTCTTCAACGATTATTGCATAAATAAAATCTGAGGATGACTGCGGCAAAAAGTTTTTCTGAACACTTTTGCCCGGTCCCAAACCTGCCACACCGCCTGAAGCAATTGCTATTTTTGCTTTTTCTATTTGGTAATCGGCTTCGGTATCTTTATCATCACTGAAATTTTCAACACGACTTATCCAAGTATCCACACGGTTTGGGAAAACACCTGGAAATGCTTTTGCGGTAAGCACGAAAAGCGTGAGGAAAATTAATCCCGCACCTAGTATTATCCCTAAAAACTTCAACGGATACCCGCCTACGAAAACGAGCATTACAATCATTGAAAAAAAGATTGCAGTGGTAGAAAAGTTAGCAGGAAGTATTAATGCAAGCACTATAAATACAGGCACCCATAGCGGTAGTATTGTTTCTTTAAAAGTTACCGTTTTTCCTTTTATGCGCGAAAGATAACGCGCCACATAAGTCATCAAAACCACTCCAGCCAGTGTTGAAGTCTGAAATGTTATACCCACAAACGGCAAGCGTATCCACCTACTTGCGTTTGCACCGTCAATCGTGGTTCCTTCCGCCATTGTGATAATCAACAGCAGGATAATAACGGGCATGGCGATAATGGAAAGCCCCCGGAAATAGTGATAAGGTATTTTATGAACGCCATACAGAATTCCAAAGCCCAATACAAGGTGTGAAAAATGGCGCAGTAAATATGGCAGCGTGCTTCCATCTCCATACAAATAGGCAAGGTTGCTACTGGAGCTATATACCGGCAAAAAGGAAAATAACGCCAAAAGGCCTACAATTCCCCAGATTGCTTTATCACCCTGTATGTAATGGAAAATATTTTTCACTTGTTTCTTAAATATTATAGATTTCGCACCGCATCCTTAAATTGTCTGCCCCGATCTTCGTAATTTTCAAATAAATCAAAACTCGCACAAGCCGGCGATAGCAAAACAGTGTTATTCCTTTCTGCCAACTTGTACGCAATTTGCACCGCCATAGTCATTGAATCCGTTTCCACGATAGTATCCACAATATTTCCAAAGGCTGTGATTAATTTTTCATTGTCTACCCCCAAGCAGATTATTGCCTTTACTTTTTCGTTTACCAACGGCAACAACTCACTGTAATCATTCCCTTTATCCACACCGCCAACAATCCACACGGTTGGGTTTTCCATACTGTCCAGCGCAAAAAATGTAGCATTTACATTGGTGGCTTTGGAATCGTTGATGTACATCACATTGTTGATTTTTAAAACCTTTTCCAACCTGTGCTCCACGCCCTGAAATCCTTCCAGACTTTCACGGATTGTCTGTTTTCTGATTCTCAATAATGTGGCTACCGTTGATGCAGCCATTGCGTTCTTTACATTGTGTTCCCCTTGTATTCCGATTGTTGCGATTGGCATAGTAAATTCTGTATTATTTATTTTTATTATTATTTCGTTGTTTCTTTTAAAAGCTCCCTGGTTCAGTTCTTTTTTTACCGAAAAAGGCAGCGGTTGTGATTTTATGGAATTTTGCGAAAGCCACTTTATTATTTCAACATCATCTGCATCATAAATGAAGTAATCCTGCGAGGTTTGGTTCATCGTTATCCGAAATTTTGAAGCGATATAATTTTCATATTTATAATCATATCGGTCCAAATGGTCCGGACTCAGGTTGGTCAAAACTGCGATGTGCGGTGTAAAGGTTTCAATGCCGTCAAGCTGAAAACTGCTGAGTTCGAGTACGAAGTTTTCGTACTTTTCTTCGGAAACCTGCTCTGCGAAACTCTTTCCGATGTTTCCTCCCAACGCCACATTAAGTCCGCCGTCTTTCAGCAATTTATAGGTCAAACTTGCGGTGGTTGTTTTTCCGTTGCTACCCGTGATTCCTACAATGGTTACCTTTGTATATTTTGCGGCAAACTCAATTTCAGAAATGACCTTCACCCCCTTTTCGCGCAACTTTTTAACAATTGGCGCCTTATCGGGAATTCCCGGACTTTTCATCACAATATCTGCGGAAAGGATTTTGGCTTCGGAATGGCCTTCCTCTTCCCATTCAATTCCATTATTTATAAGAACTTGTTTGTACTTCTCTTTTATTTCTCCGAAGTCTGAAACAAACACCTCAAACCCCTTCTTTTTTCCTAAAATGGCTGTGCCTACCCCACTTTCTCCTCCTCCGAGAATTACGATTCTCGATTTACGATTTACGATTGACGATTTATGATTTGTGCCCATCTTTTCCATCTAATCTTTTTCGAATCGTTTTTATTGACGCAATTGTAATGGAAAGAAATTCGTCAGCTTCCTTATGCAATCGGTCAATTTCCTCGTGATGTGATTCGGACATTTCTTTCAATATTTCTAAGAAAAACATACTTTCATCCGCCTCCTCTTCCACAATTTTCAATTTGTTTATAAAATCCCTATCGGATTTTCCTCTACATGCCGCTCTATAATTGGCTCCTACTATACTTGAACATCTAATTAATTGATTACAATAAGCATTATATTCTCTTGAGATAGGAAACCTCATACACAACTTTCCCACATCAACTGTAAATCGCAACATTCTCTTTTTAATTTCTTCCTTCATAATCGTAAATCCAAAATCGTATATCGTAAATAATCCTTATCTGATTTTTAAGGTGACGATTGTGATAATGGCCAGAAAAATTCCCACAATCCAAAACCGCGTCACGATCTTGCTTTCGTGAAACCCCTTTATTTGATAGTGGTGATGCAAGGGAGACATTCTGAAAATGCGCCTGCCCTCACCAAATTTTTTCTTTGTGTATTTAAACCAGCTTACTTGTAAAACCACCGAAAGGTTTTCCATCAGGAATATTCCGCAGAGAATTGGTATCAACAGTTCTTTCCGAACGGCAATTGCAATTACGGCGATGATTCCGCCAATAGTCAAACTGCCTGTATCGCCCATAAATACTTGGGCGGGATAGGTATTGTACCATAAAAACCCGATAAGCGCTCCTACGAACGCGGTGATGAAAATCGTCATCTCTCCGGTGTTTGGGATGTACATAATGTTGAGATAATCCGCAAAAATTACGTTGCCCGACACCCAAGCAAAAAGCGCAAGCGTAAGCCCAATGATGGCCGAAGTACCCGCGGCGAGGCCGTCAATTCCATCGGTGAGATTGGCTCCGTTTGAAACCGCCGTGATTATAAAAATCACAATAGGAATAAAAATGAGCCATACATAGCTTTTATAATCTTCACCGGCCCAGCTTATGAGTTTAGAATAGTTGAATTCGTTTTCCTTCACAAAAGGAATGGTGGTAAGCATTGCTTTGTCCTTTACGTAAAATGTATTTACGGACTCTTTGGCAATAACTTCTGTTACTTGAGTTTCAGTTTCAGGATTTTCGATGGTACGCTGCACAATAATGTCTGGGTGCAAATACATAGTTACGCCCACAAAAAGCCCCAAGCCTATTTGGCCTATTACCTTAAATTTTCCGGGCAATCCCTGCTTATCGTTTTTGAACTTTTTTATGTAATCATCAATAAAACCGATAGTTCCCATCCAAACAGTGGTAACAATCAAAAGAATTACGTAAATGTTTTCAAGTTTCGCAAAAAGTAAAACCGGAACCAACGTGGCGAGAATTATAATGATCCCGCCCATTGTCGGTGTTCCCGCTTTTTCGTTTTGACCTTCCAAACCAAGATCACGGATAGATTCACCTACTTGCTTTTTCTGTAGATAATTGATTATTTTTTTACCGTAAACCGTGGCGATAAAAAGCGAAAGGATAACCGCCAAAATCGCCCGGAACGTAATAAAATTGAACAGCCCCGCACCCGGCACGTCGTATGTTTTATCCAAATATTCAAAAAGATAATAAAGCATTGGCTATTTGTTTAGGGCGGTTAAAAGTTGGTTTACTATTTCAAAATCATCAAAATCGAAGCGTTCTCCATTAATTTCCTGATAAGTTTCGTGGCCTTTTCCGGCAATCAAAATGATGTCGTGTTCCTGCGCCATTTGGCAAGCGGCTTTTATGGCTTCTTTTCTATTCGTGATTGAAATGGTTTTTTTGTAGTGCTCTGCAGGGACACCAGCTTCAATTTGTTCAATAATTATTTCAGGGTTTTCGGTTCGTGGGTTATCACTTGTAAAAACCACTTTTGTGCTCAGTGAAGCAGCAATGTTACCCATCACGGGGCGCTTCTGTGCATCACGGTCTCCACCGCAACCCACCACAGTTATCACTTCTTCATTTCCTGTGCGAATACTGTTTATGGTTTCCAACACATTTTTTAATGCGTCTGGAGTATGTGCGTAATCTACAATAGCAGTGATTTTCTTTTCTGAAATTAAATATTGAAACCTTCCGCCAACACTATCCAGAGTGCTCATAATTTGAAGAGTTTCAAGTTCCTGCAATCCTAATAAATCAGCGGTCCCAAAAATTGCAAGCAAGTTATAAGCATTGAAACCGCCAATCAATTTCACCCACAATTCCTGATTGTTTATTTTCAGGAGTTGCCCGGTAAATTGGCTCTCCAAAACTTGTGCTTTATAATCTGCATAGGTTTTAAGGGCGTATGTATGCTTTTTCGCTTTTGTATTTTGAAGCATTACCACCCCATTTTTGTCATCCACATTTACTAGCGCGAAAGCAGTTTTTGGCAATTCATCAAAAAATGATTTTTTCACATCACGGTATTCCGCAAAATCCTTGTGATAATCCAAATGGTCGTGAGATAGATTTGTAAATACACCTCCTGAAAAACGCAATGCTTCTGTGCGTTTCTGATGTATGCCGTGTGAACTTACCTCCATAAAGCAAAATTCCACACCAGCTTCAACCATTTCGCGCAGATATTTATTAATTGTAAGTGAGTCAGGAGTTGTATGTGTAGCTTTATACTCAATATCCCCTACCATTATTTTTACAGTTGAAAGCAAACCAGCTTCCATTCCTGCTTTTTTGAAAAGTTGATATAATAAAGAAGAAACCGTAGTCTTTCCGTTGGTTCCGGTAATTCCAACCAGCTTTAATTCTTCTGAAGGATTGCCGTAGTAATTTGCAGCCATTATCGCTAATGCTTTATGCGAATCTGCCACTTGTACATATGTAATACCGTTAATGATATTTTCGGGCAGGGTTTCACAAATAATAACCAAAGCACCTTGGTCAGCCGCGTTTTTTATGAATTGGTGCCCATCTGAAACCGCTCCCTTTATAGCAATAAAAACATCGTTCAAGGATACTTTTCGGGAATCAAACTCCAGATTGTTTATAGCCACGGAAGTACTGCCAACTACGCTTTCGATGGTAACCTTATACAATATGTCCTTTAAAAGTATCACGATAAATTCAAGGTTATTAATTGTCCCTTTTTTAAGGTTTCGCCAGACTTTATGGATTGGCTGGCAACGGTGCCATTGCCCACAACTTGTACCCGCAGCCCGAGATTTTCCAATAAGGAAACCGCATCCATTCCCGCCATTCCAGTAACATTTGGAATCGTTTTGGATGGTTGCTGCAGTTTTGAATAATACTTCTCAAAATCTCTTTCAATGGTTGGATCTGGCTGCTCTATACTTTCAACCTTATCAATATTTCGGGATTCGGTAAATATTTTTTGGGCTATTCTTTTGAAAACTGGCCCTGAAACATCAGCGCCATAAAAACCTTTTTTGGTGCTTGGTTTGTGGATAATTACGATACAGGAATACTTGGGGTTTTCCGCAGGAAAAAATCCCGCAAATGATGAAATATAACGGCGGTTGCTTTTCCAATCGGGCATCCAATATTCTGTTTGTGCAGTTCCCGTTTTTCCGGCCATTGAAAAATCTGGGGAGTAAAGTGATTTCCCCGTACCACGTATTACCGTGTTCTTCATAATTTCCTTGATTTTACTCAAGGTCTCATCAGAACAGATTTTAGGGTTTATAACTTTGGTATCGTAAGTTGTTACTTTTTCATTCCAAGCGCGAACCTCTTTTATGAAACGCGGCTTTACCATCACGCCATTATTTGCAATAGCATTGTAAAAGTTTAAGGTTTGCAGTGGGGTAAGTCGTAGATTATAACCATAAGCCATAGATGGCAAAGCATTTTTGCTCCATTTTTTATCGCCAGGCTGCGGAATCATAGGCACACCCTCACCTTTAATGGCAACACCTGTTTTTTCGGTCAGGTGCCAGCTTTTTAAACGGTTGATGAATTTGTTGGGATTTTTGGAATAGTTATCATTTATAATTGTAGCCAAACCAATGTTTGAGGAAACTTCCAAAGCTTTTGCAGCCGAAATTTTTCCGTAGCCGCCCCGGTGGGAATCGTAGATTTTTCTTCCGTAGAAAACTTTCACACCCTTACCTGTATCGACAACAGTACTAGTATCAATAACCTTATCCTCCAAAGCCGCCATCATAGCCATTACCTTAAAAGTAGAACCCGGTTCGTGCGATTCGCCGATGGCATAATTGAGTTTTTCATAATAGGTTCCGCTGGAAGTACGCCCCAAATTTGAAACGGCTTTTATCTCGCCCGTCGCAACTTCCATTACGATTACCGTTCCGTGCTCGGCTTCGTAATATTCCAATTGTTTCAACAAAGCGTGGTGGGCAATGTCCTGCATATTCACATTGATAGTCGAAACAATATCATAGCCATCCTGCGGCTCTATTTCATTATCGTCGGAAACTGGTTTCCACTGCCCTTTGGCAATTTTTTGCTTGAGGCGATGACCTTCCTTTCCGGTCAACAAATCATTAAAAGCACCTTCAAGTCCTACGGCATAATAGCCGGGACGATCAAAAGCTTCATCACCGACGGTGCGTTGTGCAATTTTACCAATGGGATGTTCGCGAACGGTGCGCTGCTCCACAATGATTCCACCCTTGTAGGGACCTTTGCGGAAAAGCGGCAGGTTTTTCACCTTTATATAATCTGAATAACCCAGATTTTTCACAATAAGCAAATACCTATTTTTATCGGCACGCGCTTTTCTGAACATATTTTGATAATGCGAAACAGGCTTGCCAAACATCTTGCTCAACCCTTCTGAAAGCGGCTTTAAATTTTCCTTGAAATCTTCCGAAGAAACCGTTACAGCATCAAAACGAATATCATATTTTGGAACCGAAGTGGCCAAAAGGCTGCCATCATCAGCATAAACATTACCACGGTTTGCAGGAATTACGAAATTTTTTGTAGTGTTCTCCTTTGCCAATTCGCGATATTTTTCACCATCCACAAACTGAATGTTCATCAACTTCACACTAATGGCAAGCGCAAAAAGAAACATGCATCCGGCAACGACGTATAGACGGTTCAATATGTTTTTTTCTTCAAAAGGCATGTTCAGGTATCGGTTGTCAGTTATTGGTTAATGATTACACTTTTAGCATTAGCTATTTTTTATTTTCCGGTTCAATTATTCTAATTCTCTTCGGGGGTGTTGTGGATGGTTGCAAACCACGATTTTCCATAGCGGCTATAATTTTGCTTTCCATTCTTGCTTGCATCAACAGCATACGCACATCAACATATTCGCTTTTCAGTTCTTTAACCTGTGCGTTCAATTTTGAAATTTTATGAACCTTCTTGTCTGCACTGTGCGAACTGCCAATCATAATCAAAGCAAGAACAGAAAGGAAAATGATAAAGCGCCAGTTTTTTAGCGCATCGTCACTTACCAAGAATTTTCCTTTTATTATGTTGTAAAAACCCTCTTTCATATTATAACTTCTTCGCTATACGAAGCTTGGCACTTCGGGCGCGGTTATTTAGTTTTATTTCTTCCTCGGAAGGAATGATAAATTTTCCCACCGCCTTAAAAGGCACTTCAAAATGTCCAAAAGCATCCTTCTCCGGCTCCCCCTCAAACAATCCATTTCGGATATATCTTTTTACCAGCCTATCTTCCAAAGAGTGGTAGCTTATCAGGCTAAGGCGCCCACCCGGTTTTAAAACTTCGTTTGTTTGCAGCAAAAATTCTTTCAATGCTTCCAATTCCTGGTTTACTTCAATGCGAATGGCCTGATAAATCTGGGCCAAAATCTTGTTCTCTTTATGCGCTGGCAGAAACCTGCTCAACACTTTTTTTAATTGCTCGCTAGTTTTTATTTTTTCATTTTGGCGCGCTTCCACAATTACACGGGCCATTCCCGCAGCACTTCGCAATTCGCCATAATTTGAAAGCACACTTCGCAGCTGCGTTTCTTCGTATTTATTCACTACTGTGTATGCCGAAAAATTGCTGTCGCGATTCATTCGCATATCCAGATCGGCTTCAAAACGGGTAGAAAAACCTCTTTCAGCAACATCAAATTGATGCGAGGAGACCCCAAAATCGCCCAAAATCCCATCAACGGTTCGGTAGCCGTGAAATCTCAAAAATTGCTTCAGGAACCGAAAATTTTGATTTATAAGCAAAAAACGCGTATCGTCGATAGCGTTTTCCAAAGCGTCTTTGTCCTGGTCAAAAGCGATAAGTTTTCCATCGGGACCTAAGCGCTTTAAGATTTCTCGGGAGTGGCCTCCCCCACCGAAAGTAACATCCACATAAATCCCCTCTGGCTTTATGTTAAGCCCATCAACAGTTTCTTTAAGCAAAACCGGATTATGATACTCCATCACCATCATTGCTTTTGTTTCCCATTACTTCTTCGGCCAAATCGGCAAAATCGCTTGCGGCATCATCAATAGCCTGTTCGTATTTGTCTTTATCCCAAACCTCCACAATATTTATTGCGGAAGAGAATACAATCTCTTTACTGATACCCGCAAAAGAAAGCAGGTCTTTGGGAATCAACAATCTACCAGTAGCATCAAGCTCTACGGTCTTTACGCCCGCGGTAAATCTTCTTATGAAATCGTTGTTTTTTCTATTAAATCGATTCAGCTCGCCCATTTTTAGCATGAGAGCGTCCCATTCTTTCATTGGGTAAATTTCCAGGCAAGGCTGAAAGACAGCTCTTTTAATTACAAAGCCTTCGGGAGCTACAGTTGCCAATTGCTTTTTCAGCGGCGCAGGTACCATGACCCTTCCCTTTACGTCTGCTTTACATTCGTATGTGCCTATTAGATTGAGCATTGTGGAAATTCCCGATTTGTAATTTATAGTTTCAAATATATATAACTTTTACCACATTTTACCACATTCTACCACTTTGTTGATAAGTTTTACCACTTTGTAGATAAAGTGAAATCGATACAGTAAATAACAAAGCCTTATTTTAAATAGACCTTATGAAATAATTTTGTTTACTTTTGTCATTCTAAATTGCAGCAACCAAGCATGTCGGAAAACTTAAAGAAAGAAGGAAAATTTTCATATTTAGAAATAGGTGAAGGCACTCCAATAATCATCCTTCACGGGCTTATGGGCGGGTTGAGCAATTTTGATGGCGTTGCAGATTTCTTTCCGCCAAAAGGCTATAAAATTTTAATTCCCGAATTGCCCATTTACAAGATGACTTTGTTGCGTACCAATGTGAAAAATTTCGCAAAATATGTAGCGCAGTTTATTGACCATCTGGGTTATAAAGAAGTGATTCTTTTGGGAAATTCTCTGGGTGGGCATATTGGCCTTTTATGCACAAAAATGTATCCTGAAAAAGTGAAAGCTTTAATAATCACAGGAAGTTCTGGCCTCTATGAAAGTGCTATGGGCGAAAGCTATCCAAAACGCGGCGATTATGAATATATCCGCCAAAAAGCAGAAAATGTGTTTTATGACCCTGCCGTTGCAACCAAAGAAATTGTTGATGATGTTTATGAAACTGTAAACGATCGAAACAAATTAATACGAACTCTTGCCATTGCAAAAAGTGCCATTAGACATAATATGGCCAAGGATTTACCAAAAATGCACACTCCTACCTGCATAATTTGGGGTAAAAATGACAATGTAACCCCTCCAGAAGTCGCAATAGAATTTGATGAGCTTCTGCCAGATTCTGAATTATTTTGGATTGATAAATGTGGCCACGCCGCAATGATGGAGCATCCCGATGAGTTTAATGAACTTCTTTACGCTTGGTTGCAGAAACGAGGGTTTTAGTAGTTCCAAGTTTCAGGCTTCAAGTTTCAAGTTTCAAGTTTCAAGTTTCAAGTTTCTAAAAAACGTATTCTCCCCCATAACCCTTAACTCCTAACCATTAACTCATAACTCCTAACCCTAAAGCAATGCAAATAAAATCGGCAGAATTTCTAATGAGCAACAGCGAGGTTGCAAAATGTCCCAAAGACCGTTTGCCGGAATACGCTTTTATTGGGCGCAGTAACGTTGGCAAATCTTCTTTGATCAATATGCTGATGCAGCGCAAGAGTTTGGCTAAAACTTCGGGACGGCCTGGAAAAACACAACTGATCAACCACTTTCTCGTAAATAAAAATTGGTATTTGGTAGATTTGCCGGGCTATGGGTATGCCCGTGTTTCAAAAAGCAGTAAAAAAGTTTTTCAAAAATTCATTACAAACTACTTTGAAAAGAGAGAACAAATGGTACTCGCTTTCGTTTTAGTAGATTGTCGCCACGAACCCCAACCTATTGATTTGGAATTTATGCAGTGGATGGGCGAAAGCGGAATTCCCTTCAACATAATTTTTACCAAGGCAGACAAATTGAAACCAAAAGCTTTGGAAAGAAATATTGCCGCATACACTGAAAAAATGCTCGAAACCTGGGAAGAAATGCCTCACTATTTTGTTACTTCAGCCAGTGATTCCACAGGAAGGGAGGAAGTGTTGAATTATATTGATGAATTAAACAATTCTATTCAAACTTCTGAATTTTAAAATTCTCTAGTCCCGCTTCAGCTCTAGCTTTTCCGCAAAATAATCGCAAAAATCACGCATTGTCGCGCTCATCTTGTCATCGTTTGTTGCACGTTGAAAAGTATCGGCCATCGCGCTTAAGGTTTGATGGAAAAAAATCTTCATTTCATCTACCGGCATTTCTTTTGTCCAAAGATCTATTCTAAGCGATTCCTTGCTTTTACTGTCCCAAACCGATAGCATTACCGCTTTGGTTTCTTCGTTTGAAACACCGCCGTCCTCGGCTGTCCAATTGATAGTTTCCGGAACTTTATTTTCGTCAAGACCTACTTTTAAACTTATTTCTGAAGTATGTTTAATTGCCATTATTTCTTTGGTTTGTATTTTGAATTTGTAAATATTTCTTCAGCATCTGTTATCATCAGCCGCTGCACATCAGTATCGTTTTTTTCCATATAGGCACGGACAATTTTCCAGCCCAAATAGCGCCCTAACATTCCGGGAGATTCGTTGTCTATTTCCAAGTAAAACTTTGAAAAAGGGGCAGGAGTTATAAACCGTGCTCCCAGTTTTGGGTCTGTACTATAGAGCAATTCCTTCTCAATAAAGTAGCGCCACATATACTCCTCGTTTTCTTCGGCCCATTGATATTCCTCATCGGTATAGCCTATTTTTTGGGCATCCGTAGCATTTGGAAGCCAAAGATCTTTTAAATAGAGCTCTTTCCCAAAGTAAATAATCTGTCCCAAAAAAGTAGCTTTGCTGGGCGGTTTTATATACTGCCTTGCATAGACTTCCGCCACATCGGGACCTATTTGCGCAGGCTTCATTTCTTTGGAAATGTATTTATCAATTCCTTCGTAAAAACGGTGTTCGGCGCCCAAATAATTGTCTAAACCAATAACGAGCATACTATCTGCAAGAATAACCTTGTTGCGATAATCTACGTCTGATGTAGTAGTTACCACCAATGGGGTTGTAAATTTCGGAAAGTAATATTTTATGTGTTGAAACAATGGAATAAGTGTCTGTTCCAATGCTTCCTCATTCGAAAAAGTTTTTGTCACTTCTTCCTCAAGTTGGTTTTGCAGCGTATCGTTTAATTTTTCAATCCAAATACTATCGTTGTATTGTTTTGGGAAAAATGCCGGAAATTCAGATTTCAGCTTTGGAAGCGTTTCAGGATTAGCTGATGCAAATTCCTTATCAAAACGGATAATTTCAACATTCATAGGAATTTCTTCAATCTCTTTTTCAACTTTGCTTTCGTTATTACACGAAAAAAAGAAAATGCCCAAGAGAATCAATGCGCAATATTTCACCATAGTAAAAATGTTATTGTTGGTTAACGCCATTCCTTTTTATTAATTTTATCTTTAACCACTTTTGCGGTGCAAAGGTATTATTATAAAAGATTAAAAACACAGAAAATGCAGACTGAAAAAGTTATAGAATATATTGTAGATTGGTTAAAAACCTATGCACAAGACGCAAAAATGGATGGTTTTGTAATTGGAATAAGCGGTGGGATTGATTCTGCGGTAACCTCAGCCCTCTGTGCAAAAACTGGGCTTGACTTATTATGTGTGGAAATGCCCATTCATCAGGCATCGTCTCAAGTAAGCCGAGCAGTTAATCATATTGCCTGGCTGAAGGAAAATTTTGTGAAAGTTGAAAAAATTGAAGTAAACCTTACCCCTGTTTTTGATTCCTTGATTGCCGCTTTGCCAGAAGTTGAAAAAGAAGAAGAGCGTTTCATGTCGCTCGCAAATACACGTGCTCGTTTGCGGATGACGACCCTTTATTATTTTGCAGCCCTGAACAAATATCTAGTGGCAGGAACCGGCAATAAAGTAGAAGATTTTGGTGTGGGTTTTTATACAAAATACGGCGACGGCGGTGTAGATTTAAGTCCTATTGCTGATTTGATGAAGAGTGAGGTCTATGAAATTGCACGCTTTTTAGGAATAAATAAAGAAATAATTGCCGCGGCACCAACAGATGGATTATGGGGCGATGACCGAACCGACGAAGACCAACTTGGTGCAAGTTATGACGAACTGGAATGGGCAATGAAAATGGATGAAAAAGGTAAAAGCAGCCCAGATTTTTCAGGGAGGGAGAAAGTGGTTTTTGACATTTACAAAAAATTGAACAGCGCCAACCAGCATAAAATGCTCCCAATTCCTATTTGCGAAATCCCAAAAGAATTGAAATAATATTGTTATTTATCGAACAATTTAACCATTAAACGAAAGGTTTACTTTTCTTCCCTTGTATATTTTATATATCCAAAATGTAGTATTAATATTACGTGTCTAAAACTCATTTGCTCCCCAAATCTGAAGGTTTTATTCATTCTTGAATTTATAAAAACACTAAGATGAAAAAAGTTGTAATTGCAGACCACCACCCTGTAACCAGAAAAGGCGCTTCCGTTTTACTAGATAGCACCAATGAATATTTGATTGTTGGAAAAGTATCCCGCGGATCGGAACTATTAAAATGCCTTGAGAAAGAACGCCCAGATATTTTAATTTTAGAATTGAACATTCCTGAAATTAATGGTTTTCATGCACTTCGCAGCATTCGCGAAGAGTTCCCGAAAACCCGAATCGCTATCTTTTCTTCACATCCTGAAGAAATTTATGCCCTGCGCTCAGTAAAATCTGGTGCCGCGGGCTATATTCCAAAAACAATTTCTTCCGAATTATTTCTACATGCTATCAAACGTATCGCGATGGGCGGCATATTTTTGAATGATGAGTTTGCAGCCGCTTTCAACAGCCGTTCTGTAAATGACAATACTCTGGTAGGCAGGTACAAAAAACTTTCTGCAAGGGAAATTGAAGTACTCAATCTGCTATCAAATGGAAAGCGTAATAAAGATATTGCTTCGCTTTTGGAAATTAACGAAAAGACCGTAAGTACTTACAAAACAAGACTATTAAAAAAACTGAATGTTACAAGTTTGGCAGAGTTGATAAACCAAGCGCGGATGTTTCAGTTTTCTTAATTTACAAAACCCGGTTAAGTTTATTGGAAAGTACTTTTTTTAAACTTAAATAATCTACAATTTCCTGTAAACCTGATTCTTTTTCAGGGCTGTCTTCCTGTTTCATAGTTTCGGAAAGTTCGTTTATTTTTTGGGAAACCAAATGGCGGCGCAGGTTCAAGATGGTCTCACTCACCATTTGTGCAATTGTATGCTCCTTTTCTTTAACATATATTTCCTTGCGTTCCCAGTTGTGGAGCACATAGCGCTCTTCTTCCATCAAAACATGTGTAACAGCAGAAGCCATTTCTGGCTCTAGCTCATTAATGAAGGTTTCAGCCTTCGCATCAGGGTTTAGGTTAAAACGATTGACCACTTCAAAATATAGATCCTTAAATTCGGGGTTGGTAAATTCTATTTCATCTTCTTGAAGGTCTAGATAAATTTTTTCAAACACGCGCGATTTGTGAATTTCCGGCTTTAAAGTAATTTCACCTTTTTCGTCAGCCTCCAATATCAACTCCTCAAAATCTTCTTCTACGTTTCCGTATAACAACAAAAGCTCAATTATTTTTTGCTCCAGCTGAAGTTGGACATCTACCTTTTCAATCTTTTTTTCGGTAGGAATTACTTCAAAAGCTTCCTGCGGGACAATAGCTTGTTTGGCAGCATCTTTTCTGTCTTTCTGAAAAATCTGTGCAAGGGTGTTAAAAAGCACCTGTTCTGAAATGTCCATAATCCGGGAGCATTCCTTTATGTACACTTCACGTTTTATAACATCGGGAATTTTAGCGATGCTATTTACCATATCGTGAATGGTCTCAGATTTTTTTATGGGATCATTCTTTGCTTCAGAAGCGAGAAGAGAGGCTTTAAAAGTGATGAAATCCTTAGCGTTTTCCTCCAAATAAAGCGTTAATTCTTCTAAAGAATTTTTTCGCGAAAAACTATCTGGGTCCTCCCCTTCAGGAAAAGTACAAATCTTCACATTCATCCCCTGTTCCAAAATCAAATCGATACCGCGAAGGGATGCTCGCAGACCTGCCGCATCGCCATCAAAAAGGACGGTTATGTTTTTGGTAAGACGGTTTATAAGCCGTATCTGTTCCGAAGTCAAAGCCGTACCAGATGAAGAAACGACGTTGTGAATGCCTGTTTGGTAAAATTGGATAACATCTGTATAGCCTTCAACCAAATAGCAATTATCCTCTTTGGCGATGCTTTGCTTGGCATGAAAAATGCCGTAAAGCACCTTGCTTTTATGGTAAATATCGCTTTCGGGAGAGTTTAAATATTTCGCTGCTTTTTTATCTGAAGTTAAAATACGTCCTCCAAAACCCAACGTGCGTCCGCTCATGCTCAAAATGGGAAACATCACCCTTCCCTTAAAACGGTCAAACTGTTTTTCTTCCTTTACGATGGATAGACCTGTCTTTTCCAAAAACTCAAGCTTATAGCCTTTTTTTATGGCGTGGCTGGTAAAAGCATCCCAAGAATCGGGCGAATAACCTAGCGCAAACTTTTTTATGGTTTCTTCGGTAAAGCCGCGTTCCTTAAAATAGGAAAGCCCAATAGCCTTGCCTTCCTCAGTTTTGAGCAATGTATTGTGAAAATATTCTTTCGCGAATTCGCTCACCAAATAAAGGCTTTCACGCTCGTTTGCCTGCTCTTTGTCTTCGGGGGTCTGTTCGGTTTCCTCTACTTCTATTCCATACTTTTTGGCAAGGTACTTTATGGCCTCTGGGTAGGTAAAGTGTTCGTGCTCCATCAAAAAAGCCACCACGTTTCCGCCCTTTCCACTACTGAAATCTTTCCAAATTTGCTTAACCGGGCTAACCATAAAACTCGGCGAACGCTCATCTGTAAACGGGCTAAGCCCTTTAAAGTTACTTCCGGATTTCTTCAACTGCACAAAATCGCCTATCACCTCCTCTACCCGGGCGGTTTCAAAAACATTGTCTATGGTGGTTTTGGAGATCAGAATGTTGGATTTTTAAATTGTTGGACGGTTAGATTCTTGATTTGTAAAAATAGTGATATTACGAAAAGAAACCTGCACGAATTATAAAAATCCATACAGGTTTATAAACAACGAATAATAAAGGATGGCTGTGGCTAATCCATGTCAAAACGGAGCCCAAGAGATACGTTACGCTGATCTACGGGATTATTCTTGAAAATTGTATTAAGGTCATACTTAGCATACAATGCCACTCCATGCCAACCTATATAACCACTAAGGCCATAAATGAAATTGTTTGTATTATAGTTGGCTTTTAGTTTAAGTTTTCTGTCTTCCCCTTCTTCTTCAAATTTTAGTTTTTGACGTGTGCTAAGATTGATACCTGCATAACCGCCAAGGCCAATTTTAATTTTGTTTTCGGTTGAATAACGAAAATAATCATCGTGTTCTATCTTTTTAGATGGGCCAAATTCAAAGTGGAGGGGTACCACAAGGTTGTCCATCCTAAATTTAGATTTTTCAAGATCTAAGGTATATTCTTGCAGCTCGGTCTGCTCGCCTATGTCTACATAATAACGATTATCAGTAGGTTTTAAACCATTAAATTGAAAAGATAGACCATACTTAATGCGTACCCAATTGGTGTTTTTAAAAACGCGGGTCTTCCATGCCCAACCGAGTTCGGCAAACCGACTTCCGGCAACTTTGAAGTCTGAGTCCTGCAAGGACTCACCTTCCGTAATTGCATTATTGAGTCCAAAAGCAAAGACAAGGTCCGAGGTGGTTCTTCGGTCATATTTGCGCTTTTTATTTTTGGGGCCAATGTAGAGCACATTATCATTCTCACTGTCTTTGCCAGAGGAACCGAAGCGCAGAATAATTTGGCCATCTTCGTCTTCGTCTATGTTTCCGTTTCGTTGTAATAGCGCGACTTTATTGTCTATAATTGCCAAACGGTTCTCAATATTTAAAGCGTGCTTTTCAGCGACTTCCTGTTTGAGGATTTCGGCTTCAGCCTCGGTAATGTTTCCGCTTTCAAAACGCTTGTTTATATTTTCAACACTGAATTTCAACGCATCCTTTTCCTCTTGAATGATTTGTTCTTTTAAGGAATTAAGACGCTCAACGGCGGTTTTTGTATCGTGATCGTTTTCTTGAGCCTGTGTATAAAACCCTGCAAGTAGCCAAAGGGCGAAGGCGGTGCTAAATGTAATTAATTTCATAACTGTTCGATTTGATTAATGATGATGAATGTTTATTGTTTATTGAAATTTGAGCATTGAATATTGAATATTGCTAGTCGTTCCGTTCCGAAACCGCGGTTCTGATTTTATTAAAACCTTCGCCGAGGGCATCAAAAACCTTATCGCGGAAACTTTTTTCCAGCTCCCACTCTACGTCCTCCAGCAAAGCGGTGGCATCTACCTTTCGACTGCTGAGAATTCGCTGGGTCTGTATATCACGGCGGGCGTTATTCAGCAGTGCTTCCACTTCGGTAGCGGTGACTTCGGTATTGTTTTGCTGAAGTCTTTTTACTGAAGCAACAACTTCATCAACTTTAGTGTTGAAAATTCTGTCTTCTTCAGACGAAACGGGTTTCTCTACTTTAAGAGGTTGTTTCACTTGAGCTTGTGTGGCAATGGCCTCGGTCTTTTCAATCTTTTCGTCAACGGTAGATTTTTTTGAGGCATTGGGCTCCGTAAGTAATTGCGACTTATTTGAACGGGGCGTTTGTTTCTTTACGGATCGCTTTTCAGAAGTACTCTTTTCTTTAAATTTTTCTTCCGAAGCGATCTCTTCCTTATTTATAATTGGCGGAACGATTTCGGCTTTCTCTTCAACTTTGGTCTGTTCTATGTTCTCGTTTACTATTGGGGTGTTTACTTCCGAAGTATTTCTGCTAAAGAAAATTGAAGCTACGATTAGCAGTCCTCCAAAACTTGCGGCAGCGTAATACCAAAAATGATTTTTCTTTCTGGGCTGTTCAGCATCCAATTTTGCTTCCAGTTTTTTCCACGCGTCAGCAGAAGGTTTCAGCTCCCTCGCCTCCAGTTTTTCGCGGATGTTGTCTTCCAGTTTATAGGGTGCCATAGCTTAAATTGTTTTGTTGTTTTACAATATTCTGAAGCATTTTGCGTGCTTTGAACAGTTGCGTTTTTGATGTGTTTTCACTTATCTGCAACAATTCGGCAATTTCACCGTGCTTATAACCTTCTACGGCGTAAAGCACAAAAACAGTTTTATAACCGTCGGGCAGACTATCTATCATTTTTTGAATTTCTGTCGCTTCCAGTGTGGTTTCAATAAAGGTGGCATGTTCTGCCGTATTTTCAATCTCTGCTTCTGAAATAAAATGCAACTTTTTATCTTTCCGAAGTTGGGAGATACTTTCGTTCACCATAATTCTACGTATCCATCCTTCAAAACTGCCTTCGTTTTTAAAATCATTCAAATGCGTGAACATTTTGAAAAAACCCGAAAGCATTACCTCTTCGGCTAAATCATTACTTTTTAAATATTGCCTGCACACGCCCAGCATTTTTGGCGCAAACATTTCAAACAATTGATGCTGCGCACGGCGATCACCTTTGGACGCTTTGTCAATTAATTTGGAATAGTTTTTATGTAAGGGTATAATTTTCAAAATACGCTTTGCTGTTTAAGGCTTCTATTTTAATAGACGCAGGTTTTTGAATAATGGTTGTCTCAAGGTAAAAAAAGATTATTGCAACACGTCATGCATACTATTCACATACTATTTTCTATAGAATCAAACACTAGGTTCACCCGTATTAATGCCTACCCAAAGCCATAGATAAAGTATGAATAGAGTATGAATAGAGTATGAATAGAGTATGAAACACTCATACTAAAATCATTCTGCATTTTGGATAATACAAATTTTAACAAATGAACTTTTGAAAGATTTATTTCTTTCTGTCAATTACGTAATTCACCATTAACTCCAGTGATTCTTTGTAGGGAGAGGGGGGATATGTTTCAAGAAGTTGCAGTGCCTGTTTTTGATACTCCTTCATTTTTGAAACCGCATAATCAAGTCCGCCGTTATCTTTTACAAAGGCGATAACCTCCTTAACGCGCTGCTTGTCTTTATTATGGTTTTTAACCGAATTGATAAGCCATTTTTTTTCTTCGGAAGACGAATTATTTAACGCATAAATTAAAGGTAGTGTCATTTTCTGCTCCTTAATATCAATACCTGTAGGCTTACCAATACGCTCGTTGCCATAATCAAAGAGGTCGTCCTTAATTTGAAAGGCTGTTCCTATAAGCTCGCCAAACTTGCGCATTTTTTCTACTTCTTGATCCGGAGCCATTACAGATCGGGCACCCATTGCACAGCAAGCCGCAATTAAGGTGGCCGTTTTTTGGCGGATAATTTCAAAATAAATTTCTTCGGTAATGTCGAGCCTTCTGGCTTTTTCAATTTGTAGCAATTCGCCTTCGCTCATCTCACGCACGGCTACAGAGATTATTTTTAGCAAGTCGAAATCATCGTTGTCAATGGAAAGCAACAATCCTTTTGAAAGCAAATAATCGCCAACCAAAACTGCTATTTTATTTTTCCAAAGCGCGTTTATGGAGAAGAAACCACGACGTCGGTTACTATCGTCCACCACATCATCGTGCACCAAGGTGGCAGTGTGGATAAGCTCAATAACGGAAGCTCCACGATAGGTACGTTCGTTCACTTGGCCGTTGCCTGTCATTTTTGCGATTAAGAAAACAAACATGGGCCGCATCTGCTTTCCCTTTCGGTTTACCACATAATGTGTAATTCTGTTTAGTAGGGAAACTTTGGAAGACATAGAAGCGGAGAACTTTTTTTCAAAAAGCTCCATTTCGGTTTCAATGGGAAGTTTGATGCGCGAAACTATCTTCATAAAGGTTCAAAGATAGTCAAATTTGAATGATGGATTTGGAGGTACTATTTTATAAAATCTACCAAAATTAGTTGCTGAAAATTTTCCTTAACAAAATTTTAGCAGTCTGGATTAATTTCCAAAAAGTAAAAAGCGCAATCAATTATAGGCTTTGCACAGAAATCTTTAAAAAGCTTGTTAATAATTGTGGAGAATACAATATAACCTGTAAACCTTATCAGAATATTCAAAAATGCGTTAAACTCTTGGGATGTACAGTAAAACAGAAGGTCAAAAGTTAACTTTGGAACAATAAATTTTAACTCCTTAATTAATATTAAAATGAAAAAAATTACATTATTGGCCGCATTATTTGCTGGCTTTGCTATGAATGCACAGACGACTATTTTTGAAGATGATTTTGAATCTTATGATGATTTCATTATTGAAAATGTTGGAGATTGGACTTTAGTAGATCTTGACCTTTTACCAACTTACGGCTTTACAGGTGTTACTTTTGACAATTCCGGGTACACTGGAGCTTTTATTGTTTTCAATTCAACTACAACAAATCCTCCGTTAGATCCAACAGCTGATTCTGACTGGACTGCATACAGTGGAGCAAAAGCAATGACATCTTTTGCTGCTGTACCAGACGGAACAACTAACTCAAACAATGATTGGCTTATTTCTCCACAAATAACTCTTGGAGCAGATGGAAATATGTTATCATTTTGGGCTAAAGCAGCAGACGCTACTTATTCTCAAGAAAATTTTAGAGTTTTAGTTTCTACTGTTGATACAGACCCAAATAACTTTTCAGAGCTTGAAGGTGGTTTAGTTCCTCAAGCAATTGATTGGGAAGAATTCACTTTCGATCTTGATGCTTATGCTGGACAGGATGTGTATATCGCAATTAACCATGTAGCTTCTGACCAATTTGGTTTCCAAGTTGATGATTTTAAAGTTACAGCTGATGTTTTGAGTGTGAACGATGAAGCTTTCCAAGGTTTCAAACACTTCGTTGCTAACGGTCAATTAAACCTTTCTGCAAACACTGCTATGGAGCGTGTTGCCCTTTACAATATGTTGGGCCAAGAAGTAGTTTCTCAAAAACTAGCTAGCAATAATGAAACTGTAAACATTGCTGGACTTCAGTCTGGTGTTTACATTGCTTCTGTTACTATCGACGGTGCAACCAAAACTTTCAGAATTGTAAAAAACTAATTTAGGTTTTATTCTGAATTGAAAAGAGCGGCAAAAGCCGCTCTTTTTTATTGCTTGTTTGCCAACTGCCCGCAGGCAGCGTCAATGTCTTTACCGCGACTTCGGCGGACCGTTACCGGAATCCTGTCGTGCTCCAAAGCCTGTATGTAATCATCAATCACGATGGAAGAAGCTTGTTGAAAATGGCCGTCGTCTATTGGGTTGTATTCAATGATATTTACTTTACAGGGAACGTACTTACAAAAGGTTACCAAAGCTTCAATATCGGCCCACTTATCGTTTATATCCTTCCATACTATGTATTCGTAAGTAATTTTGCGTTTGGTTTTACTGTACCAGTATTCTAATGATTCTCGCAGATCTGGCAGTGTAAAATTCTTCGCAAAAGGCATTATCTGCTCCCGCGTTTCTTGAATGGCAGAGTGCAATGATACCGCAAGATTGAATTTCACCTCATCGTCGGCAAGCTTTTTAATCATTTTTGGCACCCCAGACGTAGATACGGTAATGCGTTTTGGGGACATTCCCAAACCGTCATCTGAGGTAATCTTTTCAATAGACTCCAAAACATTTTTATAATTCATGAGCGGTTCGCCCATTCCCATAAAAACAATATTTGAGAGCGGTTTGTCGTGATATAAGCGGCTTTCTTTATCAATTGCCACCACTTGGTCGTAAATTTCGTCGGGGTTTAGATTGCGCATTCGTTTCAACTTTGCGGTAGCGCAGAACGTACAATCCAAACTACAGCCCACTTGCGAGGAAACGCAGGCCGTGGTTCTTTTTTTTGTAGGAATTAAAACCGATTCAACTACCAAGTCGTCATGAAGTTTTACGGCATTTTTTATGGTGCCGTCATTGCTTTTTTGAAGATGGTCCACCTTTATGTGGTTGATAACGAAGTTTTCATCCAAGTGTTTACGGGTCTCTTTGGAAATATTGGTCATATCATCAAAACTGTGAATTCCCTTACTCCATAACCAATCATATACCTGTGTTCCCCGGAAAGCTTTGTCGCCAATGCTCTCGAAAAAACTTCGCAGTTCTTCTTTTGAAAGTGCCCGTATATCTTTTTTTTCTGAAACCATCGTGCAAAATTACTGTATTTTAAAGAAAAAAGCCTCTTTTCCTTTTCAGAATAGAGGCTTAATCCACTTAATAGAACTATGGTTTATTTATTTATAATTACTTTTTTGGTTATAGAGTCTTTGCTGTCCTCATCAATCAAATGAAGAAAATATACACCATCCGCTAGATTAGAAACATTGATAGTGTTCATAGTATTGGACAATGAACCTGAATGGATACGCCGCCCCACAACGTTTAAAAACTGAAATGACAGGTGCGGGTATCTATTATTCATAACTGTAATGGTTGAACTTGCAGGATTCGGATAGATTTTAAGATCTCCCGTAATTTCAAAATCTGGAATGTTCAATAGATTTTGAAGTGTTTCCACTGTGGTGTGCCCAGAATTGGTAGGGTCTAGCCATTCCTTAAGTCGGGTTTGTTGTGTTGTCCCATAATTCCAGGAAATACCGAACCTTCCGTAAATATCGTAATCTCCATTGTTTTCCAACCCGTTGCAGGCAGACTGCCCGGCGTAAAGTTGCCCAATAATCCTTCCGTTTTCGTCAAAAAGTGGGGAGCCTGATGAGCCGCTCTCTGTAGTGCCTATTTCCCAACCATTTCCACTTCCGTGGTTACCGCCACCAATTAACCAAACTTGCGTGCCATTGGCATCTATTTTTTCGGCACCGGAATCATCACGGCAAATTTTCATAATATCTCCATTAGGGTGATGGATACCAACCTCAAACAATGGTTCATTATCTGAATTATCCCAACCTGCAAAAGCAACATCCCACGATTCTGGTATTTTGTCAAAAAGCTCCACAAGCGCAAAATCACTTTTGGCATTGTTTGCCCTCAATTCTGCCCCGCTGATGGTGAAATTTGTTTGCAAATCGCCGCTTTCATCTCCGGTTCCACATACTGGAGTGGGACTTACCCAATTAAACCGAATGGACCAAAGCGAAGGATTGCTGTTTTGAAGACAGTGGTTGGCTGTTAAAAGGTATGGGGTTTTATCATTTCTGGTATTATTAATCAAAGCAGCAGAACACAGATAACCATTTCCTAAGTTTAAAAGTGAAACTGCTTTTTTAACCAAATCTTTTTTAGTGTCAAAATCACTTCCTACTGGACAGTTTACATCGTAATTACATTCACCTGAGTCGTTAAGTCCACGGTTTCCTTCAAGGAGAGCATTTACCCTGCCCATTCTATATCCGTGAATTACACTATTTATCTGAAGACGCGCTACATTTTGGGTATTTGCAGGTTGGTAATATTCAATCCAAATAATATTGCCATCAACAAACCAAGTGCCTAACTGTCCATTATCTCTATTCTGGTTATTATTATAAGTACGGGTAACATCGGTCCTCTCTTGATTGTAAAGTTGAACTTTTGAGCCATGTGGTAAATAAAAATCACTAAAATTAATGCTCAGGTTTAACGCACCAGTTGATTGAATGGTAGCCTGCCATATTTTAGCCCCGTCGGGAAGTGTAGTCCACAAACCGTCGTGCTCCATATTTATATTTACGGGAACCTCAATTCCATACCGCCAGGGCATGCTTTTATCCAAATCATTAATGCTATCCTGTTGCACTATCATTTCCAAATCTAGTGGGGGAAGGCGAATAACTTCTGGCTGTTGTTGTAAATTTAGATCCCAGCTTTCAGGCAAATCATCACCAGCACCTTGCGAGAAGGCGGCAAAAAAGAAAAGTGTAAAAATGAAGAAAAGTAATGTTTTTTTCATTCAACTTGCTGGTTAGTTTACAAAAGGAAGACTAAGGTATATTATTATTTTGACATTTGAAAACCAAATGCTTATAAAATAAAGAATCCCGATACACATCGGGATTCTTGACAATTATATTGAACTTGTTTTAGATTATTAACATAGCATCGCCATAGGTATAAAACCTATATTTTTCCTTAATGGCCTCTGCATAGGCTTCCTTAATAAAATCATGACCTGCAAATGCCGAAACCATCATCAATAAAGTAGATTTTGGGGTATGGAAATTTGTAACCATGGCATTGGCAATGCTGAAATCATAAGGTGGAAAAATAAATTTATTTGTCCATCCTTTGTATGAATTTAGTGTGTGATTTGAAGAAACAGAACTTTCCAAAGCACGCATAGCGGTAGTGCCCACGGCGCAAACACGTTTTTTCTTTTGAATACCCGCATTGATTATATTGACTGCCTGCTGGTCTATTTCCATCTCCTCAGAATCCATCTTGTGTTTTGAAAGATCTTCTACCTCAACAGAACTAAAAGTTCCCAGGCCTACGTGAAGCGTAACTTCGGCAACGTTTACTCCTTTAATCTCAAGACGCTTTAAAAGATGTTTTGAAAAATGAAGTCCAGCTGTGGGCGCCGCAACTGCTCCTTCATTTTTAGCAAAAATAGTTTGGTAGCGCTCCGCATCTTCTGGCTCTACTTCTCTTTTTATATACTTTGGAAGTGGTGTTTCCCCCAATTCCGTCAATTTATTTCTGAACTCTTCATAAGACCCATCAAAAAGAAAACGCAGTGTTCTTCCGCGCGAAGTTGTATTATCAATAACTTCTGCCACAAGGGTCTCGTCATCGCCAAAGTACAGCTTGTTTCCAATTCTTATTTTTCGGGCTGGATCTACCAAAACATCCCATAGACGGGTCTCGGGATTTAATTCCCTTAAAAGAAAAACTTCAATACGAGCTCCGGTTTTCTCCTTGTTTCCGAACAAACGCGCCGGAAAAACCTTGGTATTATTGGTTACCAAAACATCATCTTCGTCAAAATAATCAATCAGATCTTTGAACATTTTGTGTTCAATGGTTTTGTTTTTTCTATCCAATACCATCAAGCGAGCTTCGTCGCGGTTTGGCGCTGGATATTCTGCCAATAATTCTTCAGGAAGGTTAAAGTTGAAGTTTGAAAGTTTCATTCCCATAATGCGTCGTTTCTTTTAAATTTAAAATGCCCCTTTCAAGGCTTTGGTTTACAAGGGCGCAAATATACAACCTCAAAACAGGCGTTGTCAAGTAAATGACGGTTTATTATTTTTAAATGTTTGACACTGGGTGTTCGTAGCTTAAAAAATGAGGCCGAAACAGCTAATTTTTGGATTGTTCAAAAACACAATTAACACCCGCTTTTTCTATATCCTCCCAAAATTTTGGATAGGATTTTGAAACTACTCCGGCACTGTTGATCGTAATTTCTGTTTTCAGGGCAAGCGGTGCAAAGGCCATCGCCATTCTGTGATCCTGATACGTTTCCACAGCAATACCTTTATTAATTTTTAAACTTTTTTCAAGATTTAAGGAATTGCTATCAATTTGGACTGAAGCGCCCAGTTTCTCCAATTCAGTTTTCAACGCCAAGAGCCTGTCAGTTTCCTTAATTTTTAAAGTATGTAGCCCCGTCAACCTGCAACTTACGCCCAACCCGAAGCAACTCACTGCAATTGTTTGTGCCAAATCTGGCGTGTTTGCAAGATTGAGAAGTAATGAATCCGGCAATTCGATGGACTTTTTTGACAGTGAAATGGTTTTCTCAGAAGTATTAAAAACCGTTTCCACACCCAATGAATTATATAGCTGCGCCAAAGCGGCATCGCCTTGCAAGCTTTCCTCTGAAAAACTGCCGAGTGTAATTTGAAGATTTTCAGAAAGAGCGACCAAACTGTAAAAATATGATGCCGAGCTCCAATCAGATTCCACAATCATCTGCTCGTCTTCAATACTTTCTGCGGAAGAAATTTCTATAGAATTTCCAGTGAAATTTCCCGCAACTCCAGCGTTTTTTAAAAGCTGAAGTGTCATTTCTATATAGGGAATAGAAGTGATTTTGCCTTCCAAAGATATTTTTAGGCCCGTGGGAAGCATTGGAGCAATCAGCATTAATGCAGAAATATATTGACTACTGACGTCAGCTTTGATAGTCACTTCATTCTTTTGAAGATTTTTACCCTTTATCTTTAAAGGAGGGAAACCTTCGTTTTGGGCATATTCAATATCTGCGCCCAAATTTCTAAGTGCATTGACCAAAATTTCTATGGGGCGCTCCCGCATTCGCTGGCTTCCGGTGAGCAGCACATCGGCTCCTTCTTTTGCGGCGAAATAAGCGGTTAAAAAACGCATTGCGGTACCGGCATGGTGAACATCTACAGTGCCTTTTAAAACCCTTAATCCTTTTTGCAGAACAGCTGTATCATCACTGTCTGAAAGGTTTTCAATAGAAATATTTGGAAATTCTGCTTGCAGAATAAGCAATCGGTTCGATTCACTTTTAGAGCCGCAAATATTGATTTTTATATTTTCTGAAGGGAGCTCTCCTTTTTTTAGATTGGCGATCATTGTCCAGAATCATTTTGTTTGAGCTTTGCCCTAAACTTTCCGAAAGTGACAAAAAAACCATAAACAAAACCTGCCAAAAAAAGTGTGAGTATAAACATTACAGGATCTCTTTCAGTAAAATACGCAATTTCAAAACCTTCAATTGCCCATTTAATCAACGTGAACAATAGCGCGAAAGCCACCGCAAGCGAAAACACCGATTTCCAAAAACCTTTTGTATTTATAACTTTTTTGAACATTTATTTAAGTTTTTCATTACTATGGTGCCTATCGTGATCGCGTTTGGTTTTTAGTTCCAATTTTTTTTCAAAAGCCTTTTCAAGATCAACGCCGGTTTGGTTTGCAAGGCAGAGCACTACAAAAACAACGTCCGCTAGCTCTTCCCCCAAATCTTTATGTTTATCACTTTCCTTTTCGCTCTGTTCGCCATAACGGCGGGCAATAATACGCGCCACCTCACCCACTTCTTCGGTGAGTTGTGCCATGTTTGTGAGCTCGTTAAAATAGCGTACACCGTGCTGTTTTATCCACTCATCAACTGCCTCTTGTGCGTTTTTAATATCCATTATGCTTTTGAAAGTACGACTTTTTCGTTTTCTTTTGCGATTAAAAGTTCATAGAACTTTTTCAAATTTCCGTATTCTTCGGCAGCAATGAAAGATTTATTGATAGAAAGTTCAACCGAAAGTTGCAGTTTGTTTCCTATCTGCGAGATCAAGTAACGGAAACTGCCCATATCCTCCCCAAGATTAAACACGGCATTTTCGGGCAGGGATTCTACTTTATATCCTTCAGGCAAATCTATATTTACTATGTAACGATCTTTCATAGGATAGCCAAAATCCACAGGATATAAACGGGTTTCAGGCTTAAAAGGACTTTCTTTGGCCGCCAAGAAAACCAAAGGTGAAAAATATAGTTTTCCAGCAACGTCCTCAACTGCATCAACCACTTCAAAGTCATAGTCTAAAGAAACAGGTTTTCCTAAACTATTGAGGTTTTCAAAACTCAAGTTGGAAAGTTCTGCTTGGTTAGCTTCTTTTTCTACTGCTTTGCGCTGTGCATCTTCATTCAAACTTTTATACTCATTTCTATATTGAAAAGCATAATTACCGGTAAACCTGTTTTGGGCTTTACCTACAACTTTAAGATCTGGCTTTATTTCAGCATTAACCATTGCACTTTTGACAGCTGGAATTTGCGGATTTAATGAGATCCAACTTGAAGATCCATCTTTAGTAATTAAACGACCTTTCCAGTTCATTATACTGGTTCTTAAAAATCCAATTTCCGCATCTTTATTGGTTGCGTCAAGAAGCACGATGCCTTGTGGAAGCTCTACGGCGGCAATTACATAGTTAAATCCGTTACGTGTAGGGAATAGCGGCATACCATGGTTTTTGGTACTCACTAAAACTGGATTGGCATTAAGATTAGCCTTTCGCAACATGGCAATGAGCATTAAATTGATATCGGCCACATTACCAGAACCTTTTTTATAGGCTTCCCTTACACCTTCATTGGTATAATAACCTAAGTAGTTATTCCAAGTCATTTTGTTCAATACAAACGAAAAGATCCTAACTACTTTTTCTTCGGGATTGCTTATCCCACTTAATAGATTGTTCAAATCATCTTCGAAATAATTATCTTTTGACAATTCATTTCCGAATGAATCTACTTCGTATATTCCCTTTGAAACATCTTCCCAGGTAGTTGAAAAAGTCTTTTGGGGAGAGCCCGGAAAATCTACATAACTTAATTCAAACTTGAGCCCGGTAGAATAATTATCTATATTTCCTGCGTATGCTTCTTCTTTTAAAGCCGGAACGTTGCTTAAATTTATAATGTATATATCTTCTTTAAACTTGAAATCTCTTGCACCACCTTTGCTTGTCAGATTACCATACCTATCATACTCAGTACGGGCATTTGCCAAGGCTACAGTCCTATCCCTACCATCTGTTTTAACCTTATAGGGCACCCACCCTTTTTGGTGGGTTTTAAAAACGAAATATTCCGGTGAAGCAAAATGAACATCTACATTCTCAACAGGGATGGTTTCCTGAAAGCGGAATTCGTCAATATTACTTATGAAGGGAGATTTAATACTATACTTATATTCAATCACGCAGCCTTCGCGTATGTCTGGCATAGTAAACTTTAATTTGTGAACATATTTGGTTGTTTTTTCTTCAAAAATACCTTCATTTCTAAGTTTTATCTCCTCAATTTTATCGCTGCCATCCAGATAGTAGGTATATGCTCTTAGGCCTGAAATTTCATCATTTGAACCCGAGTTGCTTTGATATAGGTCAATTTCTTTTGAAGCCCAATCAAAACCTTCCTTAGTATAAATTTTGATGCGCTCAAAAACATCAGTAACCATATAAAACCCTGAATTTGTTGAATATTCAAAATTTGTATGGACTTCCCTGTATAATATTGCAGCCTCTGCCGTTGGGTCATTAGGATGTTCTCTTTGAATTAATTCTTCTTTGGAAACTTTTCCAAATTTATACTCTTGGGCCAATGATGAGTTAAAAAAACACACAACAGCTATTACGGTTAGTAAGATCGATTTCATGTGGGTTAAGGATTTATTGTACATTTTGCTTTAATAGAATTTTAGTTTTGTCCAATCGGGCAATGGATCGCAAAAAATCACGGAAATTTTCATATTCCGAAGGTGGATATTCGCCTTTATTTAGGATCATTTTACGATTATAGACCAAATTGTTATCTGAGGTTATATTGAAATTAATTTGATATTTTCCGAATTTGGTTTCCAAAATTGTTTCATCGGGTAGTCCATCAATGTCAAAATTTTCAGGCACTTCAACAGTAACCGTATCTATGTGAACATATCCATTCCCTATGTAAAGGTTTTGTTTGCGGGTGTCTATTCGCGGCGGAATGTATTGGTTCTGACTAAAAATATTGGCGCAAAAAAGATAATCGTTACTAACAGGGTTTGCGTAATTTGGGATATTGAGGGTCAATTCTTCAGTAAATATTACTTCCTCCCTGTTATTATCCAGTTTTATATCTGTTAGCGAAAAACCATTTATATAATTCCACTTCTTCTTGTAATGTTGATCTATGTCTTCTTGTTTTTCTTTTGGAAGCAGGTATTTATCATCATATTGAAGACCCTTAGAAATACTTTTTAAAGTTGCTGTTACATTTCCACTGGCATCTACCTTAACCTTGGCTATATTTTCTTGGGTGTTTTCTTCAGTTTCATAAACTTTGGTATGTGCTATTTTGCCTCCCTCGGGTGTTATTATCAATACATCCCTATCGTTGGTAAATTTACCAATGTATCCATAAGGCGTATCTTGGCTGGTACATTCCAACCAAGTTATCTCATCATTATCTGGTATTCCTAAAATTACATGGTTACCTTGCAAGGAAGAAAAATCTTCCATAATATCCCACTTCATTTTATCACCATATACAACGGTATAGTAAGAAGGCACGCCAACAGCATCAAGCAGCGTTTTAGTGTAATTCGTCAATGCCTTACAGTCACCATAACTAAGTTTATCCACATCGGAAGCCAGCATAGGTTTCCACCCGCCGATCCCTATTTGAATACTAATGTAACGTACTTTGTCTTGCACAAACTGATATATTTTTCGAGCTTTACCTTCATTTGTTGTTTCATTGGCAACAAGACTTTTTATACGCGCTAAAGTACCCTCAGGCAAATCACTAACACCTGAAAGTAAACTCTTGTTCATCCAACTTCCAAACTGTTGCCAATCCTTGCCTGAACCCAGAGATTCTTTATATTTAAAATTATTGAGAGCCACATAAACATTTGGAAATATCTTACTCATTAAGGGACCATGCTCTTCATACCTTATGGCTTTTAAGTTTGAAGCCGAAAAGATAAGTTCTTCCGGAGTATCAGATATTGTAATATCAAAACCATTTAGATTTTGAGGTTTATACTTGGGTTTATTTGCGGGATTATATTTAATCTTTAATACGCTTTTTTGAGCGCTTTCAGCATGTCCATTTAAAGGAAACCAAGGACTTAAAAATGCAGTATCACCCGTTTCAGTTTCACTATCAAAAACAACAATGTATGGATATGATGTAGGTGTATAATTTAAATAAAAAACACGTGAATCTGCATACATACTACTGCCCGTTCGACTCACATCCATGAAATCCTTCTTTTTAAAGTGTTCAATTTCCTTTCCAAAAGCATTGTAAATTCTAACCTCCACATTCTTGACACGTGAATTTGAATCATAATATTCATAAAGCCGTGCATCGCCATCACCAAGTTTGTTCAATATTGCAATAACACGGTGCGTTTTTTCCTTCATTTTATTGATGTCGGTCACGTCAATTTCAACCAATTCATCAATTAATACACTATTGGAATATTCAGTTAGTTCTTTTGGAATAGATGCTATGGAATAATCCTTTTGTGAATAAATATGGGCCGTGCATATAAGAAATACAAAGCATAAAATCTTTTTCATCTGAATAGAATAATTTGCAAAAAGAAAGACGGGATACCCAATTTTTTCATTTTCAATGACTTAAAAGACATTGCTGGATATTACCTGAATTCAAATTTTTTTTTCGGCAATATATAAAAATTCTGAAAGGTTAAAAAAAAGTTAAAGAGTTTATTCTCTTTTTTTTGAGTCTATCAAAATTGTCACCGGGCCGTCATTGATTAAAGCCACCTCCATCATGGCTCCAAAACTGCCTGTTAGCACTTTTTTATTTGTTTCATTTTCAAGCTGAAACACGAATTTTTCGTAAAGCGGGATAGCTGTTTCAGGCTTTGCTGCATTTATGAATGAAGGTCGGTTCCCTTTTTTTGTATTTGCGTGAAGTGTGAATTGGCTTACAACCAAACAATCGCCGTTAATGTCTTGTACAGATAAATTCATCGCATCGTTTTCATCTGAAAAAATCCGTAAACGAGCAATTTTACCTGCCAACCAGTTAATGTCTTCTTGGGCATCTTCCGCTTCAATTCCCAACAAAATGAGCAATCCTTGGTTTATTTCAGAAAAAATTTCCCCTTCAATAGTTACGGATGCTTTTTTTACTCTTTGGATTAAAACGCGCATTTTGGATTGTTGGAATTTTAGCTTGTTGGACAGTTAGATTATTTGAATTTTGGTATTTGGTGCTTGAGGTTTGGAATTTTACTTCTCATAAATATCTTTTCTGAAATGATCTTCTTCGCCTTCCAAAATCTGAAGATAACTTTTATAGCGGGACCATGCTATTTCTTCGTTTTCCAAAGCTTCTTTCACAGCGCAGTTTGGCTCCTCCAGGTGCAGGCAGTTGTTGAACTTGCAGTTTTCCTTCAGTTCAAAAAACTCCGGAAAGTAATCGCCCAGTTCTTCTTTATCAATTTCAACTACTCCAAAACCTTTAATGCCCGGAGTGTCTATTATTTGTCCGCCAAAGGAAAGATCAAACATTTCAGCGAAAGTTGTGGTGTGTTGCCCTTGCAAATGTTGCTCAGAAATTTCTGAAGTTTTTAGGGCCAACCCTGGTTCTATTGCATTGATCAAAGTAGATTTTCCAACCCCGCTATGACCAGAAAACATGGTCACTTTATCCTGCATCAAGGTTTTAACTTTATCGATATTTTTTCTTGTGATTGCTGAAATCCCAATACATTCATACCCTATTTTTCGGTAAAGCGCAGCAAGAAATTTTATCTCAAGCAACTCATCTTCATTGTAAGTGTCAATTTTATTGAAAAGCAATACAGCCTTGATGTGATAAGCTTCCGCAGTTACCAAAAAACGATCGATGAAAGTAGTAAATGTTGGCGGATTGTTTAAGGTAATCAACAAAAAAGCAACATCAATATTTGCAGCAATAATGTGGGTTTGCTTGGAAAGGTTTACAGATTTTCGAATGATATAGTTTTCGCGCTCATCAATATGTGAGATTACGCCGACAGTTTCATCACCCTTTTTTTCAATTTCAAAATCTACGTGATCGCCCACAGCCACAGGATTGGTACTTTTAATACCGCCAATCCTGAATTTACCTTTTATACGGCAATCGTAAAATGTACCGTTCTCGGCTTTTACGCTGTACCAGCTTCCAGTAGATTTATAAACAAGGCCTTTCATTGCACAAAGTTGCAAAACTTTTCAATCATTAATAACCTTTTTTTGATGATTGATTGATTCTTGGTGAATTGCTTTAAAAATTTTCAGAATAAATTCCTCACTTAACTGGTTCTCTTCGCCTTCCAAAATCATTTTACCCAAAATTTCATTCCATCTTTTTGTTTGAAGAATGGCCACATTATTTTTCTTTTTTAAAGCTCCAATATTATCGGCAATCTTCATACGTTTTCCCAAAGACTCTATTAGCTGATGGTCCAAAACGTCAATCTTTGTTCGCAATGTATTCAGTTTATTTTTAAACTCAACTGCGTCGCCTTCCTGCTTTCGAATTCGCAGATCAATTGTCATTTGTTTTAAGTTTGCGGGGGTAATTTGTTGTGAAGCATCGCTCCACGCGTTGTCTGGATCAAAATGCGTTTCCACCATCAATCCGTCGTAATTCAGATCTAAAGCGGTTTGACAGAGATCAAAAATAATATCGCGACGCCCCGCAATATGCGAAGGATCCAAAATCAGAGGCAAATCCGGAAATTTATTTTGGAGGTCAATCGGTATTTGCCATTCGGGATTATTTCGATAGCGCGTCTTTTCGTATGTTGAAAATCCGCGGTGAATTACGCCCAGGTTTTTCACATCACTTTCATAAAAACGTTCCACAGCTCCGAGCCAAAGCGCCAAATCTGGATTCACTGGATTTTTAATCAACACGATTTTATCCGTTCCCTTTAAAGCATCAGCTATTTCCTGAACAATAAACGGCGAAACAGTCGTACGCGCGCCAACCCAAAGTATATCAACATCGTGTTTCAACGCCAAATCTACGTGGTTTGCGTTTGCAACTTCGGTTGCGGTCATCAAACCCGTTTCCTCTTTCGCTTTTTGAAGCCATTTCAACCCCAAGGCACCAACGCCCTCAAAATTTCCCGGACGGGTTCTGGGTTTCCAGATTCCGGCTCGCAATACTGTTGTATCAGTTTCTTTTAATTGGTGGGCGATTTTCAGTACCTGTTCTTCCGTTTCGGCACTGCACGGACCAGCAATTACAATTGGGTGCGCCAGTTCCATTTTGTTTAACCAATTGCGAAGATTTTTATTATTTTCCATTTAAGATTGCATTTGAAAATTGAGCATGGGCGTGTGTTTCATCTTGTTTGTAAACTCCCAATATTTTTAATTCTTTCACTGTTTTTTTAAGCATTTCCATCACTTCAAAAAAGAAACTTTCATCCATAAAAACCACATCAACAAAAAAAGCATACTGCCAAGGTTTCCCAACTATTGGAAGTGATTGTATCTTGGTCAAATTTATGTTGAAAGTCGTTAAAAGGCTCAGCACATTTCCTAAACTTCCCACATTGTGCTGCAGTACAAATTTAATTGAAGCTTTGTCGGCTTGCTGATTCCTTTGCTTTTCTTTTTTGCCCAAAAGTACGAAGCGCGTATGGTTTTCCTTTATATCTTGAATATTACTATCCAAAATTTTAAGTCCGAATTTTTCAGCAACCTGTTTTCCTGCAATTGCAGCAACGCCCGTTAAGTTTTGATCTTTGATTCCTTTTGCTTCGGAGGCAGTATCTTTTCCTTCAATTACTTTGAATTGCGGCGGAAATTTCTGCAAATAATCCCTGCACTGAAGCAACGCCACGGGATGTGAATGTATTTCCTTTATGTCGTGAATAGATTCACTTTCCAGCGCCATAACGAACATTTGAATGTTTAAAACAGTTTCGTCCAAAATTTCAAAATCGCCTTTGTCAATCAATCCATAATTCGGTAAAATCGAGCCAACGATAGTGTTTTCAATGGCAATCACACCAAAATCGGCATTGCTATTATTTACCGCGCTTGTTACCTTTTCAAAAGAATCACAGCTTAAAAGTGTAACTTCCTCGTTGGGGAAAAGTTTTTGGACGGCTTGGTGGTGGAATGAACTTTCAATTCCCTGCATTGCTACTTTTAGGCTCATAATTTTAAATTTAGGTTAAAAAAAAAGTCCCGGAAAATATTTCCGGGACTTTAAATGTTTTATGGTTCAATTACCTATACAACAATCCCGGTTCTATCGTTAAAATAGAAAAACCAAAAATTGTTGAAAGTAAAAAGTGTGCTCATTGTGTTTTAATAGATTGCTAATGTAGCTAATTCTTAAAAACGAAAAAGGCTTTTTTCATTTTTTTATTTGCTTAACTTTGTTCAACTTCTGAAAATATGTCGATACAAGTAGAAAATATTACCAAAACCTACGGCGAACAAAAAGCGCTGAACAAGGTTTCATTCACTATTGAAAAAGGCGAAATCGTTGGTTTTCTCGGGCCAAACGGCGCGGGAAAATCTACGATGATGAAGATTTTGACTACTTTCCTTCCAGCTTCGGAAGGCGTGGCAATTGTGAATGGCTTTGAAGTAACCAAGGATGATATTTCCGTGAAAAAAAGCGTGGGCTATCTGCCGGAACACAACCCGCTTTATTTGGATATGTACGTTCGCGAATATCTTCTTTTCAATGCTGGGATTTATAATATTTCAAAAACAGAAGTTGAAAATGTTATTGAAAAGACTGGCTTAACGCCCGAAGCGAACAAGAAAATTGGGCAGCTTTCAAAAGGATATCGCCAGCGCGTTGGGCTTGCAAATGCACTTTTGCACAATCCTGAAGTTTTGATTCTTGATGAGCCAACTACCGGTTTGGATCCAAATCAATTAATTGAAATAAGACAACTTATAAAAAGCGTTGGAAAAGAAAAAACGGTTTTGCTTTCCACCCACATTATGCAGGAAGTGGAAGCCATTTGCGACCGTGTAATAATTATAAACAAAGGCGAAATAGTGCTCGATAAAAAACTTTCAGATTTAAAAAACAATCAGCAACAGATTATTGAAGTGGAATTTGATTATCGCGTGGAAGAAGTCGCATTACAACAGCTTCCGAAGATTCAAAAAGTTGAAAATTCCATCGGCTTTGTTTATCAGCTTTACTTTGAAACCGAGCAGGATATGCGCGGAAAGGTTTTTGATTTTGCGCACGACAATGGGTTAAAAATACTTCAGCTACATCAAAAAAACACCACACTTGAAAAATTGTTTTCTGAATTGACTATTCAAAAATAAGCTTGCCTCGATAGAATTCTTCAACCTCAACGATTGAAGGTCTGTTTTTGGAAATAACATTGCCCAAACTCACAATTTTTCCACGAATGGCCAATTGTGGATTCACTACCATTTCGCCTGTACTTCGGTGATAAACATAGAGGTTCTGTACGGTTAAATTTTCAGCAAAAATCCTGCAATCGCCTGCGTACAGACCAAAATTGGTATTTGTCGCACTTCCCTTTAAATAAAACTTGGACAGTCCATTGGCCACGACGCTTAAACTCTGAACATCCAAATTCAATTTAAAATCGCCGTCAATGTGATACTGATCCTCGTTTTGCTGATCTTCCGACAAAAGTGTTAATGACGGGTACCGAAGCACGCCGATACTTTCAATAAGGTAACCAGTGCTACTGCGGATTTCGGTTATATTTGGAGATGTAATATATATTTTGGTTATTTCGTAATCGCGGACCAAATTGCAACTGTTGTTATTGTGAATTTCAAGTCTACCATCGGTTACGGTAACTTCTACATCATTCATAAGGCTTTCTCCTGTTTCAATAACCACTTTTTGCTCTTCACCCTGTTGAATAAATACCTTGGTACGCTCCCAAACCAATATTTTAGTAAAGGGCGGCACTGTAACTTCGTTTTGTACGATAGTTCCAGCATTCTGAATACAATCCCAACTCGACTCTGAATTACAGCCCGTAAAAATCAAAACCAATATGCAGTAAAATATGTTTTTCATAATCTTTTTCTGAAATTTTCAGAATTTTTTACAATCTGTAACCTACACCAAACTCAACTGCTTCCGCTTTTGCCCAATGTGCATGAACGCTTATGGCGGCAAAAATTTTATCGTTGAAAAAATATCGTTTAAGCCCTAAACGGTTATAAATACGGTTTTCAAATTCATAAGGCCAATATACATAATAACCCAACTGCGAAATAAACGCAACTTTATTAAAACGCCATTCGTGGCCCACAAATACCCCAACGCGTTTATAATCTTCATCACCCGAAAGTCCGTCCTCTGGATAGGCAATTGAGCGATAGTTGATCAATTCTTTCAAAAAAGTAGAAAAGAAAACATCTACCCCAGCTGTAAATGTGCTTTTATAGTTAATACGTTTGTCAACAAAAGCTGAAATCACATAAAACGGCTCCTGCCCTAACCCTACTACATCGCTTTCGTTTATTCCAGTTCTAAAAGCAAGGTTGTATTTAAACCTTTCGGCGTGTGTTCTGCTAAGCGAATCCTCTTTTTTGATATACTCGGGAAATTCCTTATAATCCAATTGATAACTTACCCCTGCATTTAACAAAAATGAATTAGTACTGTTGTTCGGAGCTTTAAAATTGGCATTGCTATAGTGGATAACCGTAAAACCTGCGTGAAGGCCCAGCCCCTTCCAAATGTTTTCACGCACAAAATTTCCTTTTAAAATAGTTGTGCTCAATAAATGTGTGCCATAGGCATTGTTGATGTAATTTGTTTCCTGATTATAAGGGATTGAAGAATATGCAATTCCCTGCCCCACGCTCAGCATAAGGTGCCTTTTTAAAAAATACCAGTTCATATGACCATAGGCCCCAATTACATTTCCCAAATACTCGTTGTGCATATTTTGATATGCGAGTGTAAAACCCCAATCGGGATAATTATAACGGCGTTCCCATTCGTTAAACCCATAAGTTTTTCGATTAAAGGAAAGAATAAAACCTGTGGGATGCCCGGTAATTAAGTGCTCAATATCCGGATTGTGCTCCAGAATACTTCCGTAGAAAAAATCTGCCTCCAGTGAAATTGGTTTCAATTCTTCTTCTTGGGAAAAAAGCGAAAGACTTATAAATAGGACTGAAATTACGGAAAGAAAGTGCTTCATATTTTTTTCAACGCCCGTAAAGATAAACTAATCTTCAAATAATAGCCTGCCCGTGAATAATTCTTTTACATCTACCAGCGGAGGGCGGTTGTGGCTGATAATATCGCCCGTAGCCACGATTTTTCCGACGATACTTTGCTGCGGATTTACTATCATTTTGTTCGCACTTCTTTGAAAAACAGTGAGTTCATCAATTATAAAATTTTCTCCCTCAAACCGGGGCATTTCGTCAGCAAAACTAAGATTGGCTTTGCCAGCGGTGCCCGTAATATAAAAAACACTTTGGCCGTTTGCGCTTACGCGGAAATCTTCACAAATAAGGTTCAAATAAAAATCGCCGCTCTTTCTGATTGTTTCTGGGCCGGCCGTGGTGTTGCTAACCAAAGTGAGTTGCGGAAACTGCAAAACTCCCTCGCCAATAACGTCGTAAGCCGAGCTATTTCTGATTTCAGTAATGTTTGGCACGGTTACAAATACTTTCGTAATTCCGTAATCGCGGACCAAATTGCAATCATTATTATCTTTCACCACCAAAGTATTTCCTTCAACACCTACGGAAATATCGCTTAAAAGGTTTTCGCCCGTTTCAAGAATTATTTTTGTTGAATCGCCCTGTTTCAAATACAAAGTCACATCGTCCTCAATCCTGATTTTTGAAAAATCTGAAACTAAGTATTCTTTGGAAACTTTGCTTCCAGCAGCTTGCACACAATCCCAACCGTTTTCGGAATCGCACGAAAACAGCAAAAAAACCAAACAAACAAAAAATAATTTCTTCATAATTTATATTCTAATTCCCACGCCAAATTCCACGCCTTCCACTTTCGCACCGTGCGATTTTAAAGTGATTGCGCTGAAAAGTCTTTCGGTTAAATAATATTTCAAACCTACACGAAAATACGTTCTTCCCTCAAAATCGTAGGGATAATATACATAATAGCCAACTTGTGAAACTACTGCCAATTTATTGATATGAAGTTCGTGCCCCGCAAAAATGCCGACGCGTTTAAAATCCTCATCGCCTTTAATGCCCATATTTGGAAAAGCTATGGAAAGATATTCAATTTCCTTTTTCAGGAATGGTAAGTAGAAAAAATCTGCGCCTAACTGAAGCGTACTTTTATAACTCAGCCGCTTATCTGCAAATGCCGAAACCACAAAAAACGGATGTTGTCCAAGATTTAAATAATCACTTTCATTCAACCCGCCACGAAGCACAAAATTGTATTTGATGGGTTCTGAAATTTTCTTCGGAAGCGAATCGGAAATATATTCCGGAGTTTCATCTGCAATCGAATATTGAACGCCGACATTCAAAGTGAAAGCATTTGTGCTGGAATTTGGCGCCTTAAAATTTCCATTGGAATAATGCACCAACGCAATCCCTGCCTGCACTCCGAAGTTTTTAAAAAAGTTTTGTTTGTTGTAATTCAACATCAAATAGGTAGAACTCAACAAATGGCTACCGTAAGCATTGTTTTTGAAATCGGCTTCCAAATCAAACGGATTGGTATTGTATGCAATGCCCTGCCCTATCCGGAAGAAAAGATTTCGCTTTAAAAAGTAAAAATTGAAATGCCCGTACAGCCCGTAATTTTCACCCAAAACATCATAATTTGCATTTTGGTGCACAAATGAAAAACCCCAATCTGGATAATTATATTCTTGGTGCCAACGCTCGGCTCCGTAAGTTTTTCGGTTAAATCCAACGATGAAACCGTCGGGATGCGCTTTTACCAAATGTGAAATATCCTTATTGTGCCGAAGAATGGTTCCGTAGAAATAATTGGCGTCCACGAAAAAATCATTGTTTTTTTCCTGTGAAAAAACAAAAGAAGTTGTGAGAAAAAACACCAAAAACGCAATTCGGGACATCACCGCAAAATAAAGCAATCTTAAAATATTTGCGAAGCGATTTCCTTAATATTGCTACTTTTTCCCATTGAATAGTAGTGAAGAAATGGCACGCCCGCTTTTACAAGCTCCTTGCTCTGCTTTACGCACCAATCAATCCCAATCTGCCGAACCGCTTTGTTGTCCTTGGCTTTCACCACTTCCATCACCAGCGCATCTGGCAAATCTACTTTGAATCTATGCGGAATTAAATTGAGATGTGATTTCACTGCAATAGGTTTCAGTCCCGGAATAATTGGCACGGTAATACCGTCTGCCCTGCACTTTTCAACAAATTTGAAATACTTTTCGTTATCGAAAAACATTTGTGTTACTATATATTCCGCACCGTTTTTAATTTTCTTTTTTAGGAAATGAATATCGCTTTCACTACTCGGTGCTTCCATATGTTTTTCGGGATAACCAGCCACGCCCACGCAAAAATCTGTTGGAAAAGTATGCTGAAGTTCATCGTCCAAATAGGTTCCTTTATTCAAATCATTTATTTGTGAAACAAGGTCGCAAGCGTATTTGTGACCATTCTTTTCAGGTGTGAAATAGGTTTCACTTTTCACGGCATCGCCCCGTAAGGCCATCACATTGTCAATCCCCAAAAATTGAAGATCTATTAAAAAATTCTCGGTTTCTTCCTTCGTAAATCCACCGCAAAGTATATGGGGTACGGCATCAACGACATATTTATTTTGAATTGCCGCACAAATACCAACCGTTCCGGGACGCTTTCGGACTATTTTCTTTTCAATCAAACCATTCTTCAATTCCTTAAAAACATATTCCTCGCGGTGATAGGTTACATTGATGTAAGGCGGTTGAAACTCCATCAGCGGATCAATATTTTCAAAAATGGAATGTATGTTTTCACCCTTCAAAGGTGGTAAAATTTCGAACGAAAATTGCGTTTTTCCGTTTCCGTTTTTTATATGTTCTGTAACTTTCATAGAGTTAGCCCCCTAACCCCCAAAGGGGGAATTTGCCTCCTGCCCAAATAGAGAAATGGAGGTCGTTAAACAATATAATTCAAAATTTCTTTTCATCATTTCAATCTTTTTATGCTGTTATTAAAAGTCCCCCTTCGGGGGATTTAGGGGGCCAAATTTGTTTTTAGCCAATTTGTGGCTTCCTCCAAATCTATATTCTTCCGTTTTGCAAAATCTTCCACTTGATCCATTTTAATCTTTCCAAGGCCAAAATAACGTGCTTCGGGATTGCCAAAATAATAACCCGAAACCGAAGCTGCTGGCCACATGGCCATATGCTCCGTGAGTTCTACGCCTATATTCTCTTTCACTTTTAAAAGCTCCCAAATAGTCCTTTTCTCCAAATGGTCGGGACAGGCGGGATAACCCGGGGCGGGGCGAATGCCTTTGTATTTTTCGGAAATGAGGTCTTCATTGGAGAGATTTTCTTCGGAAGCGTAGCCCCAATAATTGGTACGCACTTCTTTGTGAAGATATTCCGCAAAAGCCTCTGCCAAGCGGTCTGCCAAAGCTTTTACTATAATCGCATTGTAATCATCGTGCTCCGCCACATATTTTGCGGCCAATTCCGCAGTTCCAAAACCGGTACTCACACAGAAACATCCAATATAATCCTGAATTCCAGTTTCCTTTGGCGCGATAAAATCTGCCAAGGCGAGGTTTGGTTTTCCTTTAGCCTTTTGGGACTGTTGGCGAAGGGTTCGGAATACGGGATTTGGGATTTTGGATTTGAGATTTGGGATTTCCAAAGAAATATCATCATCATTTATAGTATTCGCCTCAAAAATTCCAAAAACGGCTCTTGCATTCAACAATCTTTCTGAAATTATTTTTTGAAGCATTTGTTGCGCATCTTTGAATAATTCCGAAGCTTGTTCGCCCACTACCTCGTCCGTCAAAATATTTGGATATTTACCGTGCAATTCCCAACTTCTGAAAAAGGGTGTCCAATCTATATAATCCAACAACAGATTTAGATCGAAATCTTTTAAAACGTGAACTCCCAATTGTTTCGGTTTGATTATTTCTGAGGTTTTCCAATCAATTTGAAATTTATTTTTTCGCGCTTCGGAAATTGGCAAATAGGTTTTTACTTTTTGGCGTTTTAGAAAATCTTGTCGAAAAGTGTTGTATTCTTGTTTCAAATTCTCCTTATAGGAAGCCGAAGTTTCCTTTTTCAGCAAATCGCCAACAACCGTAACCGCTCGTGAAGCATCGTTTATATGCACCACGGCACATTCGTACTCAGGATCAATTTTTACGGCGGTATGCGCCCGACTCGTGGTTGCGCCGCCAATCAACAAGGGAACCTTGAAATTTTGCCGCTGCATTTCCTTCGCCAAAAAAACCATTTCGTCCAGCGATGGCGTAATCAAGCCGCTCAAACCGATGGCATCCACGTTTTCCTCTTTTGCGGTTGCAATTATTTTTTCTGGTGGAACCATCACACCCAAATCGATTATTTCATAATTATTACACGCCAAAACAACCCCGACAATATTTTTGCCGATGTCATGGACATCACCTTTTACAGTTGCCATTAAAATCCGGCCAGCATTTTTTGAATCATTTATTTGAGGATTTTTTAGTTTTTCCTCTTCGATGTATGGGAGTAAATACGCTACAGCTTTTTTCATCACTCGCGCACTTTTCACTACTTGTGGTAAAAACATTTTTCCACTTCCGAAAAGATCGCCAACCACGTTCATTCCGGTCATTAAATTCCCTTCTATTACTTCAATTGGCTTTTCAGCATTTTGCCTTGCTTCTTCAATGTCTTCTAAAATAAATTCATCAATTCCTTTTACCAACGCTCTGGTAATGCGGTTTTGCAGCGGTTCTTCACGCCACGAAAGATCTATTTTACTTTCCTTTGCGGTTCCTTTAACTGTTTCGGCAAAATCCAATAAACGTTCCGTGGCATCTTCGCGCCGGTCGAGCATTACGTCTTCAACGCGTTCCAAAAGATCTTTTGGAATATCGTCGTAAACTTCCAACATTGCAGGGTTTACAATACCGATGTTCATTCCCGCTTGAATTGCGTGGTACAAAAACACGGAATGCATCGCCTCGCGAACGGGATCATTTCCTCGGAAACTAAAGGAAACATTGCTCACACCACCGCTCACACTCACGTGCGGCAGATTTTCACGAACCCAGCGAGTAGCTTCAATAAAATCGATGGCGTTTTTTCTGTGTTCATCCATTCCCGTTGCAACGGGGAAAATATTTAAGTCGAAAATAATGTCTTCGGGTGCGAACTTTACTTGATTCACCAAAATATCATAAGATCTGCTGGCGATTTCAATTCTTCGATCGTAATTATCGGCTTGGCCAGTTTCGTCAAAAGCCATCACGATTACTGCGGCTCCGTAGCGTTTTATGAGTTTTGCGTGGTGAATAAATTCTACCTCGCCTTCCTTTAAACTAATAGAATTTACAACACATTTTCCTTGCACAACCTGCAAACCGGCTTCAATAATTTCCCATTTGCTGCTATCAATCATAATAGGAACCCGAGAAATATCGGGTTCGGCAATCACAAGATTTAGGAATTTCACCATCGCTTCTTTGCCATCAATCAAACCATCGTCCATATTTATGTCGATGATTTGCGCACCATTTTCAACTTGTTCACGCGCAACGGAAAGGGCTTCCTCAAAATTTCGTTCTTTAATTAATCGAAGAAATTTCTTTGAACCTGCTACATTGGTGCGTTCACCAACGTTTATAAAATTGCTTTCGGGGGTGATTATTAGTGGTTCGAGACCGCTAAGTTTTAAATATTTCTTGTTTTCTGTACTCATTATTTTAATCCTATCTTCAATTGCGCTTCGACTGCGCTCAGCGTGACATCTTGTTAAAAAGGAAGTTTTGAAAGATCCACATTTCCGCCGGAAATAATAATTCCCACTTTTTTATTTTTAAATCTATCATTTTCACGAAGCAAGGCTGCAAGAGCAACCGCACTGCTGGGTTCTATAATTATTTTCATCCGCTCCCAAATCTGTTTCATTGCTGAAATGATTTCGGGTTCCTCAACTCGAATTATTTCTGAAACCAATTCTTTTATTATTGGGAAATTGACATCGCCAAGGAAAGTTTTAAGTCCGTCGGCGATTGTATTTGTAGTTTCGTTGAATTCTATTTTTCCATTTTTTAGGCTTCGGAAAGCGTCGTCAACCTCAAAAGGTTCTCCTCCGATTGTTTTGCAATTAGTTCCAAAATATTTCACCGAAAGTGAAGTGCCGGCAATCAATCCGCCGCCACCAACTGGTGCGAAAACATAGTCTAAATCGGGATGTGCTTTCAACAATTCAGCTGCGGAAGTTGCATTGCCGAGAATTACATTTTTATCGTTTGAGGGATGGATAAACGTTGCGCCAGTTTCTTTTTGGATTCGCTCTGCTTCGGTTTCTCTCGCAATGGGTGTTGATTCCGATTCTGTGATAATTCCGCCGTAACCTTTTACTGCTTCCTTTTTAACTTGCGGCGCATTTTCGGGCATTACGATATATGCTTTTACTCCAAGGTTTTTCGCTGCCAAAGAAAGCGCTTGCGCAAAGTTTCCGGAAGAATGTGTTACAACTCCTGCTTTTTTTTGTGCTTCGGAAAGTTGCAAAATAGCATTTATCGCACCCCTCATTTTGAATGCGCCCATTTTTTGAAAATTCTCACATTTGAAGAAAACCTCAGCACCGGAAAGTTCATTTAAGTATGCAGATTTCAGAACGGGCGAGTTATGAACATACGGTTTTACGCGACTACACGCCTCTTCAACTTCTTGTTTTGTGGGAATCATACAGCAAGGTTTTCATTTGAAAAAACAGGTCGCGGTTTGTATTGCGAAGCGATTTCTGCAATTGCTTTAATATGCTCCGGCGTGGTGCCGCAACAGCCGCCGATGATATTCACCAACTGTTTGTCCAAATATTCCTTTACCTGAGAAGCCATTTGCACTGGACTTTCATCGTAATCGCCGAACGCGTTTGGCAATCCGGCATTTGGATAGGCGCTCACGGCAAGATTGGTGCGGCTGGCAATCACTTCAAGATGGGGCGTGAGTTGTTTGGCACCCAAAGCACAATTGAAACCTACGCTCAAAAGTGGAATATGGGATATTGAAATCAGAAATGCCTCTGCCGTTTGGCCGGAAAGCGTTCTTCCCGAAGCATCGGTAATTGTTCCGCTTATCATTATTGGGATGTCAAGATTCCGTTCTTCTTTTATTTCATCTATTGCGAAAAGTGCTGCTTTTGCGTTCAGCGTATCAAATATGGTTTCTACCAAAAGTAAATCCACGCCGCCGTCAATCAAAGCTTCGCATTGTTGTTTGTAGGCAACGCGCAATTCTTCAAAAGAAATTGCTCGAAACCCGGGATCGTTTACGTCCGGACTCATACTTGCGGTTTTGTTTGTCGGACCAATAGCTCCGGCTACAAAACGTGGTTTGTGCGGTTCTTTTGCGGTGAATTCCTCAGCTACTTTTTTTGCGATTTTTGCGGATTCGTGATTCAATTCATAAACCAAATCCTGCATATCGTAATCTGCCATTGCGATTGTGGTGCTGGAAAAGGTGTTGGTTTCCACAATATCTGCGCCTGCTGCGAAGTATTTGGAATGGATTTCTGCAATTGCTTTTGGCTGCGTAATGGAAAGCAAATCGTTATTTCCCTGTACCGATTTATGAAAATCCTTAAACCGTTCGCCACGGAAATCTTCCTCGGAAAATTTATAGCGTTGAAGCATAGTGCCCATTGCGCCGTCGAGGATCAATATTCTATTTTGGAGTGCTTGTTGTATTTTATTCATTTCTTGATTTTTGATTTAAGTTCAAATTTGCGTGAGGGATTGCAGCGGAAATCCTTTTTTGAGGCACGAAAAAAAGATTGCAGCGGAAAGCCCGACCCGAAGGGGCACGCCATAAAAAAAATTATATCAAGAAAAGGTGAAGGAAAAACCTATTTGTTGTTATCTATTCCGAATCCCGAAGTCTCGGGACGGATAGAATGTAGCACCTTCCCCGAAAGTTCGGGAGGTTGCTAAGGCGTCAAAGGGTCTATTCCCTCGGCCTTTCTTGATAACTTTTAACTATGAATATGAACTGATGCAAAGTAACGTGATAAAAATGTAATACACAAGCCCCCTAACCCCCAAAGGGGGAATTATTCCAATTTCTTTCCATTTAGAATTATGCTGTATGTAATTTTTACCGAAGCCTCCAGCGTGATGGAAACGGAACAGTATTTTTTAAAACTAAGTTGCGCTGCACGAATTGCTTTTGCTTCGTCAATTTTTCCTTCCAAATAAAGGGTAACGTGAATTGCTTCAAACGGTTTGGCGTCGCGCACTTCCTTTCGCTGGCCTTCCACTTCCATTTTATAGGAAGTAATTTCCTGCCGCTGTTTTTTCAGAATCATAACAACATCTATCGCGCTGCAACCGCCAACTCCCATCAACAAAAGTTCCATCGGGCTTGCGCCTTTTGAAGGTTCGTCGGTTTTGTTGTCTATTAAAACGGGAACGCCGGAAGCGCCTTTTGCTTCAAAAAGATAATTGTCGTTTATTCTTTTCAGTGAAACTTTCATTGTTTTATATTTAGTTTTCTTTATCGCTTATCCGCAAAATATCTCCGAAAACACCTCGCGCAGTAACCGCTGCTCCCGCACCAGCGCCTTGGATGACGATTGGATTATCACCGTAATTTTCGGTATAAATTTCAAAAATTGAATCGCTGCCTTTTAGTGCTCCCAACATACTATTTTTGGGAACCGAAACCAAACTTACGTCCAAAAGTGCACCCGTTTCCTTTGACAAATCGCCGTGCAAATCTGCTACGTAACGAAAAACAGAATTTTTCGATTGGTTCTTCTTTTTGATTTGAAACGGAACGTCCAATTCCTGCACTCTCGTCAAAAATTCCTCTTTTGAAACGCTTCGCAAATCCTTTGGAATTAGGTTTTGAATGGAAATATCGGCAAACTCGTTGTGCAAATCCAATTCACGAGCCAAAATAAGCAATTTCCGTCCAACGTCATTACCACAAAGGTCTTCGCGCGGGTCCGGTTCCGTAAATCCTTTGTCGATTGCAGATTTTAAAACCGAACTGAACGATCTGTCCTCTTCAGAAAAAGTATTGAAAATATAACTCAACGAACCTGAAAATACACCTCGAATTCGTGTGATATTTTCGCCCGAAAGATGCAAAAGTTTTATTGTATCAATCAATGGAAGTCCCGCGCCCACATTTGTTTCATATAGATATTGACGTTTTTTTGAAGTCAGTTTTTGTCGAAGTTCTTTATAAAAACCCAAATCCAACGTATTGGCGATTTTGTTTGAGGAAACCAAGTGAAAACCGTTTTCAACAAAGGCTGAATAATTTTGAACAAAGCCAGAATCCGCCGTGTTATCCACCAAAATCAGGTTTTGAAGATTGTTGCTTTTTGCGAAGGAAATCACTTCTTCAGGATTATATTCCTTTCCCGATTCTATTTTTTCTTCAATCCAATTTTTGGTCAATCCATTTTGCTGAAGCAATACGGTTTTTGAATTCGCGATTGCGAAAATATTAAGCTCCAAATCACGTCTTCGAGAGATTTCTTCTTTCGAGGAAATGATTTGATTTACCAAATGGCTACCTACATTTCCGTGGCCAAAAATGGCGATGTTTATCTTTTTCTTTTTAATCTTTTCCAGATTTATCAATTGTTCCAAAGGAATTTCTACTGTTGCTGTACTCATTTTTTTTCGGTTTAATAGTTTAAAATTTCTTTGGATTTTTCAATGATTTTAAAAGCTTCGGCAAGATCGTTTATCAAATCTTCGGCATCCTCAATTCCGCAGGAAAGTCGGATTAGCGAATCATTTATTCCAGCATTCAAACGGATTTCACGCGGAATGGAAGCGTGGGTCATTTGCGCAGGATGGCAAAGCAAACTTTTAACGCCTCCAAGACTTTCAGCCAATTTAAAATATTCTGTACTGGTCACAAATTTCACGGCAGCCTCCTGTGTATCATCTTTTAGACTAAAAGAAATTATTCCGCCAAACAAACCATTTTGCTGTTTTTTGGCGATTTCGTGATTCTTGTGGGTTTTCAAACCTGGGTAATGCACTTTTTCAACTGCATCTTGACTTTCCAAAAACAACGCTACTTTCAAAGCGTTTTCGCATTGTCTTTTATAGCGAATGTCCAAAGTTTCAATTCCGCGAATGGTGAGAAAACAATCCCACGGACCTAGAATTCCACCGGAAGCATTTTGAACAAATTTAATTTTTTCTGAAAGTTCTTGCGTGTTTGTAATTACCAATCCCGCGACCAAATCTGAATGTCCACCGATGTATTTTGTGCCGCTGTGAATTACAATATCAGCTCCCAAATCAATTGGTTTTTGGGCAATTGGCGAAGCAAAAGTATTGTCAACAACCAACAGTGCATTTACACTTTTCGCCACTTTTGAAATTGCTTGAATGTCTGAAATCTTCAACGTTGGATTGGTTGGAGATTCAATCCAAATCAGTTTTGTTTTGTTTGAAACGGCGTTTGCTACGTTTTCAACTTCTGTCGTATCAACGTAGTTTACTTTTATTCCCAGTTTTTCATAAACATGGGTAAAAAGTCTGTACGCACCGCCGTAAATATCGTCAACCGCGACTATTTCGTCTCCTACAGAAAGCAATTTCAAAACTGAATCAATCGCCGCCAAACCTGTAGCAAAAGCAAAACCGGAATGACCGTTTTCAAGTTGGGCAACTACGTCTTCCAACACTTTTCGGGTTGGGTTGTTGCTTCGGGCGTAATCAAAACCTTTGTTTACGCCCGGCGCTTCTTGGATAAAGGTTGAAGTTTGGTAAACCGGAACGGAAATGGCTCCCGTTAACGGATCACTTGGAATGGAATGGATAATTTTTGTTGCACTCATTTTTCTAATTTTTTTGAGTTAATAAATAGATTAAACCAAAAGATCAATCCCGAAGTAAATTCGGGACAATAGAAAAATGTTAAAAAGAATGAAAGCAATTTTTTCGGGAACGAAAAAATTGTCTTGTCGTTATCTATCGTCAATCCCGATTGCAATCGGGATCGTTGTAGAATGTAGCACCTTCTTTCCGGAGAAAGGGTTGCTAAGGCGTCATAGGGTCTATTCCCTCGGCCTTTCTTGATAACATTTCAATAAAGTTTTGAACTTTGTGAGCGCAAATATAGCGTCAGAAAAATTTAATAACCAAATTTTTCGCCAAAAAACTTTAAATAAAATTGCGGTTCATTTAATTTTTTTACTTTTGCCCAAGACAAATTAAGAGGAAAGATTTGACTGATTGCAACCTCATTAAAAAATGCTAAAGGCAGTGAAAACTTCCCTTCGGCGCTCTCGTCAAATCTGCTGAAAAATATAAATTTTTAAAACCATTTTATGGCCTATTTATTTACTTCGGAAAGTGTTTCTGAAGGACACCCAGACAAAGTTGCGGATCAAATTAGCGATGCGCTTTTAGATAATTTTTTGGCTTTCGACCCAGAAAGTAAGGTTGCTTGTGAAACTTTGGTAACCACCGGACAAGTTGTTTTGGCGGGCGAGGTGAAAAGCAATACGTATCTCGATGTTCAAAATATTGCACGCGAAGTGATCAATAAAATTGGTTATACGAAAGGCGCTTATAAATTCAGCGGCGATTCCTGTGGGGTAATTTCTTTGATTCACGAACAATCACAGGATATCAATCAAGGTGTTGATCGTGAAAATAAAGAAGAACAGGGCGCCGGTGACCAAGGAATGATGTTTGGTTATGCTACAAAAGAAACCGAAAATTATATGCCGTTGGCGTTGGATATTTCGCATAAAATCTTGATTGAATTGGCTGCGCTTCGTCGCGAAGAAGATGAAATAAAATACTTGCGCCCAGATGCTAAAAGCCAGGTTACTATTGAATATAGCGATGATAATATTCCCCAAAAAATCGTTGCCATTGTTGTATCTACACAACATGACGAATTTGATGAGGATGAGAAAATGCTCTCAAAAATCAAAAAGGATATTACGGAAATTTTGATTCCGAGAGTGAAAAAACAACTCCCGGAATATGTGCAAAAATTATTCAACGATGATATTGTTTATCACATAAATCCAACTGGGAAATTTGTAATTGGCGGACCTCACGGCGATACTGGTTTAACGGGAAGAAAAATTATCGTTGACACTTACGGCGGAAAAGGTGCCCACGGCGGTGGTGCTTTCAGTGGAAAAGACCCAAGTAAAGTTGACAGAAGCGCTGCATATGCATCGCGACACATTGCGAAAAACCTTGTGGCAGCTGGCGTTGCCGATGAAGTTTTGGTACAGGTTTCTTATGCAATTGGCGTTGTGGAACCTACTTCAATTTTGGTTAATACGTACAATTCTTCAAACGTAAAACTTTCTGACGGCGACATTGCAAAAAAGGTTTCTGAAATCTTCAATATGCGCCCAGCGGCCATTGAAAAAAGATTGAAATTAAGAAACCCAATCTATTCCGAAACCGCTGCTTATGGGCATATGGGACGTGTACCTGAAATGGTATCAAAAGTTTTTGAAAGCCCCTATAATGGAAGGATTGAAAAAGAAGTGGAGCTTTTCACTTGGGAAAAGTTGGATTATGTAGATGCAGTAAAAGTTGCTTTTCAATTGAAATAGGTCTCGACTTAAGTTTTTCCTGAGCGCAATCGAAGGACTCGAACTCACAAAAAGAAAATCCCAAATTCCAAAAGTTATAATTGGAGTTTGGGATTTGTTATTTGGCGCTTCAAATAATATTATGGTTCCGTGCCTTTTGAACCGCTTCAATCTTGCTGTGTACCTGCAATTTTTTGTAGATGTTTTCAATGTGTTTTCTAACGGTGCTGGGCGAAAGGAAAAGATGGTCGGCAATGACTGTATAGCTCAACCCTTTGCTCAGTTGCTCCAACACCTCAACTTCACGGGTGGAAAGTGATATTTCCTCTTGATCACGCAGGTTTTGAATATCAATTGGATTTCTTAATAATTTCAAGGTTTTCATGGCGATTGAAGGATTCATTGCCGCACCACCGTTTAAAGTTTCTAAAATACCTTCGTATAAATCCTTTGGGTTTATTTCCTTCAGCAAATAACCGTCCGCACCCGCTTTTATGGCGTTGAATATATGCTCGTCATTATCAAAGGCGGTAAGCATAATTATTTTGATGTGCGGATATTTCTGCTTTACTATTTGGGTTGTTTCAATGCCGTTGAGCACGGGCATTTCAATATCCATCAAGATGATATCGAGGTTATGGTTTTCCTGCAGTTTTGTCAGCAATTCGGTGCCGTTCATGGAAGTATGTTTCACAGAAACATCATCAAAAAAAGAGAGTTTTTCCTTAATGGCATTTATAAGAAAAGTGTTGTCGTCAACTATTGCAACTTTAAGCATCTCTGGTGGGTTAGTTGTTTTAAAGATACTAAAAATACCTTTTAAGAATAATCAAAAAAATAGGGCAATTGCCGTATTAGTTTTTTCTTAATCATTTCGGCACTTTCAGTAAAACTGATGTTCCCTTTTTTGAAGTCTTTATTTGAAGCGCGCCACCAATTTCCCCAGCACGTTTTTTCATATTGTTTAGTCCGTTGCCGAGTTCTGTATTATCTTGATCAAATCCAATTCCATCATCAGTAATTTCAATATAGTATTTGCTTTCTTTTTCAGAAATATTTACTTCAATTTCATCTGCTGATGCATATTTTAAAGCATTGTTTACAGCCTCTTGAATAATTCTATAAATATTCATTCCTGCAACGGAAGAAAAAATGTGCGACTCATCAACATTTTCTTCAATATTAAATGAAAAATCAGTTTTTTCCGAAGCGCTTTTTGCGTGTTCAATAAAGTTTGCAATACGTGATTGAAGATCTTCAAAGGTTATGTTTTCCTTGTTCATCGCCCAAATGGTATCGCGTAATTCATAAATTGTCTGTTGTGTAAAACTGCTAATGTTACTGAGTTTATTGCCCAATTTCTCACTGATGTCCGTAAATCCAAACTTTAAATTATCAATGCTGGAAATGATAAAAGTGAGCTGTGCACCAATATTATCGTGAAGATCGCGAGATATCCTTAAGCGTTGTTCCTGTAATTTATTTTGGGTTTCAATTTTTGCCAAAGCTGTTTTTAATTCACCTTCTTTTTGAAGCTGACGGTTTCTAAGTTTTTGCTGGTTGTAGAGCAAATACCCGAGCAGGCCGAGAATCAGTGCCAGTCCAAGACTCCCAAAAATAAAAGTGTTTTTTCGGCGGACCTCCAAATCCTTTTCGGCAAGTTGGGCGCGCTGTTGCAGTATTTCGTTCTGCTTTTTTTCAGTTTCAAATTCAACGTTTAAGGCAGCGATTCGTTCCTGCACTTTGAGTCCATGAACACTATCTTTTACCGCAGCATATTGTTCAAAATAATATAAGGCCGAATCTGTATTTTTTAATTTCTTATAGATATCAGAAAGCAGTTTGTAGTTATACTGGGTGAGGTTTTGATATTGTTTCTTTTTTGAAATAGGCAACGACTTATGGACTAGTGGAATGGCGCTGCTCCATTTTTCCTCTGCAACAAAAACTTCACCCAACTGCGTATAATTTTCAGCAATGCCCAACGAATCTGCCCATTGTAATCTTTGATGAAGGGATTTGTTGAAATATTCTCTCGATTTTGAATAATTTCCCTGCAGCCCATAAACACCTGCTAGATTGCTCCAACTATAAGGAACACCAATGGTATCATTTATTTTCAATTTTATTTTCAATCCTTCTTCAAAATAGAAAAGGGCGCTGTCCAACTCTTTATTTATTTCCTTTAAAACTCCGTAATTGTTATAAATATCCTTTAGTTCGTTCTCAAAATTGTTTGCTTCCGCAATTGCCTTCCCTTTCTGCATATAATAAAGGGCTTTATCCAAATCGCGATATTTCATGCTATAGCCCATTTCGGCATAATAATCAGCTACCCTGTCCAGTTGATTTAGCTTTTCATAAATTTTTATCCCATCTATAGAACTTTTGGTGCTTTCCTCATATTTTCCCTGGTAGGCATAAACCAAGCTGAGCTGTGAATGTGCGCCTGCCATTCCTAATTCATAGGAAATCTTTTCGGCATCTTTTAGGTTTTTTTGAAAAAGTGCAACAATGGAGTCTTGAGGTATGTTGAGCCCCTGTACATAAAGTGTGTTTATGGAATCAATTGTTTTCTTGCTCTGTGAATACGTGGCGGTGAAATTCATTAACACCGAAAGAAACAGTAAAATCCTAAACATATACTATAATTTAATTTCAGATTGAACCACCAGAGCCTCGTGTAAATTGTACTGCATAAATTGATAGCTGTTGAGATGCTGTTTTCTAAAGTTTACTTGCCTGTAATTGACGGCTATAACATTTTCCAAAGCAGAAACGTTCTGAGTATGAGCTCTGCCAAGCGCCTTATTTTCAGTATATGCCCAAATGAGTATTCCCAAAATTGAGAAAAGTATTACTATTGTGAAGATTAGCTGCAACATCATAAGTAACTGGTTCTAAACCTTAAATATAAATTTCTTTTTTGATTCTGCACATAGGGCATCTGCCTTATTTGCTTTGTATAAAATAAAAACCCCATAGGTTACCATGGGGTTTCATAAAACCACAAACGCTCCTCACTTCGTTTTTGGCGTGAAAAAATAACCTGGTTAGTTGGCTGTATTTTCTATTACAACAAAAATGCGGCAGATATAAGATTAAATCAATAGGGCAGTTGCCGTATTTCCGAAAGCCCATTGTCAATAAAACTTTGGGAAACAATTAATTCTCTCAACTCCTCAACTCCCAACTACTTGACTTTTCAAAAAAAACCGGAAGAAAAACTTGCGTTCTGCTCCCGGCCCACGTAAAAACCTCAACATAGAGATTTTCTTCAATAAGTTTAATTATTGAAAGTTAAGATCAAAAGATCCGTCTGTAATATTCTTTATGGACTGATCGCCATTTACGTTTTTGGCCATAAAGTTAAACGTACCCTTAATCTTGGTGTCGGTTTTTTCTGATATATTTACTTCACCTACCACTCCACTATTTTGATAAGGTGCAGACCAAGTTTGTGAATCCATAGGGTTATTTATATTTGCTTCCACATAAGTGGCGGTTACAAATACATTTGAGTCGGAAAACTCATAAGTTCCTGTTCCATCAAAATTATTGATGATAATAAAAATCCCCTTACCGTCTGCATCGGAACCCTGAAGCGTTATGGTAGTAGTGCCGCCACCAGAAGATTGACTTGCTGTTGAAGCTATTTCGAGCGATCTAAAATTGCTTCCCCCTACTTTGGCAACCACAGTCCCTGAGCCAGCCGCGCCACCGCCGCCGCCATCATCATCTTTTTTACAAGAAGTTAAACTTACGGCTACAATTGCCATTAATACTAAAATAGATTTTTTAAATGTTTTCATAATGTTTGGTTTAATATTCCGCTATAGGCGAATACGTGATTAATGTTGAAGCAAAACTGGCCTAATTGGGAAGTTTTTACAATAGGGCAATTGACGTATTCTGATATACGAATTACGATTTTAGATTGTAGTTTTCTAAAACTGAATGTGCGGAAACCGTTTTTGAATCTCCCTAATTTTTAATTGAAGTTTTTCCGAAAACCGAAGGTGTTCAGCACTATTTGGGTTGAAGGGCCTGTGGTTTAAACCAGTTTGAACAGCCGCAATTTCTTTTTGAAGCGTTCCGGTTTCAGCAGCAATCCAAACCTTTGAAAATTTCTGCCAAATAATTTCGATAGCGGTTTTATTTGGATGAAGCATATCCTCGTCATAAAAACGGTAATCGCGCAGCTCGTCCATCATTATTTCAAAAGACGGAAAATAGAAGCTTCTCGACTGCGCGCGAAGTGACAATGATTGGTGGATTGCGGAAATAAGATGCGCTTTGCTCAGCGAATTTTCCGCAAAACCATCTTTAATGTGCCGAACCGGCGAAACGGTATTTATAATTGTGGTGGTAGGGTTTATTGCTGAAATTTTATCGAAAATAGTTTGAAAGCTTTTTGAAATGGTTTCGATGGAAAGCAATTCCTTTTTAAAATTCTGCTGCGGAATTTTATGGCAGTTTGCAACTATTTCATCACTTTCCAAGTGTCTGTAAACCCACGAAGTTCCGAAGGTGAAAATAACATGCGTTGAAGAGAAAAGTGCTTCGCGAAGATTTTTTAATGTCGAATTTAGATTATTTAAAAATTCGGTTTTATCCAAAGAAGCAAGCTCGGAATGCACGTCAAAACATTTCCAAACTTCGTTGTGCTGAAAAATATCTTCTTCCGAAAATGAAACACCATCAATTGCACGAACAATCAATTTTTCAATGGAAACGGGGTTGAAGATTACCCCAAACGGATTCTGCAGATTTTGAAATTTGAAATAGTCAAACTTCGCCCCAATATTCTCCGAAAAACAGCTTCCCAATAAAAGTACTTTTGAAGAATAATCTATTTGATTTTCTTCGGGCCTTAGCGGTATTTCAATTTGAAGTTTCATATTTATTGGGAAATCTCTATGTCCGCTGTGCCTTTGCGGTAAAATTAAACCGCAGAGACGCAGAGAACGCAAAGAATTACTTTAGAAAATCTTTCGCTTTTGATAATGCTTCCTCTATTCCAGCAGGATTTTTACCACCTGCAGTTGCGAAGAAAGTCTGTCCGCCGCCACCGCCTTGGATGTATTTTCCTAGTTCGCGAATAATCTTTCCGGCATCCAGATTTTTTTCACTGGCCAATTCCTTTGAAATATAGCAAGCAAGCAACGCTTTTCCGTCGTTTTCAGCACCGAAAACCACAAATAGATTTTCAGTTTCGCCACCCATTTCAAAGGCCAAATCCTTCATTCCGCCAGCGTCCAAATCTATCTTTTTCGCAAGGAAATTGATTCCGTTTATTTGCTGTATTTCAGCTTTTAAATCACCTTTTAAATTCTTGGCTTTATCCTTCAATAATTGCTGAATCTGCTTTTGCAAATTACTGTTTTCTTCCTGCAGACTTTCCACAGCTTTTACCGGATCCTGTGCATTGTTCAACGCTTTTTGGAGTGCGGCAAACGATTCACTTCTATCAATAAAATATTGTTTGGCAGCATCGCCGGTAATCGCTTCAATCCTTCGTATTCCGGAAGCAACGGCACCTTCGGAAGTGATTATAAAATGCCAAATATCATTCGTATTCGGCACGTGGGTTCCGCCGCAAAGCTCCATCGATTTCCCAAATTTAATCGCACGAACGGCATCGCCATATTTTTCACCGAAAAGTGCAATGGCTCCTTCGTCGATGGCTTGTTGGTAGGGAATATTTCTTCGTTCTTCCAAAGCGATTCCTTCGCGGATTCTTGCATTCACAAAATCTTCAACTTGCTTCAACTCCTCATCACTCACTTTTGCAAAATGTGAAAAGTCAAAACGCAAATTTCTGCTGTGGACCATACTTCCTTTTTGCGCCACGTGCTCGCCCAAAATATTGCGCAAACCTTGGTGGAGCAAATGCGTTGCTGTGTGGTTTGAAGCAGTTCGGCTTCGTTGTTTTTCGTCAACCACCGCTTTAAAAGTAGTTTCAGGATTTCGCGGAAGTGTCTTTGTAAAATGGATTATTAAATTGTTCTCCTTTTTGGTATCAACAATATAAGTAACGCCGCCATCGGCAGCTTCCAAATAACCTTTATCGCCCACTTGGCCTCCACCTTCGGGATAAAAAGGCGTTAGGTTGAAAACCAATTGGTACATTTCGCCTTCTTTTCTACTGTCCACTTTTCGGTAACGGGTAATTTTTACTTGGGTTTCCAAAGTATCATAACCCACAAATTCCTCCACGTCATCTTTTTCCAGAACAACCCAGTCGCCAGTTTCCACTTTTGTTGCGGCGCGGGAGCGCTCTTTCTGTTGCTGAAGTTCGGCGTCAAATTCCTTTTCGTTCAACGAATAGCCGCGCTCACGAAGAATCAATGCCGTTAAATCTATCGGGAAACCGAAGGTATCGTACAATTCAAACGCTTTTTTACCGGAAATTTCCTTTGAATCTGCGGTTTCAATTACGTTTTCCAGCAACACCAAACCTTGGTCCAGCGTTCGCAGAAATGATTGTTCCTCTTCGCGAATAACATTCGTGATTAAGTTCTTTTCAGTAATTAATTCCGGAAAAGCGTCGCCCATTTGCGCGCTGAGTGTTTCTACCAATTTATAAATAAAAGGCTCTTTTTTGTCCAAGAACGTAAACCCGTAACGGATGGCCCTTCTCAAAATTCTTCGTATTACATAGCCGGCGCCCGTATTGCTCGGAAGCTGTCCATCCGAGATTGAAAATGCCACGGCGCGAACGTGGTCTGCAATTACCCGTGTCGCAATATCTTTCTTTTCGTCCTTTCCGTATTTTGAATTCGTAATTGCCTCAATCTCGCGAATTAGCGGTGTAAAAACATCGGTATCGTAATTGCTCTGTTTATTTTGCAAAACCATACACAAACGTTCAAAACCCATCCCGGTATCAACGTGCTGTGCAGGTAATTTTTCAAGGCTGCCGTTGGCTTTTCGGTTGAATTGCATAAAAACCAAGTTCCAGATTTCCACTACTTGCGGATGGTCGTTATTCACCAAATCCTTCCCCGGAATTTTAGCCTTCTCTTCCGCCGAACGAATATCTACGTGTATTTCGCTACATGGTCCGCACGGACCTTGGTCGCCCATTTCCCAAAAATTGTCCTTTTTGTTTCCATTTAAAATGCGATCTTCGGGCACGAATTGTTTCCAAAGTTCATAAGCTTCGGTATCGCGCTCCAAACCTTCACTTTCATCGCCTTCAAAAATGGTTACGTAGAGAATTTCCTTATCAATTTTATAGACTTCGGTCAAAAGCTCCCACGCCCATTCGATGGCTTCTTTCTTAAAATAGTCTCCAAAACTCCAGTTCCCCAACATTTCAAACATGGTGTGGTGGTAGGTGTCCATTCCCACTTCTTCGAGATCGTTGTGCTTTCCGCTTACGCGCAGACATTTTTGTGTATCGGCTATGCGGTTGCTTTTCGGCTTACCATTTCCGAGGAAATATTCCTTAAATGGCGCCATCCCACTGTTGATGAACATTAGCGTTGGGTCATTCTTCACCACCATTTGCGCCGAGGGCACAATTGCGTGATGTTTCGACTTGAAAAATTCTAAAAATTTGGAACGGGTTTCCTTCGAGTTCATTTCTTATAAAGTTATGCTAAAATTAAGGGTTGGGCGCAGTGGCAAACAATTTCTATATTTGTAAAAACGTTACCTTTACTTCGCGCGAACAAGCAACGCGCAAAAATAGCAATTTTTTAACGCATGTCTAAGGTTAAATATTACTACGATAGCGAAACGCTCTCGTACCGAAAAATAGAAAAGAAAAAAGGCCGAAAACTGAAGATTTTCGCTCTTAGCCTATTGGGAATGTTTTTAAGTGGCTTTCTGCTGCTTTTGGTCTATATAAATCTCCCGTCAGTACAAACCCCAAAAGAAATGTCTCTTCAGCGTGAGCTGAACCAAATGCAGCTTCAGTTTGAGCTTTTGAATAAAAAAATGGAGCAGGCACAGGCCGTACTTGCAGAGGTTGAGGAGCGGGACAACAATCTTTATCGTGTATATTTCGAGACCAACCCCATTCCCGAAGAGCAGCGGAGAGCTGGTTTTGGAGGTATTAACCGCTATAAGGACCTGGAGGGTTTTGACAATTCAAAATTGATAATAAATACCACCCGCAATCTGGATATTTTAACCAAGCAGATTGTGGTGCAGTCGAAATCGTTGGATGAAATAGCCAAACTTGCCGAGGAAAAAGAAAAACTTTTGGCCGCCATTCCAGCAATTCAACCAGTAAAAAATGAAGACCTAACGCGAATGGCATCAGGTTATGGTTACAGAACCGATCCATTTACAAAGGCTAGAAAGTTTCACTACGGAATGGATTTTACCGCACCACGAGGAACCCCGGTTTATGCAACGGGCGATGGTAAAGTAACCCGCGCCGACAATACGGCCACGGGCTATGGAAACCACGTGGTGATTGACCACGGCTATGGCTATGAAAGTCTGTATGGACATTTATACAAATACAATGTGCGCCCAGGGCAAAAAGTACAGCGCGGCGACATTATAGGTTTTGTGGGAAGCACCGGAAGAAGCGAGGCGCCTCATTGTCATTACGAAGTATTTAAAGATGGCGAACGCATTAACCCGATTAATTTTTACTATGGAAGCTTAACTGCGGAAGAATTTGCCGAAATCTTGAGAAAATCACAGGAAGAAAACCAATCTTTAGATTAAATTCCAAAAAATTGAAATTAATCACTGATAACCCTTAACCCTTAACTCTTAACAAAAACAAATGCACATAGACCTACCCGAAAAACTATATTACGGCATTGGCGAAGTAGCCGAAGCTTTCGGCGTTAATACCTCGCTGATACGTTTTTGGGAAAAGGAATTTGATGTATTGAAGCCAAAAAAAAATGCCAAAGGCAACCGAAAGTTTACCCCGCAGGACATCAAAAATCTGGAATTGATTTACCATTTGGTGAAAGAGCGCGGGTTTACGCTGGAAGGCGCAAAAATCCATTTAAAGGAAAACAAACAAAAAACACTCGACCAGTTTGAGATTATTCGAAAACTGGAATCGGTAAAAGCAGAACTTTTAAAAATCAAAGAACAACTCTAAAATCAACCTTATCATGAAAAAATGGTTACCCATTATTATTATTCTTGGCCTTATTTTAATCATTGGAGGCTATTTGGCCAGTCTTAACAACAAATTGGTCGTTTTGGATGAAAAAGCCACTGCCCAATGGGCAAATGTGGAAAGCTCATATCAACGTCGTGCAGACCTCATTCCTAATATTGTCAGTACTGCAAAAGGCTATGCCGAGTTTGAACAGGAAACATTGGTTGCTGTTACTGAAGCACGCAGTAAAGCCACTTCCATAAATATTGATCCTTCTAACATAACCCCGGAACAACTTGCCCAATATCAACAGGCACAGGCAGGCGTAACTTCCGCGCTTTCACGATTATTGGCTGTTTTTGAGAGATACCCCGATTTAAAGGCGAATGAAAATTTCAAGGAACTGATAAACGAACTGGAACGCACCGAAAACCGCATCAACGTGGAGCGCAACAGGTTCAACGAAGAAGCGCGACTGTTCAATACCGAAATAAATCAATTCCCAACAAAAATATTTGCTGGAATGTTAGGCTTCGACGAAAAAGCGTACTTCAAAGCTGATGAAGGAAGCGAGAAAGCACCCGAAGTGAATTTTGATGACTTAGGAAAAGACAAAGAGTAATGTCTAAAGTTGAAGATTTTCTTACTTCTGAAGAAGAAGCCGCAATAATTGAAGCCATTCGCACTGCCGAAAAAAACACCTCGGGCGAAATACGGGTACATTTGGAACCCTCTTCCATTTCCGCAGAAGAACCAAACGAGCACATTGACGCCTTTGATCGCGCCGCGGAAGTTTTTGATATGCTGAATATGCACAACACCGCAGAACGCAACGGCGTACTTATTTATGTTGCCGTAGATGACCGAACGCTTGTAATTATGGGCGACCAGGGCATCAATGACATTGTGGGCCAGAATTTTTGGGAAAGCACCAAAGACATTATCATCAACCATTTTAAGAATGGAGAAATGAAACAAGGTTTGGTAGAAGGAATTCTAAAAGCTGGCGAACAGTTGAAAAAACATTTCCCACACCAAAAAGATGACAAAAATGAACTGCCGGATGATATTTCCGTAGGATAACTTTAAGTATTCAGTTGGCAGTTGCAGTTAGCAGTAAAAAAATTTAATGAAACAATTTCTTCTGAAATATAATTTCTTATTTGTATTTATTGCAGTCACATTTTTTTATCAAAATGTTTCTGCCCAATATGAAATCCCACCAAAACCTGATAAACAGACTTCACTTTACGATTATATAAATCTGCTTACCCCCACACAGAAAAATGCGCTGGAAAGCAAGTTGGTTCGTTATGCAGATTCCACTTCCACGCAAATTGTTTGCATTATTATTGGTTCCACAAATGGTGAAGACATTTCCATGCTCGGCGCAGAATGGGGCCAAAAATGGGGTATCGGCCAAAGCGGTGAAGACAACGGAATTGTTATAACACTTGCCAAAGACGACCGCAAGGTTGATATAAATACTGGCTACGGCATAGAATACCGAATCACCGATTTAATGTCTGAACGTATCATAAACCGAATAATGATTCCCGAATTTAAAACCGGAAATTATTATGAAGGCCTGGATAAAGGTAGCGATGCCATCTTTGCGGCGCTGAAAGGCGAATTTAAGGAAGACCGCGATTTCGGAAAAAAAGACGGCACGCCTATCCCTTTTTTCATCATATTCATCTTTATCATTATCATCATTGCGCTTATGCGTAAAGGCGGTCGCGGTAGTAAAGGCGGTGGAGGCGGAAGCTTGTTGGACATTATTGTACTGAGCAGCCTTGGTCGCGGTGGTTTTGGCGGCGGCGGTGGAAGCTTTGGCGGCGGTGGAAGTTTCGGTGGAGGCGGAGGCGGCTTTGGCGGCGGTTTCGGCGGCGGTGGCTTTGGCGGTGGTGGCGCTAGCGGGGGTTGGTAGACTAAAATTATATATTTATAAGTATGAAGTTTTCATCTACAGCACTTTTACTTTTTCTATTATTTTTTTCCTGTAAAAGTCAAGTCAATAGTGATTCATCCATTCTTCAAGAAAATTCTAATTCTCTAGCAGTAGTTGATTCTTCAAATATTTTTTCAATTTCAGAAAATTATGACCTGGCCAACAAACTGGTGCAATACGCAGAAAAGACAACTCGGCAAATAGTTGTAGTAACTGTAGATTCTATTTTTCCATATGATGATATTCGAAAATATGCCGGTGATTTAAGAAATTATTGGGGTATTGTACAGAAAGATGTGGACAATGGGTTAGTTTTGGTACTGTCAACTTCCTTAAAAAAAGTAGCAATTTCTACAGGATATGGAACCAAAAAAATACTAACCGATTCTATTTGCAAAAAAGTAATTGACAGTGTAATGGTTCCAGCCTTTAAAAAAGGTAATTATTATATTGGTGTTGATAATGGAGTAGACTCGCTTATTGAGATATGGAATACAAAAAAAACATTTGACTAATCCCACGGATTGTCATCTATTTCTCCTTTCTTCCCAAGTGTATTGAATTTGTAGCTCAACGTAAGCATAAAATATTGCTTTAATACCGTGCTCTGTACATCTTGAATGTAATCTTCATTTGAAACCCTGAGAACATTGTTGTTTTGATTCAATAAGTCATAAACTTTTAACGCAACACTTCCTTTTTCTTTTAAAAAGGTATAAGTCAACGAGGCATTCCAAAAAACATAACTTTGGTCAAAACCATCGGCCACATCGGCATTGTACACATACTTAATATCATTACTCCATTCTAAAAATTTTGGAAAAAATGTCTTTGTTCGAAAGTTAAGTTCGTGGCGTGTATAGTTACGGTCTTCAAAGGCGTCAATATCAAAACTATTGATATTGTAATTAAGAGTGTATCTCGGGCCAAACTCGAAATAATCATCCCAGGTAAATGTTGCTCCCACAGTAGGGAAATAACCAATTGTCCTACTATTATATTTTATATTATTATTAAAATTTACACTCTTAGATGTATTAATATATAAGCTTGCCCCAAGTTTTAAAGTACGTAAACTATCAATTTTTGAACTTTTGTTATACCCTATATTTCCCGAAACGCTATAATTACCATCAACATTTGTATAGGTGGTATTTCGTATGAAATTTTCATCAATAATGGTTTTGGGAACCACCCTATCATTTGTAAATTCAGCATTTAAGTATGAGAAAAAACCTGATTGCGTTTGATAGTCATAGTTATTTGCCCCAAAATATATTCTATTTTCGTTGGAGGGTTTTAAGTCTGGGTTTCCCGTAGTAATATTCAATGGATCGGAAATATCTACATAAGGTGAAAGTTGGTCAATACTAGGGGCATTATTTTGTAAATAATAACCTGAATAAATACTGAATTTTTTGCTGAAACTATACCGAAAATTCGCGCTTAACTCCAAAGCGTTAAAATGGTTTTCAAATTGAATATCACGAAGGGCATCATTACTTTCGAGCGTTCGGAAAACATAGGAAGCATTGATGCGGGCATATATTTTTTCATTTCTATAGTTAACACCAATTTCTGGGGTAGAGCTTTCGTTAGTGTTTACGAAATCTGTGCTTTGCGCCGTATTGAATTCTGAAAAATCTTGTGTTATATCATTAAAGTCAAATACACTGCGTTTATCTACACGCTTCTCGTTTTGGAAAGTATAGCTTAAATTCATAAAAAGGGTATCGGCAATTAAAGGAAAGTTGAACGATGGAGAAATTCTATAACTATTTTTATCTTGATCGCCGTTTATAAATTGATTTCTATCAATAAGCGAGGGCGCATTGCCAAAAATTTGTGTCAATGATTGTTTGAAATCATCATTTTCAGTTCCGTTTACTTCGTTTCTTACAAACATTCTAAAATACCCCCCACCGCTTCCATATTTTTTTGTGGCGATGAAAGTATTCTCAAAATTTCTTCCTTCGCGAAAACTTTGGTTGTTACTGTTGGACTGGTTTATTATTTCATCTAAAAGATTTCGGCTTTCTTCATTTCTTATAAAATTTTCCGAACTTTTATTAAAAGTAAATTGCGGCCGTACTTCAATTAAAAATGTAGAATCTATTTGGGTTTTAAAACGAATGTTTGCGGAATGAGTATCGCTCTCACTATCTGATCGCGAATTGGAAGTGGAAAAATATCTGTTCTCGGGTAAAATATTTTCACGTTCGCGAATTTCCTCGTTAAAGGAATTTGCTGAGGAATAGAAATAATCTGCGCTTATATCGGTGTCTTTCGAAAAATCATCGGCATAGTTTGCACCTATCGTACGCGAATTAGTAATTCCCTCTCCTCCTCCAAAAGATCTACCGTTATAGTTAAAAGAACCATTGCTGTTCATATTTATATAACGTGCACTGCCAAACATTTTTTCAATCTCGCCAAAACTGAATCCGGGTGAATTTATATTGTTCCCACCGGCCAAGGCACTTAGGCGAAGGTCATTATCAAAATAATTTAGAAGTCCGGCATACTCAAAACGTTTATCTGTTCCGCCACCCGCAGCCATCCTGCCAAAAACCCCCTTGTTTTTTTCTTCGTCAATGGTAATATTAATTGTTTTGTTTTGATCGTCGCCTTTTTCACCGGCAAAAGCCTCAGAATCAGTTTTTGTATCGGTCACTTGAATTTTATCTACAATTTCTTTGGTAAGGTTTCTAGTGGCAATTGTAGGATCGTCACCAAAAAATGGTTTCCCATTGACCAGAATTTTATTTACCGGTTTTCCGTTTACGGTAATCTTTCCTTGGGCATCAACTTCAACCCCCGGGAGTTCCTTTAATAAATCCTCAACCGTTGCATTAGCCTTTGTGCTGAAAGAGGCCGCATTAAACTCCAAGGTATCTTTTTTGATAGTAATAGGTGCGCGATTTGCAGTAACAACAACTCCTTCCAGCTCTTCGGCCAGAACCGCCATTTTTATGGTCCCTAAATCTATGGGTTGCCCGTTGAGCGTTACTTTTTTTCGGAAAGGGGTGTAACCATTATAACTTATGTTAACGTTTATCTCTTCGGAAGATGATTTTCCCACCAATTTAAAATCACCTTGTTTTCCAGTAATTGTATAGGTTATTAAAGAACTGTCGGCTATTTTTTCTGCAAACACAGTAGCAGATTCCAACGGATATCCTTCACTTTCGTCTTCAAGTTTACCAGAAATCTCAAATTTTTGAGCATGAAGAAATGTAGATAGCAAGCTGAAAATCAGCAGATAAAAATACTTCTGCATATAGGTAGATTCAATCTTTTTTAAGTTTTACTTTTCTGGGGAGAAAATAAAGCTTAAATATAGAAGAATTACCCTATAGAAAAGGAAAGTTTTTTACTTTTTTCTAAAATAAACCGTAATCGGAACTCCCGAAAAATCGAAGTTTTCACGTAATTTATTTTCAATAAAACGCTTGTACGGATCTTTTACATATTGCGGCAAGTTGCAGAAAAAGGCGAAACTTGGATAAGGAGTTGGCAACTGCGTGCAGAACTTTATTTTTACGTATTTCGCTTTGTAAGCAGGTGGCGGATAGGCTTGAATAATAGGCAGCATCACTTCATTCAGCTCGCTAGTTTTAATCTTTTTACTTCGGTTTTCATAAACCTCAACGGCAGTTTCTATGGCTTTATAAATACGTTGCTTTGTAAGCGCAGAAATAAAAACTATTGGCACATCCACAAAAGGTTCACATTGCTGGCGGATGTATTTTTCATAATCCTTCACGCTGCTGCTTTCTTTGTCTTCAACCAAATCCCATTTGTTGGCAAGTATCACAATCCCTTTATTGTTTCGCTGTGCCAGCCAAAAAATATTTTCAACCTGCCCGTCAAAACCGCGGGTGGCATCAAAAACCAAAATAATTACATCGCAATGTTCAATGGCACGAACGCTTCGCATTACTGAATAAAATTCCAAATCCTCCTTTACCTTGCTTTTTTTGCGGATTCCAGCAGTGTCAACCAAGTTGAACTCAAACCCAAAACGGTTGTATTTTGTATCAATACTATCACGCGTTGTACCCGCAATATCCGTCACAATATATCGCTCTTCCCCAATCAAGGCATTTATAAATGATGACTTTCCAGCATTTGGACGACCAACAACTGCAAAACGCGGAAGCTCGCTGTCATCCGCTTCTTCTCTATCTGGCAATGCTTTTACAAGATCGTCCAATAATTCGCCGGTACCACTACCGTTGATACTAGAAATATTGTATTGATTTTCAAAACCAAGTGAATAAAACTCCAAAGCATCGTTTACGCGGGAAGCTGCATCCACTTTGTTGATTGCTAAAAAGATTGGCTTTTTTGAACGGCGGAGTAGTTTTGCAACCTCTTGATCCATTCCGGTAAGGCCGCTTTCCACGTCAACCATAAAGATAATCGCATCGGCTTCGTCAATTGCCAATTCAACTTGTTTGTCAATTTCGGCTTCAAAAATATCATCGCTGCCCTTTACATATCCTCCAGTGTCAATCAACGAAAAATCTTTCCCGTTCCAATCGCTTTTTCCGTAGTGACGGTCACGCGTAACGCCGCTCACCGCATCTACAATGGCTTCTCTACGCTGAATCAATCTATTGAAAAAAGTGGATTTTCCTACATTCGGTCTTCCTACTACGGCAACAATGCTCATAATCTTAAATTTAGGGTGCAAAAATAGCTTTTAGTTGGCAGAAAAAATATTATTTTAACGGCTTTAAAAATAAATAATAAAGAATGCTTTCTAATGAAATAGTTTTGCGACCTCGTTTCCAAATGGAACTTGAACAACCTTCTTCACAATTGCTTGCAAAATTTTCGGAAACAAAAAAAAACCAAAATAAATTTATAGTTTCCTGTGTGGACGATCACATTTTTATAAAACTTCCAAATAAGGAACAGCATTTTTGGTCGCCGCAATTGCATTTGGAAATTTCTGAAAAAGATGAAAATTCGTGTAGTCTGCACGGATTTTTTGGACCAAACCCAACAGTTTGGACCATGTTTATGTTTCTGCACGTTGCGGTAGGCATTCTTTTTATGGTAAATGCAACTTGGCTGTATTCAAACTACAATATGGAAAACCCGATAACGCTTCAAGTCGGGATTGCAATAGTTTTGGTTTTGGCGTGGATCCTACTGTATTTTGCAGGCGTGATGGGCAAGAAAAAAGGAAAACCCGGAATGCGGGAACTCTACGGGTTTATGACAGAAACCATCGGGTAAAATTCCAAATCACAAATCCCAAATTCCAAAAATTATTCTTTAGTGAATTACGATTTGTGCTTTGGGATTTGTGATTTTACTTTTGGAGTTTTACTTTTGATTGTATCCAAATCTACGAAGTTGCTTTTCATTACTTCGCCAGTCTTTGTTCACCTTCACATAAAGTTCGAGATGGATTTGTTTTCCAAAGAATTTTTCTAAATCCTTTCGAGCTTCAACACCAACACGTTTTAATGCAGAACCTTTGTGACCGATAATGATTCCTTTTTGGGTTTCGCGTTCCACCATTATTACACTGCGGATGCGGATGATGGTTTCGTCCTCAAAAAATTCCTCCGTATCAATTTCTACGGAATAGGGAATCTCCTTTTTGTAGTGCATCAATATTTTTTCGCGAATGGCTTCGTTTACGAAAAACCGTTCGGGTTTATCGGTCAATTGGTCTTTGGGATAAAACGGAGGCGATTCGGGGAGCAATTCAATTATTCGATTGAAAACTTCGGGAACCCCAAAATTTTGCAGCGCCGAAACAGCAAATATTTCAGCGTTCGGAACTTTTTCCTGCCACATTTTTAAAGCTTCGGAAAGTAATTCCTCATTGCCCTTGTCAATTTTATTTATAAGTAGTAAAACAGGGATTTTTGAATTTGTTATTTTATTGAAAAACGCTTCATCCTTCAATTCCTTTTCGCCCAATTCAACCAGATACAGCAGAATATCGGCATCCTCAAAAGCTGATTTCACAAAATCCATCATACTTTCCTGCAGTTGGTACGCAGGTTTTATGATTCCGGGTGTATCACTCAAAAGCACTTGAAAATCATCGCCGTTCACAATTCCCAAAATGCGGTGGCGGGTGGTTTGCGCTTTGGAAGTGATTATAGAAAGCCGCTCGCCCACAAAAGCGTTCATCAGCGTGCTTTTGCCCACGTTTGGGTTTCCAATAATATTTACGAATCCAGCTTTGTGTTTTGTCATTTCTTTGGAATTGATATTGCAAATTTAACGCTTAAATCCCGAAACATCGGATTTGGTTCAATTTTAAAACTTTCAGCCTCGAAATCCTTACTTTTGTGAAATGCTTTTCCCAAAGAAAAAAATAGAGCTCGAAGAAGGTGATTTTTACCTCACACCCGAAGGCTACAAATGTTTTACGGAACAATACCACTTAAAACGCGGATATTGCTGTGAAAGTGGTTGCAGGCATTGTCCCTACGGATTCGACAAGAAAACCGGAAAGCATCAATAAAACATATTTAAAAAATGACTTTTAAAGAACAAATACAACAAGGAATCCCTTCCTTTTTACCCGAAAGGAAATCTTACGATACATCTATAAACCATGCGCCAAAGCGAAAAGACATTCTTTCAAAAGAAGAAAAAGAACTTGCGCTTCGCAATGCGCTTCGCTATTTTGAGCCAAAAAATCACGCCACGCTCCTACCCGAATTTCGCGAGGAATTGGAAAAATATGGACGGATTTATATGTACCGCTTCCGACCAGATTATAAAATTTACGCACGGCCTATTGAAGAATATCCCGGAGAATGTGAACAGGCAAAAGCAATTATGCTGATGATCCAAAACAACTTGGATTATGCTGTTGCCCAACATCCACACGAATTGATTACGTATGGTGGAAATGGTGCCGTTTTTCAAAATTGGGCGCAGTATCTTTTGGTGATGAAATACCTTTCGGAAATGACCGATGAACAGACATTAGTTGTGTATTCCGGTCATCCGTTAGGGTTGTTTCCTTCACACAAAGACGCGCCGCGCGTTGTTGTTACCAATGGAATGATGATTCCGAATTACTCCAAACCGGACGATTGGGAAAAATTCAATGCTTTGGGCGTAACGCAATACGGCCAAATGACGGCGGGGAGCTATATGTACATTGGCCCACAGGGTATTGTTCACGGAACCACAATTACGGTTTTGAATGGTTTCAGAAAAATTAAAAAAGAAACAAAAGGCGGTCTTTTTGTAACATCCGGGCTTGGTGGAATGAGCGGCGCACAACCTAAAGCTGGAAATATTGCAGGTTGCGTAACGGTCTGCGCCGAAGTGAATAAAAAAGCTACTGAAACCAGACACAGCCAAGGCTGGGTGGATGAAGTTATTTCAGATTTGGAAAAACTTTCAAAACGTGTGAAAGAGGCAACTTCAAATAAAGAAACCGTTTCAATCGCTTACGATGGAAATATCGTTGAAGTGTGGGAAAAATTTGCGGAGGAAAATATCCACATCGACCTCGGAAGCGACCAAACCTCACTTCACAATCCGTGGGCTGGTGGTTATTATCCTGTTGGGTTAACGTATGAGGAAGCCAATGAAATGATGGCAAACAATCCAGATCAATTTAAAAAGGAAGTACAAAAAAGTTTGCGCCGCCAAGTTGAGGCAATAAACAAACACACTGCAAAAGGCACTTATTTCTTCGACTACGGAAATGCTTTCCTTTTGGAAGCTTCACGTGCTGGCGCTGATGTTCTTTCCGAAGAAAAAGGCAAAGAATTCAAATATCCATCCTATGTCCAAGATATTATGGGCCCAATGTGCTTTGATTATGGTTTTGGACCTTTCCGTTGGGTTTGTGCTTCGGGCAAACCGGAAGATCTTCAAAAAACCGATGAAATAGCCTGTGAAGTTTTGGAAGAACTGATGAAAAATTCGCCAAAAGAAATTCAGCAGCAAATGCAGGATAACATTACTTGGATAAAAGGGGCGCAGGAAAATAAATTGGTTGTTGGTTCACAGGCACGTATTCTTTATGCAGATTCTGACGGGCGTGTGCAGATTGCTTCCGCATTTAACAAAGCTATTTCCGAAGGGAAAATTGGGCCAGTTGTTTTAGGTCGCGACCATCACGATGTTTCAGGAACGGATTCGCCATATCGCGAAACTTCAAATATTTATGATGGCAGCAGATTTACGGCTGATATGGCAATCCAAAACGTAATTGGCGATAGCTTTCGCGGCGCAACATGGGTAAGCATCCACAACGGTGGTGGCGTAGGCTGGGGAGAAGTGATAAACGGCGGTTTCGGAATGGTTCTTGATGGTAGTGAAGATGCGCAACGACGTTTAGAAAATATGCTTTTCTGGGATGTGAATAACGGAATAGCAAGACGCAGTTGGGCACGAAATGACGAAGCTGTTTTCGCAATAAAACGCGCGATGGAAAACAATCCGAAATTAAAGGTTACGCTTCCCAATTTTGTTGACGATAAATTATTCACCTAAAAAAAACCGACCACGAATTCACTAATTAAAAATATTCGTGCATTCGTGGCTAAAAAAAAGAAAAAGATGAAAGCACTTAAATTTTTACCGCTGTTGTTTCTTTTTGTTTTCGCTTCCTGCGCCACCGTTCGTGTGGCAACGGATTTCGACAAAGAAGCAAATTTTAATCAGTACAATTCCTTCGCCTTTTTTAAACCAGGGATTGACAAAGCCGAGATCAGCGACCTCGACAAAAAACGTATTCTTCGAGCCATTGAAGAAAATCTTACCGTAAAAGGAATGTCAAAATCTGAAACTCCAGATTTACTCGTTAGCATTTTCACCAAAGAGCGGGAACGCATTGACGTTTACAACAACAATTTTGGTATGGGTTGGGGTTGGAGCCCTTGGTATTATGGAGGTTATTATGGCGGAAGCAATGTTTCTCGCTCAACCGAAGGTACCCTTTATATCGATTTGATTGACGCCAAAACAAATAATTTAGTTTGGCAAGGAATGGGTAGCGCAGATTTAGTAACGAGCAATATGGAAAAAAAGGAAGAACGTATTCGTGAAATTGTGATGAAAATTTTAGCGGAATATCCGCCAGGAACGCTCAAGAACTAATTTCAAGAAGGCTTTTATGCAAAATGTATAAAAGCCTTTTTTTTATCTTTATAAATAATTTTTGGAGCTCACTTCCAAAAAAAGTTTAAAATTTATAATTCAATAAAAAAGTTTTTATTATTAAAAAATAAATTCAGTTTACTTTAATCTTTGCTGAAGCAAACCAATGATGTAATTCAACGAATGAAAAACAATACCTGCTAAAAGAAATGATAAAACTTTCAAAATATAACCAGCGATCATTGTATGGGGGTTTAATTGCCGCTATTATTACAGGAGCGGGTGTTTTCCTTTTGGGAAATATTTCAGGCTATGAGGCAAAAAAATTGATAACTTCATCCCTGCCCGGAATCAACATGCTCTGCAATACCATTGTGCTAGCTTCTGCAACTATTTTGGCGCTTTTGCTAACCCTTTTGGGAATAAGCTCTGGATCCAAATCAAAATTGAAAAAAGAACATTATACCCAAGTAATGGCAATTGCTAAATTGGATACTATCCTATTTGTAATAGCGATTATCCTTTTTCAAATATTCAACATTCCCATCACCGAATCTGAAGAATTGCCTACTACCTGGTATTCCAATATTTATTGGGCCACGCTTTTCCTTTCTTCATTGCTCAGCGGCGGTATGGTTTCTGTAATATTGATGCTTTATAACACAGTTATAAATATGATTAAAATTGTGGGATTGGAGGAAAAAGACCATCCGCTTGTTTTTCACGAGGATAATAAAGATAGAGAGTAAGGAATAAAAAAAACCTTCCCAAAAAGAGGAAGGCTTATCAAAAGTTAGAGGTTAAAATTAGTTTAATGTTTAATCAGTAATTTAAAATTTCCAAAATCTTCTTCTTTACTTTTTCCGTGGAAGGAATCATGGTTTCTTCCAATACTGAATTCAAAGGAATCGCGGGCATATTTTCAGAACCAATCAACATCACCGGTGCATCCAATTGCTGAAAACATTCCTCTTGAATCTTTCCCTGAAGCCCTCTGCTGAAACCGTTTTCAGAAGGCTCTTCTGTTACAATTAAACATTTTCCGCATTTTTTTACGCTTTTGAAAACTGTTTCATAATCCAAAGGATGAAGGGTTCGTAAATCCACAATTTCAATTTTATCCTGCATTCCAAGTTCTTCGGAAGCGTTCATCGCCCAATGCACACCCATTCCATAAGTAATGATGGAAAGTGTTTCTTCTTCCTCCTGTTTCCAGATTTCCTGTAATACCCAAGCTTTTCCGAACGGCAAAATATAATCTTCCGAAGGCATTAATGAAGTTGCGCCTTTTGTGCCTTTAACTTTGCTCCAATACAGACCTTTATGCTCAAAGATCACAACCGGATTTGGATCGTAATAGGCAGCTTTCAGCAATCCTTTCAAATCGGCTCCGTTGCTCGGATACGCAATTTTCAACCCGCGAATATTTGTAACCACACTTTCCACGGAAGAGGAATGGTACGGCCCACCGCTGCCATATGCGCCAATCGGCACACGTAAAATCATTGAAACCGGCCATTTTCCGTTTGAAAGATAACAGCTTCGGGAAACTTCGGTAAAAAGTTGGTTAAGTCCGGGCCAAATATAATCTGCAAATTGAACCTCAACGATTGGCTTTAAACCAACAGCGCTCATACCAACGGTACTTCCTACAATAAATGCTTCTTGAATTGGCGTATTAAAAACGCGATTGTCTCCAAATTTTTGAGCCAAAGTTGCCGCTTCGCGGAAAACGCCGCCCAAACGTCCGCCAACATCTTGCCCGTACAATAAACATTCGGGATGTTTAGCCATCAACTCCTCAATTGCGAAAAGCGCGCAATCTACCATCACAACTTTTTCGCCCCCTTTCGGACTTCTTTCGCCTTTTTCTTCGGTAATTTCAGTTGGTGCAAAATCGTGCGTAAAAAGATCTTCAGGCTTTGGATCTTCTGCTTTTAAGGCATTTTCTAGACTTTCCGCAACTTCCTTTTTTGTAATACTTTCAATTTCCGAAAGATCTTTTTCTAAAAAATCATTTTCCAAAAGCAATTTCTTCAACTTTGGATAAGGATCGCGACTTCTGGCTTCATCAAGATCATCGCGGTAAAATTCCATCCGAACCCCAGAAGTGTGATGATTTAAAAGCGGAACTTTTGCATGAACCAAAAACGGTCTTCTTTCCTTTCTAATTTTTGAAATTACATTTTGAATTGTAGTATAACTTTCCTCAAAATCGGTTCCGTCTATTGAAACCGCTTCCAAACCGTGAAAACCTGCAGCGTATTCAAAAGCATTTTGCGCGCGGGTTTCCGCCGCATTTGCCGAAATGTCCCAACCATTATCCTGCACCAAATATAGAATTGGCAACTGTTTTAAAGCTGCCATTTGAAAGGCTTCGGCAATTTCACCTTCGGTTACGGAAGCATCCCCCAAACTGCAAACTACAATTGGAGATTCAGAAGTTTCATTTTTAAATTCTGCCTTAAACGATTCTTTATACCAAAACCCCATTGCAACACCTGTAGCTGGAATGGCCTGCATTCCCGTGGCTGAACTTTGGTGCGGGATTTTTGGCTTGTCGGCATCCTTCAAACTTGGATGGCTGTAATACGTTCTTCCGCCCGAAAATGGGTCGTCTTTTTTTGCCAAAACCTGGAGCATCAGCTCATACGGTTTCATCCCGATAGACAATAACATCGAGTCGTCGCGATAATAGGGAAATGCGTAATCCTGAGGCAAAAGTTGCATCCCAACAGCTATCTGTATTACTTCATGCCCGCGCGAAGTGGCATGCACGTATTTTGAAACGGTTTTAAAATTTTCTTCATAAATCTCAGTCATAGCCTTTGCGGTAACGAGATTTTTGAAGGCTTTTTTTAATATGTCTTTTGAAATATTCACTTATCTATACTTAAGAAGGTCTCGCCTAAGCTCGACCAGATAATTGTTAAATTTTTCTATTGGTATCAAATTTCTCCATATAATCCGCAATTCTTCGTAAGAACGAACCTGCCAAATACCCATCCACAATTCGATGGTCAAAGGAAAGGGAAAGATACATCATCTGCCTAATTTCGATAGTATCGCCACTTTCACGCTCCATTACTTCAGCGCGTTTTTTAATGATGCCTGTAGCTAAAATTGCGGCTTCGGGTTGGTTTATAATTGGTGTCCCCATCAAACTTCCAAAAGTACCTACGTTGCTTATAGTAAAGGTGCTTCCTGAGGTGTCATCGCTTTTTAATTTATTGTCGCGAGATTTTCCAGCCAATTCTCCAGTGGCTTTAGCCAATTCTTTTAAATCTTTTTTATCGGCATTTCTTACAACAGGAACAATCAAATTTCCTGAAGGAAGTGCGGTAGCCATTCCAATATTTATATCTTCTTTTACAATAATATTTTTTCCGTCAAGTGAAGAATTGATCATCGGGAAATCTTTAATTGCCTTTGCCACACACTCAATAAATAATGGCGTGAACGTGAGTTTTTCGTTGTGTTTTTTTTGAAAAGCTTCTTTATTTTTAGTTCGCCAAGTAACCATTTCGGTCAAATCTGCCTCTACGTATGCAGTTACGTGAGGCGAAGTGTGCTTACTGAAAACCATATGGTCTGCAATCATCTGGCGCATCCGGTCCATCTCCACAATTTTGCCTTTTCCTTTATCGAATTTCAAATCGGGAATCTGAAATCCCGAAACTTCTGGAACGGCTTGCGAAAACTGAAATGGACGTCCATTTTCAATATAATTTGAAACATCACTTTTTCGTATACGGCCGTCTTTTCCGGTTCCCGAAATTCGAGCCAATTCTTCGTAACTGATGTGGTTTTTTCGAGCAATGCTATCAACCAAAGGTGAAATAAAAACGTTTTCGTTTACTTTAAAAGAAGCAGGTTTTGAGACTTGCTTTTGCGCTTTAGATTTTTCGGTAGTTTGGCTTTTAGTTACACTTTTTTGAGAAACATCTTTTGAAGATTTTGAAACTCCTTGTTCAACTGAAAGTTCCAAAATAGCAATCACTTCCCCAACGGGAACAATATCTTGCGCCTTAAATTTATGTTCCAACATTTTGCCGGAAGCCGGCGCAGGAACTTCGTTGTCCACTTTATCGGTTGCAACTTCCAATAAAATATCGCCTTCTTCAAAAGAATCGCCTTCGTTTACCAGCCAATTGATAATCGTTCCTTCGGTAATGCTTTCACCCATTTTGGGCATTTTGAATTCTGTTTTCGACATAGTTGTCTTTATTCTTTTTTCTCTTTTCTGAATTCAGAAATAGTTTTATAAAAATCTTCCTGCTTTGGTCGGTTCTTCGGAATTTCCCGCAACGGCTCCACTTCTCGTAAGCTTTCGTGGCAATCCGTTGGCAATTGTTGGTACAATCGGGTTCCCGCAGTTTTCCACACAATCATTTCATCCGAAATATCCTTAATGGCTTTTGCAGGGTTGCCGACAATCAATTTCCGCTTTGGGAATTTTTCCTCAGCCTTCACAAAACTCATTGCGCCAACGATACATTCATCGCCAATTTCGGCATCATCCATTATTACGCTGTTCATTCCGATCAAACAATTTCTTCCCAAATTGGCACCGTGAATTATTGCTCCGTGACCCACATGTGCACTTTCCTTCAAAACAATACTTTTCCCAGGAAACATATGAACAGTACAATTTTCCTGCACATTTACGCCATCTTCCAAAATAATCTCACCCCAATCACCACGAATTGCCGCTCCTGGACCTATGTAGCAGTTTTTCCCAATAATTACATTGCCAGTAACGGCTGCCAATGGATGGACGAAACTGCTTTCGTGGATTACTGGAATATGGCCTTTGAAAGAATAAATCATATTTTATTCAAATCGTTTCAACGTTTCTTTTGTAAAATCACTCAAAACCAATCTTCCAGAAATGACAGCCCTTTCAGCAAGCAATTCATCCCAATCTTCCGTGCCGCTCCAAAATACTTTTTTCATCTCTTTCATTGCTTCTGGATTGTAATTACAAAGATTTTCAGTGAATTTTTGAACGGCTTCGTCCAACTCTTCCACCGAATCATAAACCTGATTGTACAATCCTTTTTGGCGTGCCCATTCAGCTTCGTAAAAAGTATTGGCATCAATTGCAATTTGGCTCATCGCGCTCAGGCCAAGTTTTCTTTCCACGGCGGGGCCAACTACAAAGGGACCAATTCCCACATTCAACTCGCTCAATTTTATTGCCGCAAATTTTGTAGCCATACAATAATCTGTCGCCGAAGCTACGCCTACGCCACCGCCCACGGTTTTCCCCTGAATTCTACCGATGATGAATTTTGGGCATTTGCGCATCGCGTTTATAACGTTTGCAAACCCGCTGAAAAAAACCTTTCCCGTTTCTGGGTCGTTTATGTTTATCAATTCGTTAAAACTTGCACCCGCACAAAAAGTTCTGTCGCCGCCGCTTTTTAGAATAATTACTTTTACTTCTGAATTTTTTCCAGTATCTGTGATTGTATTTGCGAGTTTTGCCAACAAATCTCCCGGCAGGCTATTGTGCGCAGGGTGAAAAAATTCGATTGTCGCGATTCCGTTTTCTATTTTATTATTTACGTAGGGTTGTTCCAAAATTTTTTAAATTTAAATTAGTCCGAATTGCTCAAAATGGTGGTTCAAATGTTTTCGTTCCAACAAATACCATTCATAACGATTCATTTCACCAAAAACAAGATTGTTCAATTTAGCGTCAGGATTTTCTTTGAAATAATTTATATAAGCATCCCTTTCCTCGAGAAATTTCTCCTTAGCCGTTGCTAAATCGGAGTGTTTTAAATCTTCAAGTTTGTCTTTTTCCAATTGGGGGAAATTTGTATTCCGTGGAAATTTGTCATAATTATAAAGGCTGGCGTGTACTTTTTCCAAAATCTTTTCGGGCGTTGCAACTTCAAAATCCTGAATTTTTCCCGAAGCAATTTTATAGGTATATTCCAAATGCTCCAACATATGCTGTGGCGTCATGATGCCCCACTTTGGCTTAGTGTCTTCGGTTAGTCTATTTAAAAATTCCTGAATTTTTTCATCAGTCATTTCAACAAAAGTTTCCTGTTTCTTTTGAACCATCGTAAGAATTGTTGCAACGGCTACCAATTCATCTTCGGTATCAAAAACCTCAACAAACCACTTTACAATTCCGCTGGGATGTTCTGCGGAAGCGACGTCTCTATCAACTTTTTGTTTACACGTCAATCGCACATAAATGGTGTCATTGTGATATAACGGACGTAAAAATCGACAGTCTTCCAAACCGTAATTTGCTGCAACCGGACCTTTGTTTGGATAAACAAACAATCCTGCCGCCGCCGAAATAATAAAGTAACCGTGGGCGGTTCGCTTTTCAAAAATACTGCCGTCAAGCGAAGTAATATCTGTATGCGCATAAAAATGATCCCAAGTAAGATTGGCGAAATTGATAATATCAGTATCCGTAAGAGTACGGTTGTTGGTTTTCAGTGACATTCCGGGCTCGATGTCCTCCCAATGATATTTAAACGGATGTTGTTCAGCTTCCTTATACTTTGCGTTTGCTTGATAAATTCCTGTGATTTCCGTTAAAGTGGTTGGCGAACCTTGAATAGCCGTGCGTTGCAAGTAATGTTTTATTCCACGCATTCCACCCATTTCTTCACCTCCACCAGCACGTCCCGGACCTCCGTGTACTAAACTTGGTAAGGGCGAACCGTGACCCGTACTTTCCTTTGCGCTTTCGCGATTCAATACTAAAATCCGCCCGTGATGGGAAGCGGCGTTAATTACATAATCTTTTGCAATTTTATCGTCATTTGTTGCGATAGAAGAAACCAAAGAACCTTTCCCCATTTTAGCCAATTCAATTGCTTCATCCAAATTCTTATAAGGCATAATAGTACTCACTGGACCGAATGCTTCGGTTTCGTGTACAGACAAATTTCTAAATGGATGATCTTCGCGAAGTAATATTGGAGCCAAGAAAGCACCTTTTTTCGCATCAGCGCCAATGACATCTATTTTGTCCAAATCGCCGTAAACAATACTTGCGGTTTTGGATAATTCTTGAACGCGCTCCCTAACTTCCTTAACCTGATCTAAACTCACTAAAGAGCCCATTCGCACTTCTTTCAAACGGGGATCACCGATGGTTACTGTTGAAAGTGCATTTCCAAGGGCAATTTGTACATCTTCAACTAAATTTTCAGGAACGATCACACGGCGAATTGCGGTACATTTTTGGCCACATTTTACCGTCATTTCATTTCGGACTTCTTTTATAAAAAGATCGAATTCAAGTGTTCCCGGAACAGCATCTTCTCCCAAAACGGAAGCATTTAAACTATCGGCTTCCATCGTAAATGGAACGGCTTCCTCTATAATTCTTTTGTGTGCTTTCAGCATTCGTCCTGTAGTTGCAGAACCTGTAAACGTAACCACATCCTGTGATTCCACGCTATCGAGAATAGTTCTGGCAGAACCTGTAATCAATTGCAATGCGCCTTCGGGCAAAATTTTGGAAGCGATAATTTCACGGACAACGGCTTCAGTTAAAAACGAAGTGTTTGTTGCAGGTTTTACTACTGCTGGAACGCCCGCCATCCAGTTTACCGCACACTTTTCCAACATTCCCCAAACAGGGAAATTGAAAGCGTTTATATGAATAGCAATACCACGTTTTGGAACCATAATATGGTGTGCCATAAAACGTCCGCCACGAGATAAGTCTATTGGATCTCCTTCAACATGATAGGATTGGTTTGGAAATAATTTCCGAAGAGAAGCATTGGCAAATAAGTTTCCGAAACCACCTTCAATATCAATCCAACTGTCAACTTTTGTTGCGCCGGTTCGATAGCTTACTTCATAAAAATCAGCTTTCTTTTTTACTAAATGCAGCGCTAAGGATTTTAACATATTGCCACGTTCTTGAAACGTCATTTTCCGAAGAACCTCACCGCCTTTTGTTCTTCCATATTGAAGAATCTCAGCAAAATCAAGTCCTTCGGTATCAGAAAGCGCAATGACTTCACCAGTTATGGCATCGTGCATCGGCACGCCTGCACCATTTCCTTCAAGCCATTGTCCTGTTATGTAATTATGTAGTTTTTTCATTTTTAAAATTTTTAGTATTCCACATTAAAGTAGAATGGCAATCATTTTTAAACTCGCTCAATAATCGCCGCATAACCTTGCCCAACGCCCACACACATTGTGATCAACGCATATCTTTTGTTTTGAAGCTGAAGTTCCAAAGCAGCGGAATATGCGATTCTTGCGCCAGTAACTCCAAGTGGATGACCTATTGCGATAGAACCACCGTTTGGGTTGATGCGCGGGTCATCATCCTTTAATCCCCATTCGCGGATGCACGCCAAGGCTTGTGAAGCAAAAGCTTCGTTTAATTCAATCACGTCCATATCTTCCATCGTCAAACCTGCTTTTTCCAAAGCTTTGTTGGAAGCTTCCACAGGGCCAATACCCATAATCCGCGGTTCAACACCAACAACAGCGGAACTTACAATTCTTGCAATTGGTTTTAAATTGTATTTTTTCACAGCCTCTTCGGAAGCGATAATGGTTGCGGCTGCACCATCATTCAAACCAGAGGAATTTCCCGCCGTAACACTTCCATCTTTTTTGAAAGCGGGACGCAATTTCGCCAAAACTTCTTTTGTGGTTTCGGGACGGATGAATTCATCATCTTTAAATATAATCAAGTCTTTTTTTCGCTGCGGAATTTCCACGGGAACAATTTCTTTTGCCAATCGTCCGTTCTCTTGCGCTTTTGTGGCTTTCATCTGCGAATGATATGCAAACGCATCTTGATCTTCCCTGTTAATGTTATGTTTGTCAACCAAATTTTCGGCCGTATTTCCCATTCCATCGGTGCCGTACATTTCGGCCATTTTTGGGTTTACGAAGCGCCAACCAAAACTGGAATCACACATTTTGGCATCTGTCCCATAAGCAGAGGATGGTTTTGCAACCACGTATGGTCCTCGTGTCATATTTTCAACCCCGCCCGAAATAAACAGATCACCATCACCAGCTTTAATCGCCCGATTGGCATGGATGATTGCCGAAAGTCCGCTGCTACAAAGTCTGTTTACAGTTTCGCCGGGAACGGTTACCGGCAAACCTGCCAAAAGTGAAGCCATACGGGCAACGTTTCTATTGTCTTCGCCCGCTTGGTTTGCACAACCCAAAATTACATCATCGTAAGCTTCCTTCGGAATATTTGGGTTTCTTTTTACAATTTCGGCAATTACCAATGCCGCCAAATCATCTGTTCTTACAGCGCTCAGCGTTCCTTGATAACTACCGATTGGTGTTCTTATTCCGTCAATTATATATGCTTCTTTCATTCTTTTAATTTAAAATTTCTGAAAAGGTATCTCCTTGGTTTATATCTCCGGTTTTATAGCCTTTCATAAACCATTTCATACGTTGTTCAGAGCTTCCATGAGTGAAACTATCGGGTTGCACATCTCCTTGTGATCTTTTTTGGATAGCGTCATCACCTACTGCATTTGCTGCGCTTAAAGCCTCTTGAATGTCACCTTCTTCTAAATATTCCTGATTGTAATGTGCCCAAAGTCCTGCATAAAAATCTGCTTGAAGCTCCAGCGCAACTGAAAGTTTGTTGGCTTCGGTTTTATTGGTTTGTCGTTGTAATTGACTCACTTTTTGGTTAGTTCCAAGCAGCGTCTGTACGTGATGGCCTATTTCGTGGGCTGTTACATAAGCAATTGCGAAATCACCTCCTTTGGCTCCAAAACGGGTTTTTAATTCATCAAAAAACGCCAAGTCCATATATACCTGTTGGTCGGCAGGACAATAAAACGGACCCGAAGCTGAGCTTGCATTTCCACAGGCAGTACTTACACGATCGGTAAACAAAACCATTTTGGGTTCTTTGTAATCCCCAATATTGTTTTGGCTAAAAATTTGGTTCCAAACATCTTCGGTGTCGGCCAAAACTGTAGCCATAAAGTTTCCCATTTCCTTTTCTTGGGCGGTAAGTTCCCGCTGCTCAGTTTGCTGAACAGTTTGGCTGTTTCCTATTTGTTCCACGATGGGCGCAAGTTGTTTTCCGGTTTCACCTCCAAAAAACTGTAATCCAAGCACAATTAAAGTTACTACTATTCCGCCACCAGCAGCCAACTTGCCTTTGCTCATTCCGCGACGGTCGTCTAAGTTACCGCTTTGTCTTCTTCCTTGCCATTTCATAATTTCTATGTATTCGTTAGTTTTTGATAGATTTTTACATTTATTCCCAATCTTTGCTAGTTCTATAAACGACGCCTTTGAAAAGCGCTACCAATTCATCCCCGCGCTTAACTTCAACAATATTGAAGCCCAATTTATTGCCTACTTTTTCAATGACCGATTCTGCTGTAAGATAATCACCTTCGTTTAAAGCTTCAATGTGGTTTATGCTAGTTTCAATAGAAACCGCATATTTTCCATGCGTATTTGCACAAAAGCCAAATGCGGTATCTGCCAAACTATAACTAATACCACCGTGCGCCTTGTCCATGCTATTCAGCATTTCTTTACGGACGGTCATAGCAACTTTACATCTCCCTTTTTCCACTTCCAATATTTCAATACCAAGCCAAGAACTGAAAGCGTCTTGACTTAGCATCTTTATTGGTATTTTTTCTGCTTCAAGCATTTAAAAGAAGGTTTTGTTTTCACTATTCATTTTTCTTAACAGCGGCGAACAACGGTAACGGTCTTCGTGATATTCATTGTAAAGTTCGTCCATTTTCCTAACACACCAATCTATTCCTTTTTTATCTGCCCAAGATAAAAGACCACAGGGATAATTTACCCCTTTGGTCATTGCATTGTCAATATCTTCTGCGGAAGCGATGTTCCAAAAAAGCGCATCAGCGGCTTCGTTAATTAACATTACAAGGATTCTTTCGAAAATAATTTCAGCAGAAATTTTTTCTTTGGAATTCGTTCTCGACTCCACTCGAGCTGACATTTGTCCGTTTTCGGAATAATCATAATACCCTTTTCCACTTTTTCTACCCAAATAACCTGCTTCGGCAAAACGCTTTTGGGTGAAGGAAGGTTTGTAACGCGGGTCGAAATAAAAGGCTTCAAAAACGGTTTCGGTAACGGTGTAATTCACGTCGTTTCCTATAAAATCCATCAATTCGAAAGGGCCCATTCTGAAACCACCAATATCCTTCATTGCTAAATCTATTTCAGAAAAAGAAGCCATACATTCTTCATAAATGCGAAGGGCTTCGCCATAAAAAGGCCGCGCAACACGATTTACTATAAACCCGGGCGTGTCCTTAGCAACGGCAACGGTTTTTCCCCAATCTTTAATTGTTTTTACTGAAATCTTTAAGGTTTCTTCCGAAGTTTGAATTGAAGGGATAACTTCAACCAATTTCATCAATGGTGCGGGATTAAAAAAGTGAATCCCGATACAGCGTTCCGGTTTTTTAAGCGACGAAGCAATTGAAGCAATCGATAAAGAAGAAGTATTTGAGGCAATGAGGCAATCGTCGCTCACAAACTTTTCAAGCGTTGAAAAAACGTTCTTTTTCACTTCCAAATTTTCAACAATCGCTTCTATTGTTAAGTCGGAATCTTTCAGTTCCTTTAGAGAATTGACATATTTTATATTGTTTTGGATACGTAGTTTTTCTTGGGAATCGATTTTCTCCTTTTCCACCAAACGATCCATTATTTTTTCCAGATCAGCTTTGGCCTTTTCAAGCGCTTCGGTTTTTGTATCGTATAATTTTACGGAGCATCCGGCCTTGGCAGCTACTTGTGCTATGCCGCTTCCCATCGTACCTCCGCCAATTATTCCAACTTTCTTAATCATTTAATTTCCTTTAAAATTCGGTTTTCTTTTGTTCACAAATGCATCGACACCCTCTGCATAATCTTCACTTTGGGCAGATTCTATTTGAAGTTCGCTTTCCAAATTTAATTGTTCCTCCAAAGAATTTTGCATAGAGTTATTCAGCAAACGTTTAGTTAAGCCCAACGCTTTGGTGGGCATATTTGCCAAAATGGAGGCAATATTATTCACCTCTTCAATAAAATTTTCAGAAGAAACTACCTTGTAGATCATCCCCAATTTTTCGGCTTCGGTTGCAGAAACTTTATCGCCCAGCATCATCAATGCCGAAGCTTTTTGAAAACCAACCAACCGTGGCAAAAAGAAAGTTCCTGCACTATCTGGGACCAATCCGATTTTACTAAAAGCCTGAATAAAACTTGCGTATTCCGAAGCGACGACCACATCGCAAGCCAAAGCTATATTAGCCCCGGCACCTGCAGCAACGCCATTGATTGCACCAATGATTGGTTTTTCAATATTTCGGATTCTTTGAATAATCGGGTTATAATGTTCCTCAAGAATTTTTTTGAAACCGGGGTTCAATTCTGGCGAAGTGACTTCTTTTAAATCCTGTCCGGCACAAAATGCTTTTCCGCTACCTGTGATGATAATTGCGCGCACTTCTGAATTTTTTTCGACAGCGTCCAATTCATTCTGAAGCAACAACGCCATTTCGCGGTTGAAGCTATTGAAAACCTCGGGGCGATTTAGTGTTAGGGTTGCTACTTTATTTTCTATTTGGGTGGTTATGCTTTTACTCAATTTTTTAAAGTTTTAAGAGACCCGTTATCACTGTTGAGGACAGGCTGCTCAGGTTGAAATTTTTGAATTTATTTTAAACATTTAAAGTAATCAAACGGTTCGTGGCAATCATCACATTTAAAAAGCGCTTTGCAGGCCGTGGAACCAAATTGGCTCACAAGATGTGTGTTCGTGCTTCCGCATTGCGGACATTTGACCATCTTTTTTTCACCGAGCAAAACGTCTTTGTCGTGCGATTCTGAAAGAGGACGGGCGATACCGTATTCCTCCATTTTTTTCAATCCTTCTTCGCTAATCCAATCTGTGGACCAAGCTGGGGAAATAACCAATTCAACTTCCGCTTTTTTTCCAATTTCTGAAAAGGCTTTTTTTAAATCATCCGCAATCACATCCATTGCTGGGCAACCTGAATACGTAGGCGTGAGTTTTATTTGAACCATTCCATCCCTTTCAATAGCTTCGCGAATAACGCCCAAATCCAAAACAGAAAGCACAGGAATCTCAGGATCTGAAACAGTTTCCAGAACTGGGATCAATTGTGTTTCGATATTTGCGGTTTTGGTCAACAAGTTTTTAATCAAATTAAGAATAAACTTCGATTGAGCTCAGGACAGGCTGCTCAGTGTGGCATTTCTTCACCAAGTCATATTTGGATAGGTGCGTTGCATGTATTGCAAATCGGCCAAAATATAGCCCATATGTTCTGTATGAACCCCTTCTTTTCCACCTTTGGTGAAATATTTGTTCTCGGGAACATTGAGGGTTGCATCTTTTAAAACTTCAGCAACTTCTTCGTAATATTTTTCTTTGAAGGATGAAACATCAATACCAATGCCTTCTTTCACCATAATCTTTTCAGCCTCGGTCATTAAGAAAAGTTCGTCAGTATATCGCCATAGATCATCAATTGCTTCCTGCATTTTTACATTGCTCTCTTCGGTCCCATCACCTAATCGTTTTATCCAATCACTGGAAAAGCGTTTGTGGTAACTCACCTCTTTAATGCTTTTTTTTGCGATTGCCGTCAAAGTTTCATCTTTACTATTTTGAAGTTTTTCCATCAACATAAAGTGATAAACATCAAATAAAAATTGACGACCAATAACGTAACCAAAATGTGTATTTGGCTGTTCTACAAGCAAGCAGTTTTTATATTCCCTTTCTATTCTTAGGAACGCGATATCGTCTTCGGTTTTATCTTCTCCAGAAATTTTGGCGGCATACTGATAATAACTGCGAGTTTGCCCGAGTAAATCCAAGGAAATATTGGTCAGTGCAATATCTGTTTCCAAACTTGGGCCGTGACCGCACAATTCACCCAATCGCTGTGCGAGTATTAGGGAATTATCGGCTATTGTTAGAATGTAATTATAGAGATTTTGGTTTTTCATTTAAAGTTTAAATTCGTTCATCAAAAACCTTTCGACTGCGCTCAAGGTGGCAAACAATTAACATCACATATGTTTTACTTCGTCAGGCAAATCGTAAAAAGTAGGATGACGATAAACCTTATCCTGTGCTGGCTCAAACATTTCCCCGTTTTGCTCTGGGTTTGAAGCGGTGATGTGTTTACTTTCTACCACCCAAATACTTACGCCTTCATTTCTGCGTGTGTAAACATCGCGGGCGTTTTCCAAGGCCATTTCTGCATCGGCGGCATGAAGGCTCCCGAAGTGGCGGTGCTCCAATCCGTTTTTACTGCGGACAAATATTTCCCAAAGGGGCCAGTTTCTCTTTTCAGTCATCAGATATTAGATTTTAGTATTAGGACTTAAGACCGCTTCGCTTTAAGACTAAGGATGTAAGACTATAAATAAATTGTCCTACGTCTTAAGTCCTATTGTCTTACGGCATTTTTTAACTTGCTTTAGCTACTTTTTTGTTTGCATTCTTTTCTGCGTAAGCCATTGCGGCATCGCGGACCCATTCTCCATTATTCCACGCATTAACACGGGCGTTCATGCGTTCTTTGTTACAGGGGCCATGGCCTTTTACTACTTGCCAGAATTCATCCCAATCTATTTCACCAAAATCATAATGGCCGGTTTCCTCGTTCCATTTTAGATCTGGATCGGGAACCGTGATTCCCAGTAAATCCGCTTGGGGAACAGTTTGATCTATAAACTGCTGGCGAAGTTCGTCATTGCTTTTGCGTTTCAATTTCCACTTCATGGATTGCTCTGTGTGAACCGACTCGGCATCCGTAGGTCCCAACATCATCAAGCTTGGCCACCACCAGCGATTTAGTGCATCCTGCGCCATTGCTTTCTGTTCCTCGGTACCACGACAAAGCGTCAACATAATTTCAAAACCCTGTCTTTGGTGAAAACTTTCCTCCTTACAAACGCGAACCATTGCTCTTGCATATGGACCGAAAGAAGTATTGCACAGCGGCACCTGATTGATAATCGCCGCGCCATCAACCAGCCAACCAATCGCACCCATATCGGCCCACGTAATGGTTGGATAATTGAAAATTGAAGAATATTTCGCCTTTCCGCTGTGAAGCTGTTCGTATAGCTCATCCCGCGAAATGCCCAACGTTTCGCAAGCTGAATATAAATACAATCCGTGGCCTGCTTCATCTTGTACTTTTGCAAGCAACGCAGCTTTTCTGCGTAATGAAGGCGCACGGGTAATCCAGTTTCCTTCAGGGAGCATCCCAATAATTTCGGAATGGGCATGCTGGCTTATCTGCCGGATATGGGTTTGCCTGTATTTTTCTGGCATCCAATCTTTCGGCTCTATCTTTTCGTCGCGTGCAATGCGAGCCTCGAAAATTTCTTCTAAGTTCTTAATATTCTTTTCACTCATAATCGCTTAATTTATATTCTCTACTAAAAATATTGAGATTCCCACATTTTCGGGGATTAAACATCAAAATCTACTTTTACTTTTTCCGAAGTGGGAACTGCTTGGCAACTCAATACATAGTTTTGCGCCACTTCCTTTTCTTCCAAAGCATAATTAATTTTCATCTCTACGCTGCCTTCCACAATTTGGCATTTGCATGTACTGCAAACTCCGCCCTTGCAGGCAAATGGTAAATCGGCACCGGCAGCCAAAGCCGCATCTAGGATATTATCAAAATCCTTAGTCATTGTGAATTGGAATTCCTTTCCAGCATCCACAATGGTCACTTCAACGCCTTCCACGTTTTGCTGTGCCAAACGTTCGGCGCGTTGTTTATCTTCTTCGGTAAGGCCAGTTACGAACAGTTCAAAATGAATCAATTCTTTTGGCAAACCTGCTTCCACCAAATAGTTGCTCACGTAGCTCACCATTTCTTCTGGACCGCACAAAAATACTTCGCTAGTATCAGGAATATCAATAAAGGTTTTGGTTAAAACCTGCATCTTTTCATCATCAAAACGGCCGTTGAAAAGTTCGATATCGCGGCGTTCCTTTGTAAGGAAATAATAGATCTCCAATCTGCCAAAAAATTGGTTTCGCAATTGCTCCAAAGCTTCTTTAAAGATAATGGATTTCGCCGTCCTATTCACATAAAACAGCTTACAAGTTGCCTTGGGCTCCAATGCCAAATGTGTTTTAATCATTGAAAGCACTGGGGTAATCCCGCTTCCGGCGGCGAAAAACAAATAGTTTTTGGCTTTTTCAGGTTCAATTTCCACACCAAACATTCCGCTTGGTTCCATAATTTCCAACGTATCTCCAGCCTGTAATCTTGAATTCACAAAGCTTGAAAATTTACCTCCGGGAATTGTTTTTACAGCCACCTGCCATTGCCTATCAATTGGACTGGAACACAGACTATAAGAGCGGCGGGTATCTTCACCATTAATGTCCGCTTTTAAAGTTAAATGCTGCCCTTGCCTAAAGTTGAATTCTTCAGCCAACTCTTCGGGAACGTCAAAGGTTATTACCGAGCAATCGTCGGTTTCTTTGTAAACGTTCTTTACTTTTATTTTATGAAATTTTGCCACCTGTTTTTTGTCGAATTAAGCTAACAAAACTAACGCTTGTTAGTTTAACTTGCAAATTATTAACTTCTGTCACGTCGAGTGCAGTCGAGACGCCGCGTGATAGTTCTCGACTGCGCTCGAACTCACATCCTATTTTATTCCTTTAATGAGCACTGAAACCATATCTTTTTTCAAAATATTTACATCTATTTTTCCACGTTTTTGATACCACAAATACAGCGTTCGCAATGTGGAAAGTATTGAAAACAGAATCACTTCGGGATGATAAGCTTTTATTTCACCTGCATCAATGCCTTGTTTTATGATTTTTCGAAAATTTTCTTCATAATCTTCCCGCATTTTCACGAAAGCCTTCAAATCTTCTTCTTCCAAATGCATCCAATCATTGTTCAATGCGGCAAGCGCCTCGGAATAATTCACAGTAATATCAACGTGCATTTCAATAACTTTCTCCACTTTTTCAATTGCCGAAATGTTTTCAGAAACCACTTTTTCCATTCCAACAGTAAACTCTTCTGCCAATTTCAGAATGATTTCCGAAAGTATTTCCTGCTTGCCATTAATGTGATTGTAAAGACTCGCAGCTTTTATATTCATTGCGGTCGCGATGTCTCGCATGGAAACCGTTTTGTATCCTTTTTCGTAAAAAAGACGGGAAGCAACTCGTATTATTTCTTCTTTTCGGGAGATTGTTTTCATTGTTGCTGCAATTTACAAAACAAGTATCAATTACCCTTTCCGAATTTTTCGCGAAGGGCAAAAAATCCACCTTCCCCTGAAAAAGGAGATGGAGCAATATGTTTTCAAAGTAAAACCAATTACTTTTGAACTATGGAAATTAAAATTGAAACCAACGAATTGTTGGACCGTTTGCCGCCACATTTAAAACAGTACATAAAACCACAAAACTATGAGCAATACACGCCCATAAATCAAGCGGTTTGGCGTTATGTGATGCGAAAAAACGTGGATTATCTCGCAAAGGTTGCCCACGAAAGTTATTTGGGCGGCCTCAAAAAAACTGGTATTTCCATAGATGAAATTCCTTCCATGTACGGGATGAACCGTATTTTAAAGGAAATTGGCTGGGCTGCGGTTGCTGTTGACGGCTTTATTCCGCCGAACGCGTTTATGGAATTTCAGGCGTATAAAGTGCTTGTAATTGCTAGTGACATCCGCCAACTTGAAAACATAGAATACACGCCAGCTCCTGATATTATTCACGAAGGCGCGGGCCACGCCCCAATTATTGCCAGTCCGGATTATGCGGAATATCTGCGTCGTTTTGGGGAAGTGGGCGCGAAAGCAATTTCCAGCGCACACGATATTGATATGTACGAAGCTGTTCGCGAGCTCTCCATTTTAAAGGAAGCCGAAGGCATTTCGCAGGAATTGATAAACGCTGCAGAAGCGCGTGTGGAAGAACTTCAAAACAAAAAAGTGAAACCTTCCGAGATTTCTTTGATTCGAAATTTGCATTGGTGGACTGTGGAATACGGGATGGTCGGTACGGTTGAAAACCCAAAAATTTATGGAGCAGGATTGCTTTCTTCTATCGGTGAAAGTGTTTGGTGTATGAAAGATGAAGTGAAAAAAATTCCTTACTCAATTGATGCTGCATACCAAGATTTTGACATTACAAAACCGCAGCCGCAACTTTATATTACGCCAGATTTTGCCTATTTGCAGGAAGTTTTGGAAGAATTTGCAAATACCATGGCTGTTCGAAAAGGCGGATGGCGTGGATTGAAAAAATTGATAAAGTCGAAACAACTTGGCACGATTGAAATCAGTACCGGACTTCAAATAAGCGGTAATTTCAGTCGAATGATAAAAAACGAAGACAACGAGGTTGTTTATTTTGAAACCGAAGGCGAAACCGCGCTGTCCTACCGTGAAAAAGAAGTGATTGGCCACGGAATACTTCGGCATAAAAAAGGTTTCCGTTCGCCTTTGGGAAAATTGAAAGGCATCAATCTAGCTATTGAAAATATGGGGCCGCGCGATTTGCAAGCCTATAATTTTTACGACGGAAAACCAATTGAATTTGAATTTGAAAGCGGAATAACGGTTGCAGGTTTGAACGTTACCGGAATACGAAACCTTCGTGGTGAATTGATGCTGATCCAGTTTACGGATTGCACCGTAAAGTATAAAAACGAAGTACTGTTTTCACCAGAAATGGGCGATTTTGACATGGCTGTGGGCAAGGAAATAGTTTCAGCTTTTGCGGGGGCAGCAGATTATAATTCCTTTGATTTGGAAACGCACAATGCTACCAGCGAAACCATCCGACCCCAACTTTCTGAAAAAGAAATTGAACTGAATTCGCTTTACAAAAAGGTTCGGGAAATTCGTAATTCTGAAGAAATTAATACGACAAAACTTCAGCAAATCTTTAAAATTTTGGGAGAAAATCATCCAACTGATTGGTTGCTTCCGCTGGAAATTTATGAATTGGTTTCAGAAAACAATTCAGATTTTTCGCAAGAAGTATTGAAACACCTACTAAATTTGAAAAAACAACGCCCAAAAGTGGCACATTTAATTGAAGGTGGAATGGAACTTTTAGAAATGAAAACTAAAGAAGTTATTAACTAAAAAAACCTTTCGACTGTCCTTCGACTTCGCTCAGGGCAGGCTCCTCAAGGTGACAAAATATATTTTATGGGACTATTTGATTTTTTATTCGGAAACAAGACAAAGAAAATTCAGGATTTTAAAAGCCGAGGGGCCATCATTGTGGATGTTCGCAGTAAAGGTGAATATGAAAGCGGGGCAATTCCAGGCTCTAAAAATATTCCCCTTCAAAATATTTCCTCAAAAATTGGCGAAATAAAAAAATGGAATAAACCCGTAATTGCCTGCTGTGCCAGCGGCATGCGTAGCGCAAGTGCCGCAGGAATTCTCAAAAGCAATGGCATTGAGGCTATGAATGGTGGCGGTTGGTTTAATTTGAGCCAAAAATTATAAGCCCACCCCGAATCTCCCGAAGGGAGGGGTAAAATTTCTATATTTTTTAAAGTGTTGAATTTCAGTTTTTTGTAGTTTTATAATGACTAACAAAAAATTGAGATTATGTATCAATACAAAGCAAAGGTTATAGATGTATATGACGGAGATACCATTACAGCAATGGTAGATTTGGGGTTTTACCATTTTCAGCAAATGAAATTTCGGCTCTACGGAATAGATACTCCCGAAATTAGAGGAGAAGAGAGAGAAAAGGGATTAGTGGTTCGCGATATTGTTCGCGCTATGATTCTGGATAAGGAGGTTACCATAAATTCTTATAAAGATAAACAGGAAAAATACGGCCGTTATCTTGCAAACATTATCATAGACGATATAGATTTGAACAAATGGTTAGTGCAAAACGGGCATGCGAAAGAATATATGCTATAGTTTAAGGTTTTGCAGTTCCGCTTCGTTTTCAACTACTGTGGAATTATATTTTAATGTCCAACCCATAGAATTGGTGAGGATATAAATTTTTTGAAGTTCCGAAATCAATCGGTTTTCGGCATTTGTGCGCAATTCGGATGCCTCTATTTTTTTGTGAAGTGATTTTTCAATCCGGCTTTTAATCTTGTTATAATCCGAAGCTGTGAATTGATTGAGATAATCCTGGGTAACATCGTAATACTGTATGTTTGGATTGATGGAAAGCTCCGGTTCGGGAATATTTGTAATGGTTACGGTCTTTTTAGCTTCATCAATATCGGTTTTCACTTCACTTAAATCATAAGCAATACTAGCTTTTGCGTTCACAACAATCAATGCTTTCTTTCTAGCATCAAAAAGCCCGTACATTAAATCCCTACTGGCTTTATAAGTAAAGACTTGCGCATAACTGCCCTCGGTGACAATCAGTTTGCCTACATTTTTCAGTTCTTTTTGTATGAGCGCTGTATTAGCCTCAATGGTTTCACGGTTTTCTTTTTTATTTTCACAATAGCGCAGACCAAAAACGATTACAAAGGCAATGACTATTCCGAGAAGGATATTACGCATGGGAGCAATTTTTATGGGAATTTAAGAAAAAATCATGAGATTGCGTCGCTGCGCTCGCAATGACACTACAAGTCATATTTTATAACAAACATAACAATGCGAGGCATTACAATATACTGTGAAGTGGTGTTGAATTGATCATTAAAACTATCATTGTTAATGGATTCGGTATCTAAAATATTAGTGGCCTGTACCGAAAATTCCCAAGGACTTTCGCCGTGTTTGTAGTAAAGATTTGCATTAAAAAAGGAATATGTGTTTTCGATAGTATTTGCGTCATTGGTATATTTATAATAATCCCACTCCGCAAAAAGATTGAAATATTTTAAAAACCGAAGATTTAAGTTAGCATACGGCCGATTGGTAAAAAAAGTCTGTTCAATCCCGCCATTGTCATAGTCATTTTTCATAAAACGGTATCCTACTTCAAAATTTGGAAAATTCTTGAAATTGCTTAAAACACTGGCATTGTAGTTTTGCGTTAGACTTTGGCTTTCCTGTATTTCTTCATTTATAGTATTATTTGTTTTGCTCAAAAACACTGCTGCATCCAGTTTAAATTGAACTTTTTTTATGGTTTTGCTGAATCTACCAACTGCTGAAAAAGTTTCATCGGGAAAGTTACTATCAAAATTTATGGGGCTACTCACTTGGTTGATTCCAACCAATTCTGTGTTTGTTTTTATGGCGTCAATCCGTCGTGTGTAACTCACATTCCCTCCAATGTTGGTATAGTTGAAAAGATTGAAACTGAAATAGGTCAAATTATAACTGTGCGAAAGTGAATTCTCAAGTTCACGATTTCCTCGAAAAAGTCTGTTATAATTATTAAAAACATAAGCCTGTGCATAATTATTCACATCGCTATATTCTGAAGTGATCGCGTAATTGAAGCGCAGGTTTTCGCTTTTCTTAAGTTCCAAAACAACATTTACATCGGGTAAAACCATCCAATCATTTTGAGTGGAAACAGTTCCCAATTGCTCATTTTTCAGATTATAATTATGAAGTGTAATGCCTGGATTAAATATGAATTTGCCGCTTTTCAGTTTATAATGTAGCCCAAAAAATGCATCTGTAAAAGTATAAGCTACATCGTTGTTGAAATTGTCGTCGGTAAAATCATTTCGGTTGCCGTTGTCTAAAATCTGAAAAATTCCCGAGTTGAATTTCTGCTTGCTGTATGTAGTTCCAACGGTAAAACTAAGGTTGCTAACGTTATTCAAAACGTAGTAATAATCAACCTTTGCGTCTAGTTTATGGCTTTTTACAATTTTATTTTGATTTACGCTGTAGCGATCCGATTGCTCTAAAGGATCAAAAGTATCAGCATCACTATTGAAAGGATCCAACGGATTTATCTGTGTAAAAACGCCACGAAAGGGAATTGAATCCTGTACGGCTTGATAAAACGGATCTTCGTTTTGATAGAGATGCTGAACTTCCGCTGCAAAAATGTTTTTATCGTTTAAAGTATAATAAGCGTTCGCCGTTTGGTTGATGGAAAAAGGTTTATTCTCCTTCACTTCGGCAATATCATTTTGGTTACCGCCCACTATTGAAATGGTAGTATCGTCCTCTGTTTGTTTGGAAGTTTTAATAAGTGCGTCATAATCTAACTGAAAATTTGTGTTTGGTTTATAGGTACTGCTCAATTTTAGCATTCCCAATTGGTTGCGCTGGTCGTTTTCGGTATTTGTATTCTCCGTGATTCCCGTTAAAATATATTGGCGAATACTATTGTTGACGATATTTGTTTTATTGTCGCTCAAAATTCCGAAGCCACTTATATCCAGTTTGTCGTTCACAGCATAGCTGAAGTTTCCGGCAACAAATTTAGCATCGATGTTTTTTGCACGATCGTTTTGCGAAACAGCAAAACCGAGGTCGCTGTCGCTAATCCTAAAACTGGTTCCACCACCTTTGTTAAAGTTTTTAAACCCACCCGTAAAGTTGAAATAATCGCGAAAAGTAAAAGGCACTTCCCCAATATTGTTGAAATCGGTAATTACATTAATACTGTATTTAGGACTGTAATAGAAAAGCTTCGGATGTACTAGATAGCGTCCATTATCATCGCCATATTCATCTGCAATTCCTGCGCCAGCCGTAACCTCTCCAAACCAGAAATTTTTCTTCCCTTCTTTCAATTTGATGTTTATGGCAACATTGTCGCGATCGTTTCCAAGACCGCGCATTTGGCTTACTTCGTTATAATTACGCAGTACTTCTACTTTGTCCACAGCGTCTGCAGGAATGTTTTTTGTTGCCAATTTACTATCGCCGTCAAAAAAATCCTTCCCTTCCACCATTACTTTACTTACAGTTTTTCCTTCCACTTGTATTTCCCCTTCATCGTTTACCTCAACGCCGGGAAGCTTTTTCATTACATCCCCCAATTTGCGTTCGTCTCCGTTTGTAAAGCTATCTGCATTATAAACAATAGTGTCGCCTTTAACGGTTACCGGCATTTCATAAACAATTTCCACATCGTCCAGTTGGTTTTCCTGCGGGTTTAAAATGAAATCCAAATCAATATTTTCCGTATTAGCGGTAACGTTAACGGTTTGTTCCTTGGATTCATAGCCTAGAAAGCTTGCTCTTAAAACATACGTATTTCCTTTCGGAAGATCGAGTTGGTATCGCCCTTGGTAGTTTGTGATTCCGTAGGATTCCGTGGCTCCAGAAGATTTTAGGGACGCAATAACATTGGCAAATTCCAGCGGATTTCCAATGCTGTCTTTTATGGTTCCTTTTACTTTTATGCTTTGGGCTGAAAGTGAAAAGGAGAAAAGCAAGTAAAAAATTGTAATGAATTTATTCATTGAAATTTCATTCGATTTAATGGGAAAGGGAATAGTTTAAACAAAAAAACACGGAAGTTTTCACAAAATGTACAAAGTGGCATTTCTAATTAAAATCCTCCCCCGCGACGACCATTGCCCCCACGATTTTGAAAGTTTTCACGAAGCTCGTCTGTTTTTTCTTTTACGATTTTTACATATTCCTCGCGGGTTACTTCTTTTCCTTTTTTGGGAGGTTCAATTTTTTCAGCTTCTTTCGGGTTCATCACTATTTTGGAACACAAAAGTGTGGTTCTATAAACGTTCAATTCCAAAATAAGTCCGGGCAGTCCGGCATATTCCCCGGGGCCGTTGCTCACGGGAATCTGTGGGGTAAACCAAGCCGTAACCTCAATTTCCTCGGGAATTTCAATCATATCCATCGGGTCTTGTGGTTGCGTAGAATCTTTTTTTACTTCAGCATTTTCTTTTTCGTCCTTCTTTTTTGGGCGCGCCATGCTGTAATCATTGGGATCTACTTTTTTAACAGCCGTGGCTTTAAAAGCGATGTATTGCCCAATGGTTTTGGACTCCTTGGTTATTTGCCAATCTAAATGTTTAATGGAATCTGTCACTAAAAACTGTTTTCCGAAGAATTCGTTTTCTTCAACAATTTGCCCTGATTTAAGATTTTTATACTGTGCCCCTGGCGTGTAGCTGCTCATCATCATTTTAAAGCCAGGGTTCATTGGTGTAGCATCCAGTTTTTCCTGTTCCTTATAAATTGATTCGTCCTTATTGAAGGTAAGGATGTATGTTTTTTCAAGCATACTTTTCATCCGTTCGGCAATCATCTTTTTCATTTCTTCCGTCATTTCACGATTACCGCCAAAAGCATCAAGATCAACTGTTGTTTTGGATTCATAATAAGCTTGGCCACTTATGTTTTGGGCATTTATGGTAAATGAGAAAAATAATAAAAGTATTAAGGTATATCGTATCATAAATAATATTTTGATGGTAAGTGTCAAAGTTAAAACACTTTGACTAAAATGTTTAAAATTAGTTTAATTTGTTTGAACAAATTTCTGTCCACTACCACTAAGACGAACCAAGTTATAATCTGTTACATTATTTTTCGTTTAAATAAAACCTTCATTTTGTAACTTGCCAACTTTATGAAATGCCATTAAAAGATTGTAAACCAAATGAAGATAGATGCTGTGGGCATTCCATCTTCCTATTTCTCAAATATCTTATACAGATGAAACAGCTTTTCCTCTTTTTTCTGCTTATTTGCCAACTTGGCATTGCCCAAAGCGTTACTCTTGAGGGTAAGGTTCCCTTTGTTGCCGATAAGTTTATTGGTTTTGACAACTACAAAAATGCCTACTTTATAAAAGACCGGGTACTGAAAAAACAAGGCCCAGATGGTAACTTTCTTTTTAATGATTTACAATTAGGGCGGATAACATCGGTGGATATAATCAATCCACTGAAAGTGATTGCCTTTTTCCAGGACACAAACACGGTGGTGATGCTGGACAACAAACTCAACGAAATAGAACGTATTAATTTTAACAATCTACCGCAGTTTTTGAACGTAAGCACCGCAACCAACGCTGGCAGCAACAGCTTGTGGCTTTTTAATGTGGATACGCAACAACTGGAAATGTATAATTACGGTTCAAAACTGCAAACAGTAGTATCGCAACCATTTCCGGGGAAACTGCTTTCGCAGGCGAGTAATTTTAATTACTGTTTTGCACTGACTGAAAAAAAACTGCGCGCCTTCAATATCTACGGAAGTATTCTGAACGAAGTACCTTCTGAAAACTATGAAAAAATTGTTCAACAGAATGAAAATTTGATCGCTTTAAAGCAAAACGCACTTTATTACCTTCCAGATTTTGCTAAACGGAACGAAACACTAAACCACAAATCTGTGCAGCTGAAATTACCCGAAATAACAATTAAGGACTTGCAGCTTACCAATGATTTCCTGTATATTTATGACGGCGAAAATTTGCACACTTTTAAACTAACCATCCCAACTAAAGAATAACTATGCACGTTGCAATTGCAGGAAACATAGGTTCCGGAAAAACCACCCTTACCCGTTTATTGGCAAAACATTACAAATGGCAGGCCCATTATGAAGATGTGGAAGACAACCCCTATTTGGACGATTTTTACAACCAAATGGAGCGGTGGTCCTTCAACCTTCAAATCTACTTTTTGAATAGCCGCTTTCGCCAAATTCTCGAAATTCGTGAAAAAGGAAAGAACGTAATTCAAGATCGTACTATTTACGAAGATGCCTATATTTTTGCTCCAAACCTACACGCCATGGGCCTAATGACAAACCGTGATTTTGAGAATTACCGCTCGCTTTTCGATTTAATGGAAAGCGTAACCGAAGGGCCCGACCTGCTTATTTATTTACGTAGCAGCATTCCGAATTTGGTGAACCAGATACACAAACGGGGACGCGATTATGAAAATTCCATCAGTATTGATTATTTAAGTCGTTTGAACGAACGTTACGAAGCGTGGATTCATAATTATGATAGAGGCAACCTCATTATTTTTGACGTGGACAATATAAATTTTGTGGACGATCCGGAGCATTTGGGTCAGGTAATCAACAAGATAGATGCGGAACTTCACGGGCTGTTTTAAGCAAGTCTAAAAAAACAAAAAACTCTTTTTTTACGTTTGATAAAAGTTATATATTGCGCGCTTTAACTTTTTATTAACACGTAAAATATTACCTATGAAAATTTTTAAATTAATCCTTTTTACAGCATTTATTTCATTAACCATTTCTTGTTCCAAAGATGATAATAATCCTGCACTTGAAAATAATGGCAATATTGTTGGCGTATGGAAAGGAACAACAGTAGATTATTCTGGAGCAACAGAAACTTCTGGACAAGGTCAAAATATTTCGGCTACTTTTAATGGAGAAGGCTATGATGTAGACTACACGCTTACTTTTACTGAAAATCCCAACAAAGTAGTTTCTGACGGCAGTTATAGTATTGAACTGACAACAACTGCTAATGGTCAGTCAACTACCCAAAACATTGAGAATTTAGAAATTCTTTCAAGTGGCGAGTGGAGCATGAATGGAAACACGCTCAATGTAACAGTTGATAATGAAACTGATGAAATAACAATTGTACAGTTAACTGATGATACTATGGTATTAAAAGGTCAAGAAGTTCAAACGATGTCCCAAGGTGGATTTACTGTAACTTCTACCACAAATATCATTTTGACTTTTACAAAACAGTAAATTCTTTCGGCTAAAGCTTTCAACCCCTTTTCAAATGAAAAGGGGTTATTTTTTAAAAAATTTTAATATTTAAACCTTAACGTTTCCCTTACAGTATCCTATCTGTAAAACCATTATTTTGCCATAATACTATGGCATCACTATACAACAATAAATTTTACCACCGCGACCTTTCGTGGCTTCGCTTTAATCACCGTGTTTTACAAGAAGCGGCAGACGCGCGCAATCCGCTTTATGAGCGCATCAAGTTTCTGGCAATTTTTTCATCTAATCTGGATGAATTTTTTCGCGTTCGAGTTTCCGATATCCGGCAGATAAAAAACATTGAAAAGCCACTTCGGAAAAAGCTCATTACTAAACCCAACAAGGTTTTAAAAGAAATTAAAGAACAGGTTGATATTCAGCAAAATGAATTTGGAAGAATTTTCAATGAAGAAATAATTCCGCAATTGGCTTCCGAGGGAATTCACCTAATTCGCCACGAGGATTTTTCTGAAGCACAAAAAGAAATTGCAACCAAATATTACGAGGAAAGCCTCAAGCAAATTACCGAAATAAGTTGCAACCCCTGTACGGAAACACAATCTGTATTTGTAAAAAATGAAAGGCTATACTTGGCCGCCCAAACTGCGGAAGATGAATTTTTAATGGTTGAAATTCCAGAGACGGAACCACGCTTTTTTGTGTTTCCTTCGGAAGATGATAAAGAGTTTTATATCACCTTTATTGATGATATTCTGAAATACAACCTCCAGAAGGAGTTTTCCGAAGAAAGGGATTCGGCCTTTCATTCCCTGAAAATTTCCCGAGATGCGGAACTCTATATTGAAGATGAATTTTCGGGCAATTTAATGGAAAAAATCAAGGAGGCGCTTCCGAAGCGCGATACCGGGCAGGCCACACGGGTTTTGATAGACCCCGAAATGCCGCAGGATTTCAGGGAAACATTAAAAAAAGCCTTGGACGTAAACCATACCGATGTGGTTTTGGGCGGTCGCTATCATAATTTTAAGGATTTTTTCAGCTTTCCAAATCCCACGCAAAAGCAATTGCACAATAAAAAACTGCCTCCACTTCCGCATCCCGTTTTGGCAAAATGTGATTCTATTTTTGAAGCAATCGATAAAAAAGACCAATTGCTGCATTATCCCTATCAAAGTTTTAGACCGGTTATCAAACTGATGCAGGAAGCAGCGAATGACCCGCAAGTTAAAACTATAAAAATCACTATTTACCGCGCTGCTGATGAATCTGATTTAAACGATGCCATAGCCCTTGCCGCCAAAAACGGGAAGGATGTAACTGTTTTTATTGAAGTGAAGGCCCGTTTTGATGAACACAACAATTTAAAATGGGGTGCCATTTTTAGAAAAAACGGAGCCCGCGTTATTTATAGCTATCCAGATATTAAAGTGCATTCCAAAATACTTTATATTGAAAGGGAAGTTGAGAACAAAACCAAACGCTACGCCTACATTGCCACAGGCAACTTCAACGAAAATACGGCCACACTTTACACAGATTTTGGATTGATGACCGCCCACAAAAAAATAACCAAAGACCTCAAAAAGGTATTTATGGTTTTGGAGCGCGATATGATTGTGCCAAAAACAAAGCAATTATTGGTTTCGCCATTTACCACCCGCGAGCGTTTTACTGCGTTGGTAGAAAAGGAAATAGCGCTGGCCAATGCCGGTAAAAAGGGCTCGATTATTTTAAAAATGAACAGTCTGCAGGACGAAGGAATGATAAAGGAGCTTTACAAGGCCAGCAATGCAGGAGTAGAAGTGCGATTATTAATACGCGGAATGTGCTCATTGGTACCCGGAATTAAAGGCCAGAGTGAGAATATTTACATTACCAGTATCGTGGATCGCTTTTTGGAACACGGAAGAATCTATATTTTCGGAAACGATGGCGATGCACAAATCTACATAGGCTCAGCAGACTGGATGACGCGCAATTTAACCCACCGCATAGAGGTAGTCACGCCCATTTTGGATGAAGACCATAAGAAAGCCGTTAAGAAAATCATCGATATAGAGCTGAACGATAACATAAAAGCCAGAATTATTGATGCCGAACAAAAAAATGAATACGTAAAAAATTCAGAAAAAGAAGTGCAGTCGCAGCTTGCGATTTATGATTACTTTGAAAGGCTTATTGAATAAAACCCATCTCTCTAGCGTGGGCAACGGCAGCTTTGCTGTTTTCAACAAGAAGTACCGGTACGGTTTCATAGTTTTCAAAGAGGCCCTCAACCCGTACCATTTTTCTTTTGTGGTTTACATTCCGCAGATAAATTGCAAGAATACGTTCAGGATGCGCTTCGGCAATTTCAATATAAATATCGGGATCGTGCTCGCCACTATCCCCAATTAACACAAAGGGTAATTTAGGATATGTTTTCAGAATATTGGTTATTTCCTTTTGTTTTTGCGGCTTTTCCGGCTTGTACTTTTTGGCAAAGGGATTTACAAAATCGCGCAACAAAATGGGGCCTTTCGGAAAATTATTTTTTTGAAGAAATACTTCCAAATAGCGATACAGATTCCACGGACTGTGGCTTACATAGAAAACCGGATTGCAATCGCTGCCAGATTTTCCATCGTGCAATTGGTGATAAAATGCTGCCGCGCCCTCAAGTGGAATTCGTTTTTCGGCTCTTTTGAAAAAAGTATTTTTAACCACAGCCCATTTAAAAAAAGAGGTTAGCCCTGTGTGGAGAATGGTGTCGTCTATATCGCTGATAACACCAAATTTTGCTCCTTCGGAAGGGATTAAGATTTCACCTTTAAAATTGTTGTTTTGTTGAATTTTTCTTCCCTTAATTTCTTCTGCGAAAGAGATAGAGTAATGAAGCCAACCATCGGCATCCGTCAAAGGAAGTAAGTTTTCTATCATGGCATCTATTAAAAAATAGCCTTGGGAATCTGATACTGTTTCCAGCGTTCTTCCATTTGCAAGTTTAAGAATGAGCTTGGCATTCTTAACCTTATCTGTTTCAAAGCGCTTCCAACTGTTCCAAAGTAGATTGAAAAAACCAGTTTTGGAAAGATCGATACCTTCATCCTGTATTGCCCTTCCTTTTATATATAGATGGCTCGCAGTGCCATAACTGTGAAAGTTAACAATCTGAATTGGGTCTTTTTTAAACATACGCTATTATAGGTGCCAAGCTTCTGGCCAAAGCCACATTAACAATAATCCAAATGCGATGGTTATTCCAAAGGAAATACCAATCCACTTAGCCAATTGTCTGGTACCGAGAACAGCGGCCATAATTCCCTTAAAAAGTAGATTGGAAAGAGTAGCCAATAAAATAAGTCGCCAACCCGTGGAAGTATTAAGGCCACCGCCTTTCATCAATTGTGAAAGGGAAAGCGTTATGGCGTCTACATCTGTAAGCCCACTGATAATTGCTACTACGTAAAGCGCCTCATTTCCAAACTCCTCCTTGGTGAAAGCCACTGCCAGTAAAATACCTCCGTATAAAAGTCCGAAAATTAAGGCGCTTTTAAATTGTGCGGGGTTTTTTGGTTCGGGCATTTTTTCATCTCCGCCATTTTTACTGATAATATAAAAAAGGCCCACGCACAACAGTGCCATAAGCACAAAAACAGTTATAAGTGGTAATACAATTTCCGGCAGTTTTTCAGGAATTACGACGCCCACCTCAACCAAAACCCTTATCAAGGCAACGGCAGAGGCTGCGGTAATAACAAATGCCGCCATTTTATTAATTGATTCAGCATCCTTAGTTTTTCGGGCATAGCTTACAGTAGTTGCGGTGCTGCTGATTAGACCTCCTAAAATTCCGTTGGAAATAATCCCTACTTTCTTGCCCACAAATTTATAGATGAAATAACCCACAACGCTTATGCCTACAATCAAGGTTACCATAAACCAGATATTCCGCGGGTTCAGCACATCCAGCGGGCCATAGGTTTTATCGGGCAATAGTGGAAGAATTACCAAGGAAATCCCCGCAAAGGTCATTATTGCGGCTAGGTCCTTTGCCTTTAGGTTTTCAATAAAATTGTGGAGATGTTCCTTTAGGTAGAGCAGAATGGCCATAGAACCTCCCACAATAACTGCCACCATCCTATCTCCCATAACCAAATAAGCTCCCACGGCAAACATAAGTAGTGCAGCTACCTCAGTGGTTTGCCCCACGTCGGTATCGTTTAGTTTTCTGAGTTTTATGACATTGGCAGTAACTAAAAGGGCAGTAATACACAACCCCAATACGGGAAGTAAAAAGGGATTGTCAAAGTCACGGGCCAGAAAAGCCGAAACAACCCCCATAACTGAAATAAGGGTAAAGGTGCGTACACCGGCCATTTCGTGGTCGCTTTTCTGCCTTTGGAGCCCTACGAGCATTCCCAACCCAAAGGCAATAGCTAAAGTAACAATGTCGTGATAATTCATAGCAGCACCAAGATAATAAATTCTTGTATATCTGGGATCAGTCGGGAGGATTTGTTAATAGGGATTAGGGATTGGGGATTAGGGATTGGGGATTGGGAGATTTGGGATTCGGTGCGGCGACTGCGCTCTGCATCATAGCATTGCTGCTTTGACCGCCCTTTGAATCTGCTCTGGAAAAGCTGCTCAGGGGATAGAATAGGCGAAATAAAAAAACCTACAAGGCTTTTACCTTGTAGGTTGTGATTTAGAAATTGAAATTTGGAATTTGCTCTTATTCCTTATCCTTTATTTTGATTTTCATTCCCTCCACATCTTTCAATTGGGCCCGAACTTCCTCTTCGGTACCAGTAAAGGATTTGGTTTCGGTAGTTTCAACACCGTCAACAGTTCTGATGATGGTTACGTTGGCCGTTACTTGATCGTTGTTATCGTTCTTTAACATTTCAACCACAGTCTCGGTTTTGTTCTTTAGATTTTCACCTCCTTCAATAGCACTACTTTCACCGTTTTCAAGGTATTCAACCTGCTTTTCGGTAAGGATAGTTTTGTTTCCTTCGGCATCAATAAAATAAACTTCTTCTGCAGAGGTTTCAGTAGCCATTGCCACATCGCCGTGGTTTCCAAGGATTGGAGCGATAACCAACCCAACCAAACACGTAAGTTTAATCAAGATGTTCATAGAAGGGCCTGATGTATCCTTAAATGGATCACCCACAGTATCACCAGTTACAGCAGCCTTGTGAGCGTCACTCCCTTTATAGGTCATTTCACCATTGATCTTTACACCGGCTTCAAAAGATTTCTTGGCATTATCCCAAGCACCACCAGCGTTATTTTGGAAAATAGCCCACATTACACCACTCACACAAACTCCGGCCATATAGCCTCCAAGCGGCTCGGCACCAAATACAAGGCCGATAATAACAGGTGTAATAATAGTAAGCAATCCTGGAAGAAGCATTTCCTTCAAAGCAGCTTTAGTAGAAATATCAACACATTTTGCATACTCAGGAGTTCCGGTACCTTCCATAATTCCTGGAATTTCACGGAACTGGCGACGTACTTCCTGTACCATTTCCATAGCCGCTTTTCCAACAGATTTCATCGCCATTGCAGAGAAAACCACTGGAATCATTCCACCCACGAATAACATAGCAAGCACATCTGCACGGAAGATGTTTATACCATCAATACCCGTAAAGGTTACATATGCGGCAAACAGAGCCAAAGCTGTCAATGCAGCAGAAGCGATCGCGAAACCTTTACCAACGGCAGCAGTAGTATTTCCAACGGAATCCAAGACATCGGTACGCTCACGTACTTGTGGATCCAGTTCGCTCATTTCAGCAACACCACCTGCATTATCGGCGATAGGGCCGAAAGCATCAATAGCAAGCTGCATAGCTGTAGTAGCCATCATTGCTGAAGCGGCCAAGGCAACCCCGTAAAAACCTGCAAGTTCGTAAGAACCGTAAATTGCAGCTGCAAAAAGAATTACAGAAGCAAAAGTAGATTTCATCCCCACTGCAAGACCTGCAATAATATTGGTAGCTGCTCCGGTAGAAGAATTAGTTACAATATCCATTACCGGTTTTTTACCCAAGCTTGTGTAATAAGCAGTAACGAAAGAAATAAGTGCCCCTACGGCCAGACCAATACAGGCAGCCCAGAACACATTGATGGAAGCGATGGTTTTGTAGCCTTCACCGAAAAATTTCATATTCATAGTTTCTGGAAGCATCCAGTCTATTAAAAACCAACTGGCGATAAGCGTAAGGATAATCGCTGCCCAGTTACCAGTGTCCAAGGCTTTCTGAACTTGGGATTCTTTGGCTTCGTTGTTTTTAATGCTTACGAAGAAAGTACCTATAATAGAGGCAAGAATACCTACACCCGCAATTACAATTGGTAAAAGGATTGGCCCCATATTATTGAAACCATCGGTAAACGGCATATCCAAAGACATATCGCGGATTACATAGTTACCCAAGACCATGGCAGCAAGTACAGTAGCCACATAACTTCCGAAGAGGTCAGCGCCCATACCCGCTACGTCACCTACGTTATCACCTACGTTATCGGCTATGGTCGCAGGGTTACGCGGATCATCCTCGGGAATACCAGCTTCCACCTTACCTACAAGGTCAGCGCCTACGTCGGCAGCTTTTGTATAGATACCACCACCCACACGGGCAAAAAGCGCAATACTTTCGGCACCTAGGGAGAAACCTGCAAGGGCTTCAAGCACGATGGTCATTTCATCATAAAAATTTAAAGGGTCGGTTCCAATAAATTGGCCGATAAAAAACAGGAAAAACAAGCTCAATCCCAATACTGCAAGTCCTGCAACACCAAGCCCCATAACGGTACCACCGCCAAAGGAAACTTTAAGTGCCTGCGGAAGGCTGGTTTTGGCAGCTTCGGCAGTACGCGCGTTTGCATCTGTTGCAATACGCATCCCAATATTTCCAGCCAAGGCCGAAAAGATAGCACCACATATAAAAGCGGGTACAATCATCCAACTGGTTGATGGAACCAATTGGGAAACCACAAACAATAATACTGCGGCAATCACTGCAAATACAACTAGCAGACGGTATTCGGCATTTAGAAATGCCAGGGCACCTTCTTTAATACTTTTAGAGATAAACTTCATACGGTCGCTACCGGCGGGTTGCTTTTTCACCCAGCTCATTTTAACGAGCATAAACAAAAGGCCTAGTACGGCAAGTGCAATAGGAATAAATATAATGTTCTGTTCCATTATTTAATTAATTTAGATTGGTTTCAAATTTGCGACTGCAAAAATAGGGAAATGGTTTGGGATACGAAACAAGAAAATGACGTAGGACGATAAGACCTATGACGTAAGACCACAGAATACGAACTATATCCGTCCTACGTCTTATGTCCTAGCGTCTTATGTCTTTTAAATTATATACTGAAATGTCCCTGCACCTCTGGCGTTTCCCTGTAGCGTTTTACACATTGGTTGTAGATTTCGATAGCTTCATTGGCATCACCCCAACCGCCAACATCTACTTTTTTCTTCTCTAAGTCTTTATAAACCTGAAAGAAATGCTCTATTTCACGTACTAAATGTGGATTTATGTCGGATAGGTCATTCAGGCTGCTCCATATAGGGTCAGAGATAGGAACGCATATTACCTTTTCATCGGGACCTTTTTCATCGGCCATATGGAAAACACCTATGGGCTTCACTTCCATTACGCACATTGGGAAAGTTGGTTCGCCACCCAATACCAATACATCCAGCGGGTCACCATCAAGCGCCAAGGTTTCAGGTATAAAACCGTAATCGGCAGGGTACATCATACTGCTGAAGAGCATTCGGTCAAAGCGGATTTTTTTCAGTTCGAAGTCGTATTCGTATTTGTTGCGGCTGCCTTTTGGGATTTCTATCAGTACGTCGAAAGTCTTTTTCATTACTTAATTTTTGTTTAGGGGATGCAAAAATAGTCCATTATGACTATACAGCCTTATAAAATTATACCTTTATCAATTTCCACTTTCCTTTTTTGAACCAAAGAATGGCGATTATGGCTATCAATGATTCCGCTAAAGCGATTGCCACAAATACGCCAATGGGACCCCAATCCAATACTAGGGAAGTAAAATATGCAAACGGAAGCTGAAACACCCAAAAACAGAAAAAGTTTATAATAGTCGGAGTTTTTGTATCGCCCGCACCATTAAAAGCCATAGTAACCGTCATTCCGTATGCATAAAGGAAATACCCAACTGTAACAATCTGCAAACTAAGTGCCCCATATTTCACTACTTCGGGTGCTACACTGAACCAGCCAATGATTGTCTTGGCAAACAAAAGATAAATAATGGACACAGCAACCATAAAAAAGGCATTGTATTTGGCGGTTTTCCACACAGAGGTCTCGGCCCGGTCGGGTTGATTGGCTCCCAAATTTTGTCCTACCAAAGTAGCCGCGGCATTGCTTAAACCCCAAGCTGGCATCATGGTAAACATCATAACCCGGATTGCAATAGTATAGCCTGCAAGCACTTCACTACCAAATTCGCTTATAATTCGCATTAAAAATATCCAACTACTGGTACCTATAATGAACTGCCCAATTCCCCCAAGGGAAACGCGGATTAAATTGAACATCACCTTAATGTTCACCACCAAATCCTTAAGACCGAGCTTTATTCTGGTAGCTCCGAAAAAGAGTATATACAACTGAAATAATACCGCCACTCCCCGCCCGATAGTAGTGGCAATGGCAGCACCTGTTACCCCGTATTCCGGAACAGGCCCCCAACCAAAAATAAAGATAGGGTCCAGGATAATATTGATAGCATTGGAAAGGATAAGCGTCCACATAGCCATGGCCGCATTGCCGGCACCTCTATAGACCGCATTTATAAGAAACAGCAATACGATGGTAAAGTTACCTCCAAATAGAATTTGCGTATAGCGATACCCTTTATCAATTAAATCCTGTTCGCCACCCATCAAGCCAAGTATTTCTTTTGGAAAGAGTATCCCTAATACACTGACGATTGAAGAAACAAATATTCCCAAAAAGATAACCTGAACCGTTACACGCCTTGCCCCTTCGGCATCCTTTTCACCTATACGTCTAGCCACAATGGCTGTTGCGGCCATGCTCAACCCCACGGCCAGGGCATATACAAGCGTGATTACAGATTCGGTTAATCCAATTGTAGCCACAGCATTTGTGCTTACTTGGGACACATAAAAAATGTCTACCAAAGCAAAAATGGATTCCATGCTCATTTCCAAAATCATGGGCACGGCTAGTAAGAAAATGGCTTTCTTGATACTGGCTTGGGTAAGGTCAATCTCCTTGCCCGCTTTGGCCTCCTTTAAAAAAATGAAAAATGATTTTAGCGAGTGCGCTGCCATTTATTGTAAACTTTGTCGTAAATGTATGGAGAAAAATTTGTGAGTGAATGGGCAATCTGGACATTTTAAAAGTATAAGCGACTATTAAAAAGCCAGAATATTTTTTTAAAGCAGATGATTTAAACCCTCGAAAATCCATCTTCAATTACAAACCACTGTTAAAATCAGGCACGCGCTGAGTGTTAATTAATCGTTATTGCTTTTGCCTAAAAAGCAGTTGTAATACTATCTAATCATACCCCAATAATCTTTTGTTCCTCAAAAGGTTTGGGGTTTTTTTTAGAGACATATCTGCTAAAATCGTAGTGCCCCGCCCATTTCCCAAAAAACGTTAACGTACGTTAATACTTACAATAATTGCGGAGATACTACGCTAATATTGCGGTGTGGCAATGCTTGTCACCCATAACAAACAAACCTAAAATAGTATTAACAATAACAAAAAACAATCTATGAAAACAAATGTGATTTACAAATCGATGCTTGCGCTTTTACTAATCGTAGGCTTTGCTTCATGTAGTGAAGACGATTCTACCGAAACAGATCAATTGGCATATAACGCAGAGGTATATATTACCGATGGCCCAATAGACAATGCCGAAGTAGAAGGAGTTTTCGTTACCATTGCCGATGTGAAGCTAAACGGCAGCAGCTTAGATGGATTTACGAAAACCACCGTAAACCTACACGCCCTACAAAATGGAAACACCCAATTGTTGGGAGACATTGACCTGGCTGCAAACACCTACAACCAAGTAACCTTGGTATTGGACACAGAAAGTGACGCCTCTGGCAATGCTCCAGCGAATTATGTACTTACTACTGGCAACACCAAAGTTGAGCTAACTCCAGAAAACAGCACTATTACTGTGAACAGCAATTATGATATTGAAGCCTCCTCTTCAAACCAAATAATAATTGACTTTGATTTACGTAAGTCCATAGTTGCAGATGCTGGTAACTCAGGCTATAACTTTGCCGGTCAAGCCCAATTGGAAAACAGTATTAGGGTAGTAAACGTATTGGATGCGGGTACCATTAATGGAACCGCTACCAATAACACTGGAAACAGCGAGATAAAAACAGTAGCCTATGCATATACCAAAGGTAGTTATAGCGAAAGCGAAGAAGACGAGAACGCAGCCGGGGTACGTTTTGCCAATGCAGTAACAAGTAGTATGGCCACAGGTGGCAGTAACGAGTTTAGCTTGCATTACCTAACGGAAGGAACCTATGAAATTCACTTCGCGTCTTACGAAGACACCAATAGCGACGGCGAGTACGAGTTTACCGGAATGATTGAGGCAGAGGGCGACTTGGGCCTAGACCTTATGGACGTTATGGTTTCGGCAAACACCGAAGTAACAATCCAAGTGATTTTACTTACCATTCTTGGACTGTAAAACCACATTTCATAAAACAATTAAAACCTCCCATTGGGAGGTTTTTTTATGCTTTCCTATTAAGAAAAATCAAGAAGCCACTTTCTATAGTATGTAACCTTAGCTTATTTTAGTAGTACTCAAACTGGCTCTGTTATGAAATACATCAACCAAAAATTAGTTCTGGCTATCTTACCACTTTTTGTAGGCATTGCCGCCTGTGGCGTAACCCACGCTGGTGCGCGATTGCATCGCGTTCCCCCCGCTGATGTGCGATTGCATCGCGTTCAATACACAGTTTTAAATAGGTTCTCCAAGTTCCAAATTCAACCGTAATACTGAAATACCACAATACCGTCCAACAATCCTTTTTCATCTGAATAATCCGAAGCACTGCTATAAACATAATCCTGAGCCCACGCTGGTGCGCGATTGCATCGCGTTCCCCCCGCTGATGCGCGATTGCATCGCGTTCAATACACAGTTTTAAATAGGTTCTCCAAGTTCCAAATTCAACCGTAATACTGAAATACCACAATACCGTCCAACAATCCTTTTTCATCTGAATAATCCGAAGCACTGCTATAAACATAATCCTGAGCCCTATAAACCAATCCAGCCTCAACAGGATTATTGTGGACATAATTAATCTTCTCCCAAATAACCCTGTTGCTCCACAATTCGATAGGTTTATTATCGTGTCTCCAAAACTGATACTCTTTCACATTAGATGATTTTGCAGCAGCTTTTTTGAATTGCTCCAATAGAAATTCCCTTCTACGCTCTCGTGGATTCTCCTGTATGGCTTTTACTACTGCCTTGCTCGTGAACCGTTTAAAATCTCCTAACAGAAGTGATGGATGCTGCCCCTTTACGCTTCTAAATACCAAGTGTACATGATTGGTCATAACACACCACGCAATTATTTCCATTCCCTTTACTTTTTGGCAATAAGAAAGACTTTGCAACAAGATGTCTTTGTACTCATTGCGGGTGAAAACATCAAGCCATCCCACAACTGCAAAACTTACAAAATAAAGACCTTCAGGATTATGGAATTTATAATTGCGACTCATATTCTAAAGATATTGTTATTTCTTAATATCAGGAAAACAAAGGCTCCTAAATCATATCGAAACAAGAACAGTTAGTACTGTCACTACATTAAAGCTTGGGAGACCACGCGATGCAATCGCGCGGGAGCGGGGGGTTAGCGGCACTAGCGCCTCCAGATCCATCATCTTGATTAACAACATCTACCATTCCTTGACGTGTGTCAGAGCCACCTTCAATCTCCACACTATTATCATAAGCAATGCTATTTCCTTCAAAGGCTGAAGTATCTCCGCTATTTGCTTTTATAAAAGATGTTGTTGCATCTTTTTGCGAAGTACTTATTCCATCGACTGGTGCTCCACTCTCGACACTTTGCACATCAGTTTTGACCACATATACTTTCCCATTATTTTTCCCATCATTTCCTATGTTGTTTCCATTTTGGTCTATAAAATCGCCTGGAGGTAGTGCCATCATCCCATCCGGATCGATAAAATATATCGGATTGTTAAATGCATAGTTGTAGGGCGAGTGCCTGCGCATCGCCTCCGCCAGCGGATCGATGTTCATCCACCTGCCCAGTGCGGGGTCGTAGTTCCTCGCGCCGAAGTCGTAGGTGTTTATATCAAACTCATCTTGGTACTCCTTCCCGCCGAACTTGTACTTTAACGTACAACACGTCTTTTTGTGTACGTTTTAATTCAAATAATTGGAAAGAGCCTCTTTTACTGAATTAACTCTTTTCTTTATTGTTATTTGCAATTATTAAAAACATATTTTGAATCTAAAATAATTACATTGAAAGCTTCATTTAATTTAAAAACTTGTTTCAATGATTTATTGGCACCTACTTTAATAGTGGCGTTTTTAATCAAAATTTTAGTGTCAGATGTACTATGCGAGATGTTTACATCCTTTTCATTTGGAAGACGTATATAAATAGTGTCTTTGCTAATAACATAATAATTTTCTATCAAATCAAAATCAGGAGATAAAACAGAAGATAAATTAGGAAAAAATTCATCTTCTGTTTTTGAGTTAAAGAAATTAATAAATGTATATCCTTCATTATTATAAAAACAATTTTGTTTAACAGGTCTTTTTGATAGGGGCTTTTTTCCAATACAAGAAGTAATTAGAAAACCAAATATGAATAATAAAGTAAGTAATTTTAGCTTTTTAATGATCATGGTGTTTTACTCTGGTATTACTATCTATTATAATCAATGCGTTATTCTGGTATTTAACGTTTTCGATACTTGGAGATTCCGATTTGTCAATTACCCCTGTTCTAATAAATTCTAATCCATGATCCAATAGCTCATGAATCGTTATAGAACTTAAGCTTGGGGTAGTGAGTTCTCCATTACCGGCGTCGAAGGTTTGATTTTTGCCTATATCTGGAAATATTATAACAGAGGCCTCTCTCGAACCAATAACAGATAAAAATAAACCTCCTCCAGTCCATCCTAAATTTCCCCCCGCTGGTGCGCGATTGCATCGCGTTCCCCGCTGGTGCGCGATTGCCCCCCCGCTGGTGCGCGATTGCATCGCGTTCCTTACACAGTTTTAAATAGCTTTTCCAAGTTCCATATTCAACCGTAATACTGAAATACCACAATACCGTCCAACAATCCTTTTTCATCTGAATAATCCGAAGCACTGCTATAAACATAATCCTCAGCCCTATAAACCAATCCAGCCTCAACAGGATTATTGTGGACATAATTAATCTTCTCCCAAATAACCCTGTTGCTCCACAATTCGATAGGTTTATTATCGTGTCTCCAAACCTGATACTCTTTCACATTAGATGATTTTGCAGCAGCTTTTTTGAATTGCTCCAATAGAAATTCCCTTCTACTCTCTCGTGGATTCTCCTGTATGGCTTTTACTACTGCCTTGCTCGTGAACCGCTTAAAATCTCCTAACAGAAGTGATGGATGCTGCCCCTTTACGCTTCTAAATACCAAGTGTACATGATTGGTCATAACACACCACGCAATTATTTCCATTCCCTTTACTCTTTGGCAATAAGAAAGACTTTGCAACAAGATGTCTTTGTACTCATTGCGGGTGAAAACATCAAGCCATCCCACAACAGCAAAACTGACAAAATAAAGACCTTCAGGATTATGGAATTTATAACTGCGACTCATATTCTAAAGATATTGTTATTTCTTAATATCAGGAAAACAAAGGCTCCTAAATCATATCGAAACAAGAAAAGTTAGCCTGTCACTACATTAAAGCTTGGGAGACCACGCGATGCAATCGCGCGGGAGCGGGGGATGCAATCGCGCGGGAGCGGGGACTGATTTCCGAACTGGACGAAAAAGATAAATCTATTGTCTTTGGGATGATTGAGACGATGCTGACCAAAAAGAAGTTCAAGGACTTCTTTAAAAAGAATGTGGCGATGTTATAAATGTAAAAACCGCCTCGGTGGGCGGTTTCTATCTAATTATAGATTATTGATAGATAATCTTGATGCGTTTAAAAAAGAATAAAAGAAAGACCAATAAAGTCAACATCCCGTTATATATGCCATTTGTAAAATCAGCTTGGGAAGCCAACCAAGTATAAAGTGCATATTCCACAACAACAATAGCTAATATTGTTAAGGCAAAATAAAGCGGGTTTTTTATTCTGAACGAAAAGTACATTGGTGCCGTAAAAATAAGTAAGCACAATACTGGCAGAAATAAAAATATCCACAGATAATAATACCAATCTTCATTTGTTTTAAGCTTACTAAATTCTATCAAAGCGTAGTTACCACTCTTGAACATTTGCAATAAGTAGAATAAAATATACTTTACAAACCAAAACAAAAGAATATTTAATACGGATGGTTTTAACATAATCAATTCTGGTATCTTAAATGAAACGATGGGGCTGGTCTGCGAGGTGTTGTTATTACATCAACACCACCCATACCATTATCACTAAAACTCCTACTTCTTCCGTGAGTTCCTCTAAAAGACGGTTGGTTGTATCTAAAAAGCTGATTACCGTTAACAGAAAGAGACGCAGAAGGGAAAACATCTGTACTTGCCGATACGGATAAATTATTGCCAGATGTGCTTATATTTAATTGTTGAGCAACATTTACAGTATCAAAGCCCAACATATCCAAACCAAATGCTTCAATAGGGGAAACGCTTGCGTGCTGTTCAAAATTCAAACTAAAGCTGGATAAAGTACCATCGGCATTTGTTGATTGACTTGAACTAAACTTATTTTGGTCATCTCCTAAACCTGGGAAATAATCTCTGGCTGTACCAAGAGGTGTAGAACCGATTTCAACATCACTTGTGGCAGAAATTCCAGTTAACTGTCCATCGCTGTTTTCACTCGCTGATAGGGTTACTGTTGAAGTCAACTTATCTCCAACTGGTGCATCTCCTCCTGGGCCATCCCAAAGCTCTCCATCTATATTGCTGTTAAAAGTAAATGAAAGTTCTTTACCTAAATAAGTATCGCCAGCTTGTGTAGTAGCTTGGCTGTTCGCATTATCATCCCAATATATATTTCCATTCTTGCCTAAAACAAAATCCTCTGGCGCAAGTCCTAATGGGTCAACATATCGTATGGGATTATTGTACGCCATATTGTATGGCGACCATTCGGGCATATCGGATGCTAATGGGTCAACATTCATCCAACGCCCGAGGGCAGGGTCGTAATTTCTCGCTTCAAAGTCATACCAATTCAAACCTAATTCCTCATTAAGCTCTTTACCATTGTATTTATAGTGTAGGGCGTTACATGCGTTTTTAGAGTACCAATATTTTAAAGAACGTTACCTTTTATTTTACGTTACCAAAACCACACGTAGGATTTGCGTTTAACTCGGTATCTATGATATTTATGAATTAATTACAGTCTAGTTTATCAGCATTAACTATATTTCCATTTTTATCTGTAGTTACAATTATTTCGCTCGCAGCTGCATCACCTTTTGAAAAATGAGATATTAAATATTTTGAAGAAGGTTTTAATTTGTATTCAGATCTATCAACTTTTTTGCCTAGTGAATTATATATATCAAATTCATCACTGATAGAATTTAGGTGAAGTTTTAATACCCCTATTCCATTTCTCTCTTCTTTAAGTACGATTCTAAAATAGTCATGATTTTCATTTATTCCTTCAATTGATAGCTTTGAAAGCAAAGAATCGTGGCAAGAAATAATAGCTTTTTCTTCAATAGAAAAATAAATTCCATTTCCAGAACAGGAAATTATAAAAAGTGAAATCAACAATATGAATATCTTTTTCATAAGTCTAATTTTTTTTCGTCCATTCTTCTCCATTCCAAAAATATGTTCCTTGAGAATAATTATCTAAATTTGTAGAAATTCCTTCAAGAAAACTCTCTGTTCTCTCTTCTTTTACTCCTCTTTCTTCCTCAAAGGCTTCCCACCATTTAGAAATTGTTCTAGTGATTACATTCTCAGAATTCTTCTCAAATAAATTGCTGATACCGTTTTCTTCAAAATTTTCATTAACGAAATTATTAAAATCTGTAAAAACTTGAGAACCTGTGTCAGCTTCTTTTTCATAATCTGCTCCATCATGATTTCCCGCACTACTATATTGACTAATAAATTCTCCAATGTAAGACCAGAGTCCACCTTCTCTATATATTTGAGGGATATGTCCTACTTCGTGTGAAGATAGTCTCAACCATCTCTTAATATCTTGTCCAAATCCATTTCCATTGTATTTACTATTATCATCTTCAAACCAATTTTCTGTATAAGTTATTGTATAATAATGTGGAGTACCCAAAGTGATGGCGCCTCCACCTTGGTTTGCAGAATACCATGGTCTATACTGACCAATTCCACGTGGTTGTATCACAGCATTTTGAATCTGTCTTTTATCAACTCCAGAAACAAGACTTAAAAGGAAAGAAGCAGCATGTGTAAACCTGTAAGTATTTGTAGCTTTGTCATATCTTAGAATTGGCTCAGGATATAGCCCATCTTTATCTACAAAACTTAATGGATTATTAAATGCATACCCATAGGCACTATGCCTAGTCATGGTTTCTGCCAGCGGGTCCAGGTTCATCCACCTGCCCAGTGCGGGGTCGTAGTTCCGCGCGCCAAAATCATAGGTGTTGATGTCAAACTCATCTTGGTACTCCTTCCCGCCGAACTTGTACTTGTACGTATCCCCAAGAAATGGGTTCACAGGCGTTAGGGTGATCTGTCCCCCAGGGGTAACGTCCCAAGTGGTATGGTTGCCGTTATAACCGTTGTGCTTGAGCCCATAGGGATAGTAATGGTCCTCTTCCAGAATCTCTATCTGGTTGCCATTGGCCGGGTTCTGTGCAAACTTTACCCGTATGTTCCCCAAATGGTCGGTATAACTGAACACGTACTTGAACGTATAGCTGGTACCGCCACCAAGCCCCGATGGTATTGCCTTGGCGTACCCCTCGGCGTGCGGGAAGAAGTCGAGCTTGCCGTTCGTGTATTGAAAACCGTCCATATAGTTCGTAGTGGTAATAGTAGTTCCGTCCGTCACCTTCTTTTTTAATTTAACGCCCGTGGCATCATAAAAGTATTCAATCTTTCCACCACCACCAAATGTTATCTTTACGGGAAGGTTCAAGTGGTTGTAACTTATATCAGTAATTTCTTTATAGGGGTCCGAAACCAGATTCCCATAATCGTCATAGCCAAACTGTACATTGGTCCCCTTACCGTTCATATCAAATCCTGCGGGATTGTTCTCCAGGTCATTGACCTTCTCAAGCAGGTTCCCGTCGTTATAGGTATAGTCCAGATCATCTATTTCTATGACCGAGCTGGCCAGATCCTGCTCCCCATTGCGCTGGAGCGACAGGATGTTCCCGTTGCGGTCGTAGCTGTAGTGGGCACTATAGGAATCGGTCCTTGGCACGGAGGTACCGGGCAATTGATAATAGGCATCCATCAAACGGTTCTGGTGGTCGTAGCTATAGCCATATTTGCGTTTAATGTTATCACTGCTGCTACGCCAAAAGGTCTCCGCAATATTTCCGTTGTAGAGTGGGCTTACCGTGCCATTAATGTCATCCTCCACTTCGGTATAGTTTATCTTAAAACCAAACAGGTCCAAGGGCGATGAGGCCTGGCCAAGGTTATCTACATCGTTTATTTCCGACAGCCAGCCGCGTACATTATACTTATAGTCCACAAACTGTAGGGCAGTTGCCCCCGAAACGTCGGTACCGCCCACCTTTTTGGTCTTTAAACGGCCAAGCTCATCATAGGTATTGAGCGACAATAACTGTTCGCCCCCCGTGTTGATCTTATGGGTATGCTTCAGGGGCCTGGACTGGTCGGTGTAGGTAAACACATCCTTGGTGGTCACCAAGAAGCCCGAGGCATCCTTCTTGTGCTGGGTCTTGGTATATTGCGGGTTTCCGATAAAATCAAACTTGGTGTCGGTCTGGGTATAGCCGCTTGCGGGGTTCGTACTTTTTACCCGCACGGGATTGGACTTTTTATCATAGAGCGTATAGGAAAGAATTCCGTTTGCCTGTAGCGCGGATTCTACCTGTCTGGTCCAACTTCCCGTCGGCAGTCCCTTGGGTCTTATTGTATTGTCATAGAGCACATCAATATCGCCCTCGCCTACCGTGGTGGGAATAGTTGTAGGCGCACCGGAATACTGATAGTCGTCGTAATAATTTACCGTAAGCACATGGTAGCCCGAGGTGGGTGCTACTTGGTTGGAATAACTAAAGGAGACCCCGTTCACCTGACTGGTGTTGCTGCCGTACAGGCGGTACTCAGAAATATAGGTGGGCAGGGCATTTGCAAGGGCATCCCGTTGGGCGCCATCTACCGTGCCCTGTTTCCATAGGGTGTAGGCTACGCGGTCGTGGAAATCGTATTTTGTGTGCAGCCACCCCTCGGCCTGATCGCCAAAAGGGGAGAGCGCGGGCCCTGTTGCTATAATACGGTCCAGGTTGTCATAGACCATATACTCCTTGGTTTTTCCCGGTATCTTTTTCTCGATCACCCGGTTCCTGTAATCGTACCTATATTGGTAGGCCAGATCGTCCAGCAATGGACCGGAAAGAGAACCGTTGGTGGGGATCTGGTGCGAGAGTTTGGGAGGGAGTACAAATGTCAGGTTGCCGTAATCATCATAAATGTAATAGGTGTCCAATGCCATGGGTGGATCGGTAAGTAGGCCCTCAATCGGCGTCTCGTAGGCCCGTTTGAGAACGATGCGCCCCATCTTGTCCTTGTATTCCGTTATGGTCCCTTTGTGCCCATCGGACGGTTGCCAGTTTTCGGTTTTGGTTACGGTCTTGTACAATTGCCCCTTGGGGTATTTTTGGTGGTAATGAAGCGAGGGCGTACCGTTCGAGCTCAAGGTCACGGTATAATAGTGCACCTCGTTATTACTGTTGGTCTCGTAGGAAAACTTGATGGTGTGGCCGTCTTCCTTCTTCCATTTATTCCCGGGGGCGGCCTGCTCCAGCACCCTGTTCAGAAAGGATTCCTCAAATATCTTTTCGCTCCAGGGGTTGCCAGTGGCCCCATATTCCTGATCGGCATAAAAGTCCAGCAACTCCACGTTGCCCGTATCCTCTATATAGTTCAGGGTCGCACTCCCGCGGTCGAAGGGAAGGAACTCCAATGGCTGCCTTCCGAAACCGTCATAGGCAAAAGAGGTTACAAGGTCATCCCCGTCACCCGACTGTTTATGGTCGATCCGTTGTTTGGGTCGGCCAAGCCCGTCAAAATAGGTCAGCACCACCACCGCCTCATCCGCATCTGGGGTCTGTGGAAATACTGTGTCCTTAGCTACCTTATAAGTGGTGGTCATAATATAGTTGTGGGTCGGGTCCTGCGCAAGTATCCCTATGTTAGAACCCAAGGATATTAGTATAAAGGCAAGCGCAAGTCTGGGGCGCAAACTAAATGGTCCGGGTATTTTCATCCGTTGGCTGATGTTAATTTCCATAGTTGTATTCGTTTTCGGAAAGAATATTGTTGTCGTTGTCCCGTACCAGCACTAAGCGGCCAAAACTGTCGTATTCAAAGGTCTGCTTTTCCCCTTTGGGGTCGGTAATGGTCTTGACCCCGTTCAAGGGCTCATAGGTAAAGGTGGTCACCATCCCATTGCTCGTACTAGCGTGCTCCCTGAGCTGTGTTAAAAGGTTGCGCAGTGTACCTTCATCGGTTGTGGACTCAATACTGTTTACCAATTGACCACCATTGATTTGCTCGAGGGTCCATCGCTTTACCCCCTCGACCTTTGCAACGGGAAACTGGCCGTTATAGCCCCATATATATGAAACCTCCTGGCCGTTCGTCCGACGCATCTGTACGGGCTTTCCGTCCTTATAGGTAAAGGAGGATATATACTCATAGTCCGGGGGGATATAGTCAAGTGGATTGTTGTTTGTCTTGGCCCCTTTATTGTATTGGTAGGTCTTGGTAATATTCCCGACAGCATCGTACTCGTAGGCCTGTCCAAAGATCTTTCCGTCGTGGCGGTCGCTGGTGACCTCTTTTCTGATCATCAGGCCTTTTGGGAATTCGGGATCGAAACCTTCGTCCGTGGGAACAAAAGGATATTTGTAGTCTATGGTGATACGTTCCCCATTGGGATTGCGGACTGGATAGCTTACGACACCAGTTGAGTCCTCCACACGTGTTCTTTGGGTATCACTGATCTCTTGAACCTTTAAGAGGGTCTCGTCATCATAATCAAACTCCTGGATGGTGGTCACGGTATCGTTAACTGACACCCTTTTTAATATGTCTGTTGTGGCGATGAAGGTGGGAAGATGGGTTGTGTTGCCGGAATATTTAAGTTTTCGTCCCAGCCCATAGCCAGAAAAATAGCTTATTTCATAAGCTATACAAAGGGAATGGCCAAGAATATTCCAAGAAACTGATTTACCCACACCAAACCTCTCATATTCATACTCCGTAATTTTAGCTAATGCATTTCCCGAAAAAACCTTTTCCTTACTTAATAAAAACCCTCTAGTACCAAAACTTAAGTTTTCGATAAAATGGCTTTCTTTACTTTGTAGTTTTCCATTTTCTGTTACCGATTGAGTAACCTTTTTATAGAAATACCCGTTTTGAACAAGATCTGGCTCGGCCACAAAACTAGAATGAAAAATATCTTTGACTCTTTGGTATCCAGATCCATAATAATCTACTTGGGTGTGCAGATTTTCAAAGTTGGTTACATAACTGTCCCCCTCCAATCCCTCGTAGTTATATACTGTAGTCTTTAAAATGTCATTATTGTTATTCCTATCCTCGATTTTACTTACCCTCAATCCACCGCAATATTTATCCTTTTGAAAAATGGTATCGTATACCGCATTTGCCTGATAGCTGAATTTTGTTGAACCTCCTGTTGGATATTTAATGGATTCAAGTACTCCAATCTTTAAATAATTGAAATCGTGATTTCTGTCACCAGTATTTGAATCATAAAATTGCTCAACATTGGAACCTTGAAAAAAACCGTTCTTAATAATCTGGTCTTTGGGTGCGAGGGAATTATTATTTTTACCATTGTAATAACCAAAAAAGTCTTGAGAAAAATCATATTTATCGGGAAGATGTCCATCAATATATGTAAAAGTATATCCGGGTAGTTCTGCTGTTCCTTTTTTTTCATATACTCTTGTTAGTTTAAGCCTAGGGTCATTACCATAATATCCATACTCAAAATGAAACTCCTTAAAACTATTCGTATGCTTATCATGTATGGTTATTTTTGTAAGTTTCTTTTTCCATAATGAAGCGTTATTATCGTCCTCATAGTCAAAAAATATCTTTACGCTCTCACTACTTATTTCGGTAATTAGCTGCACCGTATAATCATTAATGACGCTTGTAGAAGTTTTCTCCGCATATTCATCAATTTCAAAGGCGCACTGTACACTATATGCTATGGTATTGGCTACGGTATGCGGTATATGTTCATTAATAGTATAGGGATCGTATTTAAATAAAATGGTTTTGGCGTTTTTAGTACTTATTGAGTCAAGCATCCATCCCGTTACAATATTATCATCGTACGAATAACCGTTAAAGTCAATCAAACCCCCACCTGTGCGAGCACTGGTGGTACTGAAACTCTTGTTGCTGACCTCTTTATCCAAACCAAAGAAGTATTTATTGCCCATTTGGTCCACGGCCGCAGGATTTATTCGGGAGTCTAAGCTACTAGGATCAACCATGATATTATCCGCTTGGTTTTTAATTATCTCTGAATTAAAATCAGTTATAAATTTTCCAGAATAGCCAAGAAAATTATAATTATATTGATCGGGATTGTGGTCTCTTAGTTCTGCAAGACCTGGACTATTTGGGGTTCCCGTCAAAAAACTTTGCATAAATTCATTATTGATAATAAAATCATCATAGAAATCGTCTGAAATCGGTCCTTCGTCTCCGACAAGCCAACCATTTTCATCAGGTTTGCTGCTAACACTCCTAAATATGCCACCACCTGCATTTAGTGTCCACTTTAACCCTACCGCGGTGGCCAATTCATTAACCTGTATTCCAGATGCATGATAGGATAGTGAAATAGGGATACTCAATCCATCTACTTCTAATGTATATAAAGGAATATTAATATTTGGGACCCCCGTGGCAGCATTAACAGGGATATTCCCATAAGTGCCCAAGCTTGCCGCATTTGGAGTTGAGGGCATTTCGACATTGTTCCAATCAATAAATGTCTTCTCGGTGTTAAGCTGGGCATTTGCTGTCACATAGCCTAAAATCAATACTGCCAGAAATTTTATTCTTCTCATTTTAATTACTCTTTAATATTTTAACGGATTCGGTGGAAACATTTGTCTTAACGGTCACGATATAGACCCCCACGGGAAGTCCCTGTAGGTCTATCGGCACAGTCCTGCTTTCTATGGCAAAGAACTGTACCTGCTTGCCACTGATGTCATATACGCTGGCATTGCCGTTCTCAAACTCGTGGTTAACGATAACATTGGTAAAGTTCTCGGTCGGGTTGGGGAAGGCCTCAAGGCCCACATACCTACCATCCTCGTCCTCCTTGTCCTTGTCCCTAAGCTTAACCACCCAAAAATCCCTGCGGCCCTGGCCGCTATTCCTGTCACGGGACACCTTGCCGTTGGTGGTACCGGCGAGCAGGTAGCCCCCGTCACGGGTCTCCACCAATTTTTTAAGGTTGTCCTCACCCGCGCTGCCAACTGTTTGCCGCCATTTTTCCTCACCGTCCGATCCTATCTTTAATGCGATAAAGTCATCGATACCCTTTTTGTCTGTCCGTGCCAGTCCCGTGTTCTCGGTCTTGGCGTGTCCGCCCAAAAGCAGGGTGCCGTCACCATTTTCGGTAATGGAGATCAACATATCGGTCTTCCCAAAATCATAGGTTTCCTGCCAGTCAATCTCGCCGACCTCGCTGAGCTTTACCAGCCAGAAGTCGGTTCCACGCCCATTGGACTTCTTCTTGTTGCCCGAGGTACTGGAGCTGGAATTTCCTCCAGCAAGATAGCCGCCCTCCTTCAGCTCGATAAGGGTGTACAGGTGGTCGTCCTGCTCACCCCCAAGTGCCCGTTGCCATTCAATAGTTCCGTCCCTATCAAGTTTCAGCACCCAATAATCGCCTTCGCCATAGACATCCTCACTTTTGTTCCCAGACTTAAAGGAATTTGACCACCCCCCTATAAGGTAACCATCATCCTTGGTGGATATGATGCTCTCTAATTGGTCCATAAACTTGCCCCCGAAAGTCTTCTGCCATTCTATATTTCCGGTAGCATCCAGTTTGATGATCCAGTAGTCCAGGCTGCCATAGGAAAGTTCGGTCTTCAGCCCGGAAACAATACTCTCAGAGGAGCCACCCATAATATAGCCGCCGTCTCTGGTCTGGTGGATCTCCTTCATTACATCCCGCCCCGTACCGCCAATGGTCTTCTGCCACTCCTCATCGCCCTTGGCGTTCAATTTGATGATCCAAAGATCCTCCTTTCCAAAATTATCGTCCTTTTTGTCCGCGCCCTTTGGGGAAGTGGAAGTGCCCCCAAGGATAAAGCCACCGTCGAGCGTTCCCTTTATGCTCTGGAGATGGTCCGCTCCAGTACCTCCCAAGTTCTTCTGCCAGTCCATATCGCCCTTCTCGTCCATCTTCCAGACCCAATAGTCAAGGTCCTTTATATTTTCCTGTTTTTTGTTGCCGGACTTGCCCGAAAGCGAGCTTCCCGCGAGGATAAAGCCATAGTCGGCAGTGGGCTGGGCATCAAAAAGGTATTCCGATTGTATGCCGCCATACGATTTTTCCCAGAGGATGTCCTGGGCATAAAATTGATTGGTAAGAAGCAAGGATATTCCTGCCAATACAAGGAAAATCCTTGGGTGTGGAAAGGTTTTTTTCATAAAATTGGGTTATCATTAAAAAATTATGCACCCTTTAAAACTTTAAAGGACAAAAAACAAAAAAAAAATCTTTTAATCAACTTGCACGACTTTAAGCCATAACATGAGTTATGGTCACAGATAACAGGCAAGTTTATAATCGGGGAGAGAATTAAACTTAAGGGCAAGATAATAGCAATATTTTAAATTGCCAAAATTTTCTTAAAATTTTTTAAAGTTTCTTTATTTAAGCGCTTTACACCCTTATTTTAAAGAACATTGTCGAAGAAACGAATTAAAAATAAATTTCAAAATACTAGTCTTCTAACTATAACCTTAACAGTATTTATAATTTTTCACAACCCTTCATTCAAATTTGTAGCCGCAAAGCGAAACTCTACTTATTTGCAATTGAAGCCTGACTTTACCGATTCGTTCCTAAGAGAAATATTAGAAAATAACTTCTTAACCCCTTTGTTAAAAAAACATCATCATCACCTATTTTCCCCAAATCCCCCAACCCATTTTAAAAGTACGGTGACCAAAAAACTGGTCAACGTTCCCAATATGGCCATATAGATCGTGACCACAATGTTCTCAACCGGTAGGTTCGGAACCAATCCAAATACGGTACCTCCGTAAATACTCAATTTATAATTGTCCATAGTATTATATTTTATTAATTAAATCTATCATTACTTTAAGTCATCCCATTTGTAAAGAGCCTACGTTTTCCAGGTTTCATAAATGGTCCAAAACCTCCATTTTCATCTGTCATCTCATTAATAAGTGCTTGGGTTCCCACCGATAATAAGGTACCAGCCACTATGGCGTAAACAGCCAGTCGCTCCAATAAGTCCCCACCAGGAAGGCCTATTATTCCACCGCCAACAGTAGTTAGAGCCCATCCTAATTTGCGAAACTTACGTAGCATCCTAAGTTTTGCATCCTTTTTATTTCTAGTTTCCATAATCCTATTTTATTAAGATAACCGTCCAAATAAAATCTCATCCGCCAAACAGACAACCCACAACAGACAACCCACAACAAACAAAACAACAGATAACAGAAAACAGACAACTGATACCTCACCTCCCACCATGCACCGATTCAATAGTTAAGAAAAAAGATTTTCCATTACTCCTTCCCGCTTCCATCCGCATCAACAATCTGTGCAGCGCCTCCTTTGAACCGCTTCCTTTACTAATTCCTTCTAGTCTCACTACAGGTACTATAGTTCCAGGTGAAACTTCTCCCAGATTTGGCATAGATCTAAATAAAATCCCACACCTGTCCGGCACATTTAAAATCCGTATATGATGTCCAAATTCAAGGGAATAGCAGCACTCTAACTCATAGACCCCATCAGGAATACAGGAGATATCTGCTACATTGCAACGCCAAGGCAATTCAACACAGAAGCAAATGAAATGCTGCTTGTGAAACAGCATCCCATTTGTCCCCGCCTTAAAATGTGTCCTAAATAAAAACAAGTCCATCGCTAAGGCTTTTAAGGTTACGGTTGGTCAACGGTCACTATAGAAAGTGCATTGAACACCCCATTACGTAAGGGATACATCTGCCCGTTCACTTCCTGAAAGAAACTTACTCCCACCACCCCAATCACCGGTAGTGTACTCGCTGCCCCAATGGTCGCACTAAGGGTAAAGGCCGCCTGTGTCTGGTTGTCATAAGGCATTACTGGCGAAAGAATATGCCCCTCCTCAAACGAACGTGCCGTAAAATTCAAACTACTCACTCCTGCCGATAGCTGTATGTGGGTAGTACCACGAGGGGCATCTATCGCATCATTGGGCACAAATTCTGCAACATCCACATCATAAGCCCCCGAAGGCCGATCAAAAGTTGGGGTAAAACCAGTAAAGAATACGGTAGTCAGTTTTCCCTTTTGGTTAAACTCAAACCCCTTCAATTGGCTCATATCCCCATCCTGAACGGTACGCAAACCACGTTCATTCACACCATCACTTTTTATAATGCGCATCAGTGCCTGCACCAAACGGCCAGTCACTCGATTGTCGCTTATTTGACGCAATAACAACCGTTGCGACTTACGGATCAATTGCCCGCCCTTCCCTGCGGTTCCAAACTCCTGCCCGTTTTCCCGTGTTCTCTTAAAAGCTGGGTCGTTCATAATCCTGTTCTTTTCAATCCCACCTTTTTCCCGGGCCATATACCCGTCTGCGGTTCTGTAATAGGTAACATCTCCCATGGTACCTTTCAACTTGATAATTCCTTTTTGCTTTGCCATTGTAAATTAGTTTTAAGGTTAAACAATAAGCCAAACTTAACCCCAACAACCTTAAGACCAACATCCTAAAACACAGACCAACACTTTTTGCACATTTCTGCACATCCTCGCGCGTACTTTAATGGCACTATCTCAAGCAGCACTTAGCTAGTTTACCCTGAGCGGAGTCGAAGGAAAGGAAAGGGTAGAGAATGAATTTATTGGAAGAACAAGCAAAAATCCTTTTTACCAATACAATATAGAAATGTATATCCCCCCTTTAAAGAGCCTGTCCCGAGCTTATCGAGAGAGGACTAGGGGGGTGTTTTTGCGCCGGAAATAGAATTGCAAAAGACACATATTCACGAACTCACAGATTCACAAATTCACAGATTCACAACATCTATGGTATCTACTCATTAATGGAATTTAAGGACAAATATGTTTCCTTATCATATACCCTGTAATAGGCTTAAGAGTTTTACCCGTTTCGGGATGTAACCCATAACTAGTGAAATATTGCAATATACCCTCCCTATTTTTTCCATACCATATTTGAACCTCTCCATCCTTTCGGAAATATTGGGTACTACAATTAGCAATAATTCTTTTAAAGCTTTCAATGCGCTCTTTTTTATAAAATTTCAAAATACCCTCATTCAGTTTTTGGGAATCGAAAGAAACCTCAACATAACGGGTGTTCTGCCACTCCATCCAACGTTGTCTAGTGATATAGAAATAACCTCCTATGCATACAATCAAAAGAAATATAACAATCAGTGTTATTTTATTTTTATTTAAAAATCCCATTGAGCTCCAGAAGTTGTTAGTAGGTGATATTACAGGTGTTCCTTTTTCTTTATTAATTGGATTTTTATCTAAATACTCCATAAAATTGGCATAGTCCAAATAATTAGAGAGTGCCATTACAACCTCCTCTTGAGGGATATTGACTTCTTCGCACTCAGGCTTAATGGCATTATTATAAAAATCACGTAAGCTTCTCTCACTATAGCTAAATGTTTTGGAAACTATAACGGACAACTCCTCCGCACATCGTGTCTTTGATGGAGAGGAAACCCCTTCTTTTTCCAATTCATTTCGAGCTTTTTCAAAAGCATCCAATAGTAATTTTTTATGCATAATACTTGTATTTGAACCGATTAAAACTACAAAAAATTGCGTGGAAACAATTGGGAAATTATTTTCCAAAACCTTTCCAAAACCTTTCCACCCACTTTCCAAGCTTTCCAAACCATTCTTTCTTCATTTGCTTCAGTATTGAAATGCCGCCCTGGGTGTAACAGGGTTTACAAAACATTTCAATACTACTACTGGAGCTGCAGTGTAATGTAACTGGCCATTTTGAGAAGTAACCTCTTGCATTGCTTCTGCACTCCACACTTCTCAAGAATGAAAGGCCTGGCCTTTCCCTTATCGTGTCGCTGTAAAACAATCTGGGCAAGTACCCGGACGGCCACACTAGTATCAACTTTTAATCATAACAAAATGAAAAAAATAATTTTAGTTTTACTTACGGTTTTCCTCAATTTGGGTCTCTATTCCTGTACCCCACAAGCAATGTCTGAGGAAGTTAAGAATACCCAAGCCTGTTGTGGCGATGATGGGGATTTACCACCACCGCCACCACCACCATATGGAGGCAACGGAGGATAATTTTCTATAAAATTGTTAGTACTTTAGAGGAATGAAAGCACATCAGTTTTTATTCCTCTTTGGTTTTATAATGGGATTGATATACCCCCCATTAAAAGCACAAAATTCTAAAGATAGTACTGCCTTCTATTATGATAATATTATTAATCCAATAAATAGTAAGGATATTCCCAGTGCCATTCAATTTTATAACTCACAAAAAAATAAGCATTTACAGGACAATGAAATATACGACGCCATAGTGGATTTAAGAATGGTTGCCATTGGCCAACTTCATCTCGGAGAAAGTAATGAAAGTGAACAAACTGTTGTAGAAGCCTTACGTTTAATTGACGCTTCTTTACAAAGTGATACATTGATAGAAGCGAGAAAAGGCCTTTACAATCAATTAGGAAAAATTTACCGTAGCACTTACAATTATTCAAAAGCACTTTCCGCGTACAACAATACTTTAAAATATTCACATACCCAATCTGATAGTATTACCGTTCTAAATAACAAAGCCACAATCTATAAAGATGCCGGCAACTATAGCAAGGCATATGAAGAATTGATGATTGCACTACAGAAAAGGAATATTCAAAAAAATGAAAAAGCCTATGCAATGGTATTGAATAATCTAGGATACATTCAGACTCAATTAAATGATCCGGAAGCACTTTCCAATCTTAAAAAGGCTCTTTTAATTCGGAAGAGATTAAATTATCTACCGGGAATGTATTCCAGTTATCACGATTTTGCCGAGTATTACATTGATAGAAATGATAAGTCCAATGCCTTAAAATATGCCAACAAAGCCTACACCGTGGCTAAAACCCTAAACAGCATTTCATATTTAGAAGATGCGCTTTCCCTTTTTGTAATAATGAACGATAATCCCAAAATAGTAACTTATAAAACCATTCGCGATAGTTTGGAGAAGGAAAGGCAGTTAGCACAAAATAAATATGCCTTTATAAGATACAATGTAGAAAAGGAGAAGAAAAAAACCGCAGAAGCGGAGCTTGGGAGGGAAAAGGAAAAATCACAAAAAACATTCTATCTGTTATTGGTGATAGGGGTAGCATTGGTAGCTATTATCATCTATATATATTTGCGCGAACGTCATAAACGGGAAAAACTTTTACAGGTGCACAAAACCGAGGCGCGTATTTCCAAAAAAGTTCACGACGACGTAGCAAACGATATATACCAGCTAATGACTAAAATGCAAAGGAAATATAAGGATGAAGAAGCCTTGCTAGATGATCTTGAAAATATTTACAACAAAACTCGCGACATCTCAAAAGAAAACAGTGCCTTTGAAATAGGTGGCGATTTCAATGAACAGCTTAACGAACTCTTGTTAACCTATCAATCTGATACCACGGCAATTTCTACCCGTAACTTAGCTACCCTCGACTGGGAAATTATTTCAAAAATTAAAAAAGAAACAGTTTATAAAGTGCTACGCGAATTAATGACTAACATGAAAAAATATAGCAAGGCATCTGCGGTATTGCTAACTTTTCATCAAAGGGGCAAAAATATTATCATTGAATACAGCGATAATGGACAAGGTTGTACCCTCAAAAATAAAAATGGCCTCCAAAATGCGGAAAACCGTATTCAAGCAATTAAGGGAACCATTATTTTTGAATCTGAACCTGGAAATGGATTTCGTTCAAAAATAAGTATATGAGTATGTTTAAAAAAGTATTGGTGTCAGATGACCTGGAGTGTATCAACGAAGGGGTCGTTTCTGTCTTGCACGGAATGAAAATAGAACACATTACGCAAGTTGCATATTGCGATGATGCGTTTCTGCAAATTGAAAAGGCGATATTGGACAACGAACCTTTTGACCTATTAATTACAGATCTCTCTTTTGTTGCGGACCATCGTAGCCAAAAGTATCCTTCTGGCGAGATGTTGATACGGGAATTAAAGGAAAAACACTCAGACTTAAAGATAATTGCCTATTCCGTAGAGGACAACCTGCAAAAAGTACGAAACATTGTACTGCAGTGCAATGCCGATGCCTATGTTTGTAAAGGACGGTATGGCCTAAAACAATTGGCCCAGGCCATAGAGGATGTGTATGGAGGGAAACAATATCTCTCCCCCCAAGTAGCTAATGCCATTCAAAAAAAGATGGCGATTGAAATTAGCGACTACGACATCGAAATTCTAAAGCTACTCTCGCAGGGCTTTATACAAAAAGAAATCAGCTTCAATTTTACAAAAAACAATATCCAGCCTGCCAGCGTAAGTTCCATCGAAAAAAAGATCAGTAAGCTTTGCGATCATTTTAAGGCCCGGAATACCACCCAATTGGTGGCTATAGTAAAGGATATCGGGTTAATTTAAGTAGGTGACGTGAGACGTGAATCGTGAGACGTGAGACGTGAATCGTGTATATTTATGTCCTTGACATAGGTTGACCGCTTTTGCCTTCTCCTCCACTCAGGACGGTGTTCACTTTGACTTCGCTCAGAGAACGCCATCTGGATTATAACATCCCCCTCGCCCTCCCTCGTCAAGCTCGGGACAGGCTCTTTAAAGGGGGAGAGTGTTTCCGATTTATGAAGTTTTTTTAATGCTCGTTTATTTTGTCTTGATAGGAAATAAGATTCTCCATTTTTTTAATAGGTTACGGATTTCCGTAAAACACCCTCTACCCCCTTCCATACCTTTGACCTAATAATAGCCTAATATATATGGGTAGGGAGAATATATAGGTTATTTTTTATCCCTTACGGAAAACCGTAAGGGATTTTTATTTCGGTAAAGTAAGTTTGGAAAAACTACAAATATTTAAATGATGGAATACAAAGTTATCCCTTTTACCGCACACGTAGATCACAAAACTGGGTCACCACACCACGTGTCTATGCAATTGGAAAAAATTATAAACCAACAAGCTGAAGAAGGTTGGACGTATCTACAATTGGAAACTGTGACAAATACAGTTCCAACGGATGCAGGTTGTTTTGGTTTTGGCGCAAAACCTGGGTTTACCGTGTTGAGCAATATGTTAGTTTTCAAAAAATGATCAGGCACATTTTATTACTCTCCATTAAATGTTATTGGTTTATTATTCCACAACACAAACGGAGAAAGTGTCTCTTTAAGTTGTCCTGCTCAAACTATATCTATATTCAAACAAAGGAAGAAGGTTTAAAAGCCGGACTGCGGGCGTTGAATTACAGAGTTAACAATTGCAATCCTCATTTCCAGATAATTGATTTGGGGAACGAAAAAATAGTTATAACCAAAAAACATAAAGTAATTCCAGAAAAAGAACTGAGTGGATTTATTTTAAAAAATTATTGACTTTACGGTTTTCCGTAAAACTTTCTTTTTCAATTGTTTTAGGTTTGAATGAATTTGCAAACTTTAAAAATTATGGAAACGTATTATGTAAACAAAAAAGCCCAGCCTAATGGCGATCATGAAGTGCATACAAGTGATTGCGAGTATTTGCCAAATACGGAAAATAGATTGTATCTGGGAAGATTTTCGAATTGTACCGATGCCGTAAAAGAGGCGAAGAAAACATATTCAAAATCCAATGGATGTAAAACTTGCTCAAATGAATGTCATACTTCTTAAAAAAAGCAATAGAATTTTCTCAATAATCTGTGCTGGACTTTTATTTCTTGCAATATTTAATTTGCCCATAGGATATTTTACAATTTTAAGAATCGTCATTTCTATCGGGGCTTTATTTATAGCCGTTGAAAATATAAAAACTACATATTGGGCTGTGATATTTGTTTTGATGACTATATTATTCAACCCTGTATTTCCAATTTTCTTCCATAACAAAGAAATATGGGTACCTATTGATATTATTTGTGCAGCATTATTTTTAATAGAAGCTTTAGAATTAAACAGACATAAAAAAGAAGAGAATAGAACTATCCAAAAGACAAACAAAAAGTATACCCGTGACAAAATACTCTAACCAAATTATCAATCATGGAAAAAATAGATATACCTACAGAATTGAAAAGTCACCTTTTAAATCTATATAAAATTGCTCTTTCCGATGGCAATTTCAGTTCACTAGAAATGAAAATGTTATATGAATTTGCAGATGAAAGAGGCGTGAATAAAGATAAATTAAATGAATTGTTATTAAATCCAGGAAAAACAATTGCAATTGTTCCTATGAGCATAGATGAAAAACTAAGCTATTTAATAGATTTCTGTGTGATGAGTTGGGCAGATGGGAAAGTTGTCCCCGATGAAGAAAATGCATTGAAAAAATTTATATTGAATTTCGGTTTTTTAGACGAAAACGTAAACGAGCTTGCTCAATTTTTATTGAGTGCAGTAGAAGAAGGTAAGTCGAAAAAGGAAATAATTAACCTGCTAAACTCTTAAGATATGAGCCTACGAAATCTTATACAACTCAAACCAAACCAAAAAAATACAAGAGAAAGTTTTAATCAAATTAATCCAGAAGAAAGACGAGAAACATATCATGAAGCTGGAAAACAAGGTAGCAAAGCTAACAATGGCCACCCTCAATCTCTTGCTATCTGTCTTGACGCCATATATGCTAAATTTCAAAATGAAGAAAAAGAAAACGAACAGCGGCAAAGAGAAAATAAAAAACCTTACAATGAGGAAAAGGAATGTAAAATTTCAGAAATTAAAGGCTTAGAAGTAGCGATTGAAAATACTAATGATAATATAAAACATAAAGAGGAAGAAATAATTTCGATAAACGAGAAATTAAAAAATCTAAAAAGCGAAATCGTGGACATCCCCCAGAACCCACATTTATATGTTGATGATGTTCGAAAAGGAGCAAGTACAAAATTCTGGATAGGATTAATTGTTTTAATACCTATAACCCTCTATCTTTTTACATTTTATGCCTCCGTTGTTTATTCTGCAATGGAAAAGGTTTTCACGTATAATGACCAGAGATGGTATATGCCTGACGCAATTGAAAGAGCCTGGGAAACAGGCATACAAGCAGCTGCCACTGTAACTTTTGCGCCTTTTATCTTTATTGGTTTAGGGTATTTAATCCACATGTTCTATCAAAAGAAAAACTGGGTTGCATATTTAAAACTCACAGGTGTAATTGTAATAACCTTATTGTTTGATATTCTTTTGGCATTCTTTATTGAAAAGAAATTATGGGAACTAAATGTCGTAGATGAAAATGCTGTCTACGGCTTTAAAGAAGCTATGGAAAGTCAAGAGTTTTGGCTTATAATATTTTTAGGTTTCGTAGCATATATCATTTGGGGGTTCATTTTTGATTTCGTAATGGAAGAGCATAAACATAAAGATAAAATTAAGATTGAAATAAGAAAGCGCCAAAGTAAGATTCAGGACTGTCAAAATGATATTCAAACTACTGAAGCGAAAATTATAGAACTCAAGGATGTAATAAGAAATTTTAAATCAGAGATTCAAGCAGCAAAGAATAGAATAAATGAGTTGCAGTCCATTTTAGATGGAATTGTGATTCCATCTAAAGAATATAAACTTTATGCATCAGAATATGTCCAGGGCTGGGTAACTTATATAGCGGAGCACATTAGGGTTTCAAAAGATGAAAATGATAAAATGATTAACGAAGCACACAATGTGTATGCTAAACATTTAAAAAACGAAGGAGTTGAAGATAATTTTCAAAATACAATTTTTACTAAAGTTCTCTAATTATGAAAAAAATTTATTTAGCCTTAACTATTCTTTTTTATATCTCTTGCGCAAATGACAAAAATGAAAAAAAGTCTGATTCCACTCTATTAAAAAACACAATAAAAGTTGATTCGGCAAATTGTCCAGATTATTTAATGGAAAGAAAAGAGAATAACTATAATGTTACTATTTTAATCGATCTTTCCAGTAGAATCTCAAAAGAAAATCAACAACAGAGAGATTCGTCATATATTTATACGATAGCTAATACTTTTAATGAGCATATTAAAACAAAAAAACTTGGGCTCTTAAAAGATAAGATACAAGTGCTATTTCATCCTATCCCAAATAATTCAGAAATAAATAACTATTCGGAGCAATTAAGAATATCATATGAAAAAGGTGTCTCAAAAAATGAAGTAATTCCTAAAACAGAGTTACTTTATAAGACATTGCCTAGTAAAATTTATGATCTTGCAAAGAAAGATTATAATAAATTCCAAAATTATCCTGGCTCTGATACTTGGAGTTTTTTTAAAGATGATATTAATGATCAATCAATAGAGGAATGTTATAGAGATTTTGTAGTAATCCTTACTGATGGTTATATGTACTATCAAAATAATTTAAGGGACGAGGGAGCAAAGAAGAATTATTTACTACCAAGAACGATTAAGGAGTTCAATCTTACTAATAGCAAATGGGAAGACGTTATGATTCAAAAAAATATTGGTTTTATTCCTGCAAATACTAACCTCAATAATTTAGAAGTTTTAGTACTTGGGATTAATAGTGAAAATGATAAAAATCCTTATGAAACTGACGTTATTAAAAGTTTTTGGGAAAATTGGTTTAAAGAAATGGGAATAAAAAAATATAAGGTGAAAAAAACAGATTTACCTTCAAATATAGAGCCCGTAATAAAAGAATTTTTCCAACCAATAAAATAAAATTTTATCAGAAATATAATTTTACTTTTACCATTCCTCCTATATACTATAACCTTTTATGCCCAAACCTTAACAGGCAAAGTAATTGGGATAATGGATGGCGACACCTTTAAACTCCTAACCCAGGATTCAACAATAGTCAAAGTACGTTTAGCAAATATAGACTGTCCTGAAAAAAAGCAGCCATTTTCCCAGAAGGCCAAGGATTTTACTTCCAAGGCCATTTTTGGCAAAACAGTATGCATAGATGTGCTAAAAAAAGATAGGTATAGGCGCAGTATTGCCATTGTATTCTATAATGATTCCTTAAATTTAAACAATCAACTGTTGATTAATGGCTTAGCCTGGCATTATACGAAATATTCAAAGGATATAGAACTTCAAAAAATAGAAGATATGGCGCGGAAAAATAAAATTGGCCTTTGGCAAGAAGCAAACGCAATTCCACCTTGGGAATGGCGGGATTATAAAAAGAAAAAAATAAAACAATGAAATTTCTCCAACTCCTCATATTCCTTGTTTGCTTAGGCTGCGCCCAAAACAGTCCCGCCCAAACAGTTTATACCACCAAAACAGGCGAGAAATACCATACGGCAAATTGCCGCTATCTTAAACACTCCAAAAAAGAAATCACTTTGGAGCAAGCTATAAATCTTGGTTACCAAGCCTGTACGGTCTGCAAACCTGGTTCAAATCCAGAGAAGATACAAAGTTTGGTATCTCAATCAGAACAAAACACCAAATCCCAAGAAACCGTTTCCCAAAAATCTACCGCCACCCAATGCACCGGAAAGACCAAGGCGGGAAAGCGGTGTAAGCGCATGACAAAAAATGCGTCGGGACGGTGCTATCAACATTAGAAGATAAATCAATTAAAATGGGAGTTTGAGGTCTTAAGATTGCATCCCAAACTCCCAAGATTACAAATTTAAATTTACTTGCAACCATTCTTGTCGCAAGTAATACTCTGCGATGTGTTTACCCAATGGTCCGGATGAGCATTAGTGCTTGTTCCACAACCAGTGTATCCTCCTTTAGAACCACTGTGAACTTCGCCCGTAGGTGTGTGTTTTACTGCCATAATACTAAATTTAAATTATTAAAACACTAAGTTAACCTATAGATTTTAGCTTTCCTTACGGTTTTCCGTAATAAAGTGCTTTAAATGATACTTAATTTGAGCCATTCTAACCTTTTGGCAATGTTAAAACGAACCCTCTTCTTTACAAACAAAACGTCCATTACCACCAAATGGGAACAATTGGTGGTCAAAACCGAATCGGGAGAAAAAACCGTCCCCATTGAGGACATCGGGTTTATCGTGATTGAAAATCAGGAAATCTACATTTCCATTCCCGCATTGAACAAACTCATAGACAACAATGTGGCCGTAATTTTCTGCGATGCCAAGCACATGCCCTCCAGCATGCTTTTAAACCTGAACGGTCACCACACCCAACAGGAACTTTTCAGCAACCAAATAAAAGCTTCTGAGCCCTTAAAGAAACAGCTGTGGCGCCAAATCATAAAAAAGAAAATAAAGCACCAAGCCCAATATTTGGAAAAAATGGGCAAACCTTATGAGGTACTGAAATTCCACGAATCAAAAGTTTTGAGCGGCGACACCGATAACCGCGAAGGCGCTGCGGCCGCACACTATTGGAAACATCTCTTCGACTTCGATTTTAAAAGGGAGCGTTATGGCGGCTATCCTAATCCATTTCTCAATTATGGCTACATAATTTTAAGGGCGGCCGTGGCCAGATCGCTTGCGGCAAGCGGACTGCTTTGCACCTTGGGCATACACCACCACAATAAATACAATGCCTTCTGTTTAGCAGATGATATTATGGAACCCTATCGACCCTTGGTAGATGACAAAGTATTGCAAATAATGAACGATTATAAGGAAAATGAGCTCACTACGGAGATTAAACTGGCATTGCTCTCCGTACTCACCGAAACCGTATATTTCAAAACCTCCAAAAGCCCATTAATAGTTGCTCTTTCGCGAACCGCTAGTTCTCTACAACAATGTTACAATGGAACGGCAAAGAAAATCAGCTATCCAAGATTATGGAACTAAACGGGTATCGTATTATGTGGCTATTTGTATTTTTTGACCTACCAACGGAAACGAAAAAAGATCGGCGCAATGCGGGACTTTTTAGAAAAAACCTCATCAAGGACGGTTATACCATGATGCAATATTCCGTTTATATTAGACACTGTGCCAGCAGCGAAAGCGCAGATGTACATGAAAAAAGGGTTTACAGATTATTGCCGCCATTGGGCAAAGTGAGTATTTTGCGGATTACCGATAAACAGTTTGGAAATATAATGAACTTTTGGGGCAAGGCTGAAGTGCCCAAAGAGCCGCCACCCGCACAATTGGAGTTGTTTTAAAACAAAAAAATGTCCCAATCTTGCCTTATCATTACAACAAAGGGGCATTTTAATTCGCGATATTCTATGATAATATTTTGATAATTAGAAGCTAACAGCGCAACTAATATCGTGAATCCTAATCTTTAATCAAACCACAACTTTGTTTCATAGTTTAATTATAATAATATCAATATCGTGAATCCTAATCTTTAATCAAACCACAACTTAAAGCATCTTCTTTTGATTCTAATGTCAAATATCGTGAATCCTAATCTTTAATCAAACCACAACTTACGAAAAACAATTTTGCGAGTTTAAAAAATATCGTGAATCCTAATCTTTAATCAAACCACAACTATTGGCTTTGTGAATCCTGATGGATATCCAATATCGTGAATCCTAATCTTTAATCAAACCACAACTGTAGATCACCACATCAACCTGGTCCAGCTAATATCGTGAATCCTAATCTTTAATCAAACCACAACTGCTGCATAACTCATTTTCCAAACAAGGTCAATATCGTGAATCCTAATCTTTAATCAAACCACAACTTGATTTAGGGAATGAAGTCGACCCTTCCAAATATCGTGAATCCTAATCTTTAATCAAACCACAACTATGTAGTTGCTTTGCAGTTTTCAGATGAAAATATCGTGAATCCTAATCTTTAATCAAACCACAACATGACGAATCGTTTGGGGTTGACTTACCAAATATCGTGAATCCTAATCTTTAATCAAACCACAACTTTGATATTGTTTTTCTGAAATTTGTTTTTAATATCGTGAATCCTAATCTTTAATCAAACCACAACTAGCGAAGGTTATATTTCATCTATAAAAAGAATATCGTGAATCCTAATCTTTAATCAAACCACAACTGCCTGATGGCGATGCCTATGTACAGCCAGAATATCGTGAATCCTAATCTTTAATCAAACCACAACTTTATAACATTATTATTACTATATGCAATATCGTGAATCCTAATCTTTAATCAAACCACAACTACACGGGGGTGCGAGCTGCGTTTTTTATTAATATCGTGAATCCTAATCTTTAATCAAACCACAACCGCGAACCAGCACAGGAAATAACTCTATAAAATATCGTGAATCCTAATCTTTAATCAAACCACAACTAACAAATAAGAAATAATGAAAACAATGAAAATATCGTGAATCCTAATCTTTAATCAAACCACAACTGATTACCATCGCAACAAAAACCAAAAGGTCGGTTTTCCTTTGTGGTTTGGTCGTTTAAGTTAAAGGTCTTATGTCAATGAACGTCGTTTTGCCATTCCGACGCAGGAGGAATCGCATCCAGCTAAACAGCCAAATTATATTTAACAGCCGGAAAGTTAACTCTTATGCGATTTAACTCCGTTGAAACTTCGGTATCTCCCGTTAGTCGAAATGACAAGTTAATTGCCCAAAAACCGATCCTCCAAAAACTCAAAAGTTTCGTTAAATGAGCGAATCAAAGCTAATTTCTTATCCCTGCGCCAGCCCTTGAGTTCCTTTTCCCTGGCAATGGCTAGCTGCACCCAAGAAAACGCTTCATAATAAACCAAATGCTGTATTTGATATCTGGATGCAAACGTTTTAATCCCTTTTTCAATATTTTCTTGGTGTTGCCGCAATCGTTTTCCAAGATTATTGGTCATCCCAATATAATAGGTGGAACGGTATTTATTAGTAATGATGTAAACGTAATACGTATGGCTGCCTTCGTTAAATTCAATCATGGCATTTGCTTCATATTCTTATGGGATTTCTCCTGCGTGGAAATAAAAAATATCAACTAAATGAGTTATTTATTTAAACTTAATCTTCCCCGATGACAAAATATCAAAATCCTCTTTTTCAAAAGCAGCCTTGAAATTGCTCAAACTTATCCGCAGTTTTTGGGCAGGCCTGTCAAAATCCAAAGTGGATTCTTTCTTCAAGTCCTTATCTGCTCCACCCTGTGCATGGTGGCGCAACTGGATACGGCCATCGCTTTCAAATTGGGTGATTTTATAAAGTCGCGAACTCAATTCCGAGTTTGGCAATTGTCTTAATTCTTCTTTGTCATTTTCATAGAATAGCACCATCTGATTAACTTTCAAAACATAAGTAAGCGGAAGTAATGTTTCAGATTTTTTTCCTTCATTTTTCAACATATTGTTGTCAATGGGCAATTCCATTTTATGGTTGCCGTGATTGAATTTAGCGACCTCCAAAGCGGAAATGGTCTTAAAACTTCTGTCAACTTTACCATTTGTATTTGTGGACTCGTAAACGGCCAATCCAAAAATATTTTCCAACGTGGCGTAATAGTTTTCTTTATAGGGCTTCTTACCTTTCTGAGACAGGTGGCTCTGTTTCTTTATTATGGGCAATTCCTTGAATTTGGTTTTTATCCTTACCCGCTTTATTAACATGTTCTTTTTACCGTCCTCTGCTGGTAACTCTACAAATCCCTCTTCTGTTCTTATGTTTTTTAAACCGTGTTTGTTTATTCTTTCTTTTATTCCTTCATCAACGATATTAGACACGTCAGTTTCCGTAAAAGAGCTGTCCACGGGTTTTCTGATTACAAACCAAATTTCTTTTTCGTCGTTTTTGTTTAGGCGTTCAATAGCTCCATAAAATGTGTCTCTGTGCAGCGAACTCCGGATACCTTGTCCTTTTTCGAAAATAACATTGCCCGATTTGTCATATTGAATTTTGCCGCGCTTGCGAAGTTTCCGCTTGGTTTGCTTCAACAAGTTATCTTTATGTTTATGCACTACTAAAATTGATTGCTGTTTTCCCAAAATATCTTCCGTGAAGGTTGTCCACGGCTTGGCAACCTTGAATTTTTCAACTCGCCCAATCTCTTCGGCTTGGCGGAAGGCCTTGGCCAAAGAATCCCGAATATCTTTCGTCATACAGGTCAATACAATTGCATCTACTGCGTGGTGATAATGTAGACTTCTATCCTTTTCCGGCAAGCCCCAGGAATTTCTTATGTCGGCAACCATTGTCCCTTTCGCCGGAAAAACATTATCAAACAATGATTTTAAAAACGAGGTGGCATACTTTGTAATAATTCCGGTATCCACCAACTGGCTGTTCTTGAATTTTGGATTGATTTCCTTGTCAGTGAACCGATTGTATTTATCTCTCCAATAATTCAGTTCCAACATTAAATAATGTTTCTGTTGGATTGCCCTGTCTTTTTGCTCAACGGTTGAAGCAATTTTGGAAAAATATTTTTGTTGCTCCACCTTTTCTTTTAAATCCTCTATTGTGGTTTTCCAGTGTGAAATATTGATAAGAGCTGTTTGTATATATTTTTCATCCAATTCCTGGGGAATTTTGTTCCCCTTAATTTTTTGATTAAATTCTTTATCGGTCAACGTTTTGTTAGCCAATGAATTGTCAAAAGACTTGCTTCGTGGGAAGGTATGCTCAATATCAAACTTTGGATTTGTGCCAATTATCTCTGAAACGTCGATGGTTTTGTCTGTATAGATGCATTTTCCCAACTGTTCTTTCCATAATCTATATTTTAATATATCCAAATCTGAAACAATATAGTTTGAATATTTCTGTTGAAATTCTTCTAAAAATTCCCTGTATTTATTGTTTTCATTTTCCCGCTCACGCTGCCACCTTTCTATCGCCAAGCGTTTGTTTTTGTCGTTGAGCTCTCTTGCCAACTCAATAATAACGGTGGTGTCCGGTTCAATTTTGCCCTCTTCAATGAGCGAATTGACCAATTTTCTCAAATTATGAAGAGTCCGCATTGCCATAGGGTTTCGGACTGAATCTGTAAAAGGGCTTCCCAATAAGCCGTCATCGCTTTGGGGATAAATATCAACTGCCGATGGATGGTATAATTTGTTTGCCTGTTCTTTACTTACTTTGAATTCGTCTATTAGAAATTGTTTGATGTCTTCATCCAATCTTGGTTTCGACAGGAAGTAGCCGCCTGTTCTTCTTTTTTGGAGCTGTTTTTGAAAAAGGGAAGTGATTTCCAAATAGAGTTCAGACTGTTGGGATTCATCTAACTTTTCCCATCGCTCCTTTCCGTAAAACGCGACAATCTTTTCCGTTGCATGCTTCTTGTCTGTCTCGTCCAAAACATATTCGTTATGGGCATTGTCATATTCTTTAATAAAACCACCCACGAGCTCATTTACAATATCAATCTTTAATATCTTCTCTTTATACCCTTCAATAATATCATAGATAGTATCTTGAATAAACTGTTGGTTTTCATTCCATATTTCCTTTCCTACTATCGCTTCAATATTTGCGTAAAAGACGGCGTGGGAATAAATAATATTTTTCTTCAGGAATGGTAGGATTTTAGTAATCGCTTTCTTGCTCAAAGAGGCGAAACCCTGTTTAAGGCCTATTTTTTCATAAGTTTCAACTTGTTCTTCCGAAATATCGTAACGGTCGCGAATGAATTTTTTAATTTTTTCAGATGTAACATCGTTCACAAAATCGCCTGCGAAATATAAGGTATGCCAAAGCTCATCAACAAGTTGTTCAGCATTTTTACTATCGCCGATTTTATAAGCTTCCGCGATTTTTATTTTACAATCCTCCCAATCTTCGGCGTTAAAAACGTCGATAAACCTACTCATGGTCGGGTTTCCAACAATTGGATATTTGTCTTTATAATTAAACGTAAAATACTGGTTTTCCTTTTTTGCCAAATTGTTGACCGCTTTTGATAGATCTCCAAACTTGAAATTGGGTTTGCTTTTTCTAAAGAATAACTTTCTGGCAACATTAAAATAATCCGGATAATCCGAAAGAAAACGGAATGTTTCACTACCCCTCTCTTTAACCTTTAAGGAGTTCAGGAATTGATACATCCTATATTCCTCATATAATGGATGGCTAACGGCACATCGGGACTTGCTGGGCTCCAATGTACACTTGCCAATGCTCCCCTTTTGCGATTTTAGCGGCCTTTGAAAAAAAATGGCTTCAAAAAATTGGTCTGCCAAATCATTATCAATATTTTGGCTTTTTACCAAGGCATTGAACTCCTCTATATAACTTATCCGTGATGAATTTACTTCATTGTCATCGGCCTTGTATTTGGTTTTTCTTACTTTTTCCCCTTTCTCCAATTGCTCAAACAAATATTCGCCCAGTGTCCTATTCCCTCGTTTCTCCTTTTCCACATTATAAACCTCCAAATCCTTCCCTGCATCCGAATCTTTTCGGCCACTCTTAAAACCTCGTCTTTGACAGATATGATAAAAAGCCCTGCCCAATTCAAATTTTGAAACTTTTTCATTGGGTGCTTTGGCCCGCACTTGGTTTGGATCTATCTTGAGCCAATCTTGAAAATCTACATTTTCGGTTGGATACCTTATATCTCTCCCTTTTTTGTAAACGGTCCATGCGTTCAATTCCTCTATGGACAATGGGCAGTACCCATTATTTATAAGAAACTTTAACAAATCGGCCTTCCGTTTTCTTCGTCTTGCATAAAGCTTTCGCGCTGCCCTATTTTTAGTGCGTTCCGAAGCCAAGGAAAACTCTACTCCTTTCACTTCGCCCACACCTTGTGGAAAAACTAAAACACCAGAGTCTAGAATCTGGTTTTCATTTCCTGCATTGTTGTCCCTTATTGCCCACCCAATAGAGTTCGTCCCCAAATCCAGTCCTAATATTTTCGCCATAATTTCTAAAAGTTATTTAAGCCCCTAAACTACTAAAAAAGAATTTTTCTACTTTACGGTTTTCCGCATTGCGGACAATAAAGATTTTAATTATATTTGTCTTAGATTAAATTTTCCTAATCTTTAATCTTATCACAATAAGGCTATATGCCGTAGATGAAAATCTTTAGTCCTGCTTCGGTGGGACTTTTTTATTGAAAATATTTTTCACTAACTGCAAAATGTAATAATATGCATTTTAACCGAGGAGAATATCAAATATAAAGTTTTTTGCTATATGCTGTAGGCTGAAGGCTGTAAGCTTTAGGCTGTAGGCTTTTGTGAATGGGTGAATATGTGAGTATGTGAATGAGGGAGTTCTCAGTTTTGGGTTCTCAGTTTCTGGGTTGTGGGCGGAGCCGTCTACCCCACGGTTAGTCGCATTGCAAATGCTGGAATTAAATAGACACGCTTTTTAAAAGCGCGCCAGATGGGAGGGGGAATTATTTTAGCGATCGTGGATGTCCTTCTTAAATTAGAATCACTTTTTTTGTGACTGTTCCCTTTGTATTTTTAACTTTAATAAAATAAACTCCTCTTGCATAGGATGTAAAATCTATTTCTTTTTTAATAGTTGTTTTTAAAAGCACACCTCTAACATTATAGATCTCAATATTTTCAATAGTTTTACCCTTAACCCTCAATACATCTTTTGTTGGATTAGGGTATAAGACAATCAAATCATCTGAAAATGATTCCGTAGATAATGTGGCATCTGTCATTTCCGCGAATAGGGCATCCCCTCGATCTGGGGTTATTATATTTTGTCCATTATTATAAGTGAAATCATCGTCAATTCTACCTGCATACATTAGTTTACCATAACCATAGGATATACTATTTTGAAAATGACTAGCAGTGAATTCCGACGCCCATTTTACTTGTTGAAATTCATCAAGTTTTACAATAAATCCCGTGTTGGAAGAAATCGTGACTGTTGAAGGAGCTATCCCTATAACGGCACCCGAATTACTCCATCCTGAAAGATAGGCCTTATTATATTCATTAAATGAAATGGAAAAAATCCTCACACCATCGGGAGCTGGATGTTCATGCTCAGTAATTACAGAACCATCACTATTATAAAAGCCAACTAATCCGACCCCACCATTTTTATATCCACAAATTCCAATAACACCTACAGAGCTAATATCTAAAGAAATACCATAGCTAGAAAAATTGGACGGAAGTTCTAAAATTTGTTTTACCCAATTTTGAGTTCCATCAGGATTATAGGACAATAAAATTATTCCTTCATCATCATTACCATTATAGGCAGGTGAAATCTCTCCATCGTAGTATACTGGTCCGTCACTGTGACCCAAAACAATAACCTCATTTGTTTGAGGATGTATCTTAATATCTTGACCACTGGCAAACGTATTATGGGGGATACCGCCTGCTCGTTTTGCCCAGATAATGTTACCGTCTGGTTGATACTTAGCGACGAGCATATCCATTGTAGTACCAGTAGATGGGTTTGTAAGTGTTATTGTTCCACCTAATGTAACCGATCTCCTAAACAAACCTACTATATAAAGGTTTCCGTCCGAATCGGTAGTTAGTCCGACAAATGAATTGTTATCTCCCCCTAAGGTAGTGCCGGATTCATGCCATATGTATTCACCATCAGAATTTACCTTGATAATGACACCTTCACCTCCGGTCTGACCGGGAGCTTCTACCCCGCTTAAGATTTGCCCATCATACTCAAAGTTTTGGCCAACTGATTGAATTGCAAGGTAAACGTCACCAAATGGATCGATATGAATATTTACAGCCATATCATTATAAATTCCGTCATCACCTCCAATTGTTTTCAACCATACTAAATTTTTTTGAGAATCTAGCTTGATGAAAAATGCATCACTCCTACCATTTGTATAATATTCATTGCCTTCATATACAAAAGGATTGCCAGTAGAATATCCAATAAGGTATGTTTCCCCTAGGCTATTTCTTATTGCTTTTACACCATGTTCATGATCACCTCCTGTTACGCTATTTGCCCAATCAAACTCTTGCGCGTTCAATCCGAATACCTGTAAAATGGTTAATAGAAAAAGAATTTTTTTGATTCGCATTATATATAGTGTTTATTCCAATTATATAATTAGGTTAATATTTCCAAATGTAACAAAAACAAAACCCCACCAATTACGGAAAACCGTAAAGGGGGTTTATTTAATCAGCCCACCTTCGCATAAAGCTTCGGTGGCCAAGGGGGAGAATACCAAATATAAAGTTTTTTGCTAAATAGAACCGCTATCTATTTCATTTATAGAAAGTACCCAAAACAAAGCCACTCAAAGCGGTTTAAATTGATTAAGTGATTATAATGGATGTGCAGCGGTTACCATCTTTGTCAGGCACAGTATTATCCTTTTATCTGATTTCTAAATGACTGGCCAATTTCCATTAGAATACTGTCAAAATTTTCTTTAGTTTTTTTATTTTGATTTATGGTCCTTTTGGCTTGCTCGGTTGTAATATTCTCTCGCCCTTCAATTGGTCTACTTCTTAATTCAATTAACTTGATTTTGCCAAACTGAAATTGGTCAAATTGAGTAATCAAGTTTATAAGCTTATCGTAATGTTCTTCTTCAATTAACAATAAATTATCATCAATTGCATCTCTGGTTAATTTAATCTGTTCTCCAAATGCAGGAATTTTTTCAGGAATAGCACTTTCCCATAATTCATCTGCTTGATGTTTTGTATATAAAAGTACTTTCCAAAGATCATTATAAAGATCAAATTGTTTTTCGGAATATCGTATAAATTGGGACTTTGCTTTTTCTAAGTCTGTTTTAGTTTTTTCAAGTTCTCCTTGATATTTAATTTTAATGCCTTCTAATTCTGTTGTATGCTTGTTATTATAGTTATCTAATAGCCTTTTAGATAAAAAATCTCCAAACCATTTTGATAGACCAATAATTACTACTGTAGCTCCACCAACTGAAGTCAGTATTGCACCAAATAGTTTTAAATATTCGCCAAACTCCATATTTAGTAATTTAAATTATTTGAGCGCATCCAATTAACTAAATTATCTGGGTCTAACGTTACTCCTGATTTGTATTTGTTTTTTGTAAGATAACCATATTTTTGTCCTTTTAAATATATTGTAGGTGGAGTGCTGGTGTATTGATTGTGAGGGCTTAATGAAGAGTATTTACTTCCGTAACTACTATATTGATTATTTATAGAAGTTGATGCGTATTGACTTCCATATGACCCATATTTGTTTAAAATAGATTCTGAGTCGTACTGATTTAAACTCAGTTTGCCCAAAAACTGTCCATCGTTAGCCACTAAAAATGATTGTCCTTGTTCAGCTCTTTCTAATATATTCATCACTATTTTAGTAATTTTAAAATGGCCCCGCCTTTTTTATATCCCACCTGAACGAGGTTTATTCCTACATTAGGGTTCCCTATGTCCAAGATATTAAAATTTTCTTAATACCTTAATATGAAAATCAAATATAAACCCACCCATTACGAAAAACCGCAACAACCTGCTTTTTAACCGGGGAGAATACCAAATATAAAGTTTTTTGATTAATAGAACCGCTATCTATTTCATTTTTAGAAGGTACCTCATAACAAAGCCGCTCAAAGCGGCTTATATTGGTTCGGTCTTTAAAAATCATGGGGTTGTGCAACGGTTACCATCTTTGTTATATACAGGCTTTTATTCAAAATTGATTTTAATTTGATTCGGATTTTCAAATTCAATTTCTTTGTCTGGATCATATTCCGAAATTATTAGCATTCCTTTTTCAGAAGTCCATTTTGTCGGACAATTGCATATATATTCCGTTTTTTCATTTGTGATACCTTTTCCGCCACAATCTTGACAATTCACGTAAATAGAATCACAACTCCTACATTTGCCACCTAACCACCACGTCAAAATTCCGCTTTTTGTAGTAAATCCACTTTGGTCTAAAACCACACAATCTTCTTGACAAATTTTACACATTAACCACTTGTCTTCAACAACCAAATCAGTTGCCTCATCAAAAGTTAAAATCCGTAAATCCAATCCATCAAATTTGGCTCTAATTTCGGCAGGTTTAGTCCATTCGTTATTAGTGACAATTATTGCCTTGTCAGCTTTAACAGATTGAGCAAGCATTATTATTTCTTCAACATCTTTGACGTCAATATTTTCTTTTCTTTTTTTTGCGTCAATCAGAATTTTGAAAGTGTGATTCTCAAACTTTATTTCCCACCAAACGTCAACCTGCCTGGCTTGACCAGTAACTTTATCGGGTATGGTAATATTTTTTTTGATCGTACCCAATTCGTCCATCTGTTCATAAAGTTGTCCAACTGCTTCTTGATATTCTTGCCATTTCATAAATTCACGGATTGTTGTTTAGGTTGAATATTACTTATTTATACCCCAAACTATTGAGGGTTAATCCCTCCAATAGACTTGGCTAAGCCCAAGTTATTAAAATTTACTTCGTATAGTTTAAAATATAATACAAACCCAAACCAACCCAGTATGGAAAACCATAAGGATGGGTTGCATTCCGGAGGGATTACCAAATAATGGTTGCTTAACCCTGACAAATACATAAAGAAATAGAAGAACTTCAATTAAACCTCTTGAAACTTATCTTTATTTTCTTTAATTTGTATGTTATGATAGTTCATTAATAGTTCACAAGCAACATTATAAACCAATTCAACATTGACCATGTTTCCTAGCACTCTAAAGGAAGCCGCTTTAGTCTCTGGCAATTTAATATCTTCTGGAAGAGATTGAGCTCTTGCACCTTCAATAGGGAGAATATATCTCATATATCTACCTATAATTGGCACTTGAGTTGAGACGGTTACTAATGATGGTAAAAAGTTATTTTTTTTTATTCTTACACCTGAACCTCTAAATTGAATTAATTTATCCTCAAAAGTACGTGGAGTAAATGGACTATTCCATTCGAATTTCTTCCAGCTTTCTAATTTAAAATTTTTTATTTCATCTAACGTAGTTTTAGAGATAAAGCCTTTATTTTTATCGTAAAAGGATCTATTATTATTAATATATCTTTGCTTCCAATCAGGAGGCAATCCCTTTTGGGTTTTAACATAATTTGGCAGTTTATCAAATACCTGTTTTAAGGTTGAGCATTTTTTTAAAGGATAACCGTACATACCTTTATATTGTTGCCAATCTTCTAATGATAAAGTTTCCCAAATAACATCTATTGGATAGTTAGCCCCAAATTCCATAGACCAAAGTGGTCTATATGGCTCAACATCTTTAGGTAATTCGTTTATAAATCTTCCCCAAGTATTTAATACGTCTATTTTTTCTAATTCTAAATTTGAGTGGTTCTGATGATGATTTAATATATTATCAACGCAATTTGTATATTTTTCTTCCTTTAACCAGTTAATATTTTCAATATCAGTTGACTCTAAGCTTCCGATAATAAAAATTCGTTCTCTATGCTGAGGAATATTTATGAAATGGGGAGACAATATTTTCTTATCAAAAGAATAGCCTAACTCATCTAATTTATTCGATATATAACCCCAAGTATTACCAGAATCATGTGTTAGCAAATTTCTTACATTCTCTAAGATAAAAAATCTAGGTTTGTGATGAGTTAAAATTTTTAATATTTCGTCAAAAAGCTTACCTCGTGCTTCTTTCATTCCATTTTGATTTCCTGCTTTAGAAAATGTTTGACAAGGAAATCCCGCGCACAAAATATCATGTTTAGGAATTTTTTTAATATCTATTGTGGTTATATCACCGTGACATTTTATACCATAATTTTTGAAGTATAAGGATCTTAAATCGAGACTTAATTCAGAAGCAAAAACACATTCATGCCCTAACCTTTCTAAAGCTATATGAAAAGCACCAATTCCAGCAAAGAGGTCAATAAATTTTAGACTTTTCATATTCACTTTATATTTTTTATAAAATCTATAATTCTATTATTCAAATTCTCATCTGACGTATCATAATATCTTAAGATTCTTCCTCTATCAAATATTATTGAATTACCGAATTCTGAGTGTACATTTCTTAATTTATTAGATTCTAGAAAATATACAACACTTAGAAGTGTTGTTGGTGGTTTAATTGCAAATGTTATATACTCATCTTGCCATCTCTGGTAAATCGTTTTTTTATCTTTAAAATGTTTGCCCACACATGCCTGTCCCAATATTATTAGATTTCCAATATTTCTTTCGTCTATAGGTTTATATACAATAAAATCAACACCATCATCTTTAGCTTTATTGGGAAGATTATAAAAAATGCCCGGATTTTCGTTTATCTCAAGGGATATTTCTTTCAATCTATCTTCTGTTAGATTTGCTCTTCCTTCCCCAATCATTATAGATTTCGAGCCCTCCCCCAAAAAATTTTTTACAGCATTTGCTGAAATATCCTCAAATAGTTCTGCGGAGCCGTCTAAGTTTGCATTCGAACCACCTGTAATTGATTTGTAGGTCAAAAACCTATGTAAGTAATTCTTTATATTAAGGTTTAGGACATCATTCACTTTGAGTGTGCAATATCCGTTCTCTGAAGTTAAAATATTTAGATTATATAATTTTATGAACCTATACTGTAGTGAATCCAATTGACGTTTTCTAAAACTTAAAATATCTATTTCTTGCAATTCTTCATCTGTATGTGTTTCACTCAAATATTCATTAATAATTTCTTCAAAATTTATAAATGAATCTATTAGTGATATTCTATCTTCAATAATATCAATAGCAGTATCCATGAATTTTATTTATAATCAACAACAGTATTTGTGCTTTCAACCCTTTCAACTACATTTGCTTTATAGAGAGTGAGCAAATCTAACCTATTATCAGGTTGTGTGTTTGCCCAATTTTGTTGAATATGGGTTAAAGATTTATGTATGTTACTACAGGAATTCCTAATAATGTTATCATATGTATCTGAAAGCAATAAGGCAGAATCTTTATCTTCTCCATCTTCAAATGCCTTAGTTGATATGGGGTTCTTTAATATAGGTTTTAGATATTCATTTATTTGTCTACTTTCTTTAATCGGAGGGTTTAAAGAAAAAACCCATATTATTATATTTCTCAATTCATTTTCTTTGTCCTCAGGTATAATGTTCTCATAATTTTCGGGGTCTAATCTAGCATAGCTTGAAATACCAATATAATTAGCAACAGAAGTTCTACCGGTTTTGCCCAAAGCCACTTCGAGAAGGGAAAATTTATTATCAAGTGAAGCTTCTATTCTAGGGTTCGCATCTATAATTCGCTCCATATCTTTATATATACAATATTTATAAAAGTGATTCAAAACATCTGTACTTTTATTATTGGTTTCTTCTACAAATGCATCAATTGCATCAGCAACTAAACCACTTCGTGATGATTTTTTTTTAAGTAAAATTTGGTTATATACATATTTCGATTGGGCAAGAGGCTCCCATCTTACAACACCTCCCAAATGCCTAACACCTAAGTACGCTGTAACACTTGCTCTATTCTTCGCAACAACTACTGGTATTTTTTGAAGACGACTTATTAATTCAGGCGAAGCGGTATAATCTTCTCTTCTCCCTTGTGAAATACATTTATTTCTATATTCCTCAATACATAAAATTTTAATAGTTGTTAGCCTCCTATTTCCTTCAACAACTATAAAATTATCATTACCATCATTTGCAGGAACAGCAACCATTGGTTCTACAGGAAAATAGCCGTTTTTTAATATAGAGTCCTTAAGGTCACTAATGCCAAAATTATCATATATAAATTCTGCAAGATTGACTTGTGTAATTTGGTCAGATATGTTTTGATGAATTCTAGGGTTTTCCTTGTCTAAGAGTAATTTATTCAAAGGAATTGTATCAATATTATTCATGACATATTTAAGTTTATACAAACATATGCAATATTTGATAATATAGAATAAAAAATCAATTTGGTCAAAAGGGTTTGGGTGAAGTTTCTTCAATGTTTCACCTCATTTTCTTACAATGTTTCAGATGTTTATATCTGCAAAGGACCTCAAAGTAAAAGGTATCATTATAAAAAAGACTGCAAGGCCCTATCAAGCTGTCCAACAGAAACCTACTTATAAATATCATCAATGCTTGCGTTTGAAGCTCTGTCCAAAGGAAAATAATCTTCAATTGGTATTCTTTGTGAGAAATAATCAAGTTGTGCGCGTTTCGCTTCCTCTACAATTTTTCCCCAATCCCATTCATTTAGTGATACCAAGGTTTGACTGTCGTTAATCCAATTATTTGTTTCTCTGATATTTATTTTAGTTTCAACACCATCAACGACTGCGCCGTTATTTCTCCTAATAACTTCTGTAACTATTCTCAAGTCAGTGTGGCTGTTAGTTATGCTAAGTTTACAATAATAATCTTCTAAAAATTTTTCCTTTTTCATAGTTCCGGTTTTGTTTTGGCTTACTTACAATTTGGCTATATTACCTTTGAAATAAATATTTAACAGGGCATACACTAGTTTCATTAAAAAAATAAGGAGACTATTTTTTTATAATCTTACAATATTCCAATTCATTTGCTTTAAATAATATCATTTCTGCTTCCGTAAGATTTCTTTTGGAAATTACTTTGAAAAGATTCTTTCTTGAATCATTTGGATCAGGAAAAATTTTTAATCTTATCCGTAATATATCTCCCTTTAAAATCTTTTCGGGGAGCAATTCAGAATAAGATTGCAAATTAAAGATTTGAGCTAATTTATTTAATATACGGATATTATATTTAGAACGCTCTTTGAGATTTTCCACTTTACCCACATAACCTTCAGACTGATCTAGAAGTTGGGATAATTTCATTTGAGATATATAAATAGGTGATGACCTTAATTCTTTAACCTTTTGGATTAAATAAAAATCAAGTTCGGAAATTACTATTTCAATTATCTCTTCTTTCATCTATATAAAAAGACGTAATTAAGGCTTTTAAAAAATTTATATCACATCCACATGTGGATGTTTAAATTATTTTTTATATATTTGTTTTAGTAACATATATTTGCGATTCTTCAAATCAAAATATTGAAGCCCTCGCTTTGAATCTCGCGTTAGGAAACTGGTAATTTTTGCAACGAGATGATAAGCAGATTGGCTTGCGTCCCGGGCGCAGCCTCTCTTATCATTGCACGGTATACCAGTACCTCTAACGTGGTAAGTTGAGTCCTGCGCCCTTTTGTATGGGGCTTGGTCGTTATTGCTAACCTCAACTTTCTTTTAAAGCAATTGTTTCAGTTTTGTTTATGATTTTTCGCGACTATGGTAGTGAGTAGTTAGTATTGAGTAGCGTCTATTCGCTTTTCGCTCTTCGCTAATTCCTTAATCAACAGAGTAGTAAGTAATCCTCACCCCCTTCGGGGGCCGGGGGGACTACAAAAAAAAGGCTCCTCACCCCCTTCGGGGGCCGGGGGGACCAAAAAAAATGACCCGCTCCCAGTTTTCGACGACGTTGGAGCAGGCCAGTAGTTAAAATAATGTATAACACTTAACTGATGCAAAATTATGAAAAATAAGTACAGGCGAAGCTATGCCTATGCACTATCTTTTGCCCTTTTCTTAACCTACAACTCCCCTATTTTTTCTCAGAACCAGCCACAAAAAACCATTAGTGGCATTATTACCTCAGGCGCGGACCCGCTTAGTGGCGTCAACGTCTTGGTAAAGAACAGCGCCCGGGGGAGCATTAGCGATCTGGAGGGGCGGTACTCCCTTAGTGCATCCGCAAACGATACGCTGGTGTTTACTTATGTAGGCTATAAGTTGCAAGAAGTTGCAGTTGGCAGTGCCCCTATTTTAAATGTTGTTATGGAGGTGGATGCGCAGGCTTTGGATGCGGTGGTTATTAATGCTGGGTATTATAAAGTTTCCGATAGGGAGAAGACTGGGAGTATTTCGAGGGTCACCGCAGAGGAGATTGAAAGACAACCTGTTTCCAATCCCCTTGCCGCTTTACAGGGAAGAATGGCGGGCGTAAATATTGTCCAGACCACTGGTGTCCCAGGGGGTGGCTTTTCCGTCCGCATCCGTGGCCGCAACAGCATCCGTGCCGATGGTAGCGAACCTCTTTATATTGTGGATGGAATACCATATCCCTCCCAATCCCTCGGTAATACTGAAGTTTCCAATGTAATGGGTCATGCACAGAGCCCATTAAATAGCATAAGCCCAACCGATATAGAAAGCATTGAGGTTCTTAAGGATGCCGATGCCACCGCCATCTATGGTTCCCGCGGCGCCAATGGGGTGGTGCTTATCACTACCAAAAAAGGAAAGGTTGGTAAAACTACGCTAACATTGGGTACTTCTACGGGCGTGGGAAGTCTCACGCGTCGAATGGATTTGCTCAATACAGAGCAATATCTGGCAATGCGCCACGAGGGGTTTGCCAATGATGGCATTACGGAATATCCTGCCAATGCCTATGATATCAATGGCACATGGAACCAGACCCGCTATACCGACTGGCAGGAAGTGCTTCTGGGCAATACTGCTTACTACAATACATTAGAGGCATCCATTACGGGTGGAAGTATCAATAACCAATTTCTAGTAAAAGGAAGCCATCGTAAGGAAACCACTGTATTCCCAGGAAATTTTGATTATAAAAAAAATTCCCTCCTTTCCTCCTATTCCCACACATCTGAGGACCAAAAATTACGTCTCCGTGTTACCGGAAATTATGTTAGTGACAATAACCGACTCCCTACAACGGCCTTTGTTCATCCCGCCTTAAACCTTCCCCCCAATGCCCCTGCCCTCTATGATGAAAACGGGGAGCTTAATTGGGAAAACAGTACCTTTTCCAATCCCCTCGCACAATTGGCAGCCAACTATCGCTCCCAATCCAGCACCCTTTTGGGGAATGGGAATATAGCCTATACCCTATTTAAAGGCTTTTCCGTGTCAGCCAATCTTGGGTATAACGAAATCCATCTGGAAGAGACCAATACAAACCTTAACACAATATACGACCCCGCCTTTGGCTTGGGTTCCGAATATTCTTCCATAACAGTCAATACGGCCAAGCGTAGTTCATGGATTTTGGAACCGCAGTTGGAATATGAACATCAATTGGGTAAAATGGGATTCTCCATTTTGGCGGGAACTACCTTCCAAAGTGAAACCCGCTTCGGACGCACCCAGTATGCCATGGGCTTTACGAGCAACAACCTTATTTACGATCTCTCATCGGCTACCGATCATATTATTCTTTCCAATAAGGAAGATGAATACAGGTACAATGCGGTTTATGGAAGGATTAACCTGAACTGGCAGTCAAAGTACATCCTTAACCTTACCGGTCGTCGCGATGGCTCCAGCCGATTTGGTCCTGGCAAACGTTTTGCCAATTTCGGGGCCGTGGGGGCTGCTTGGCTTTTTGGAGATGAAGAGTTCATTAAGGAAGGGCTGCCATTTTTAAGCTTTGGAAAAATTAGGGGCAGTTATGGCAGTAGTGGGAACGACCAGATTGGGAATTATGGCTACCTAAATTCCTATATAGGTACGGGCACTTCCTATCAAGGCATCTCTACCCTACAACCCGCCAATCTCTACAACCCTGATTACGGATGGGAAACCAACAGAAAAATGGAACTTGCCTTGGAATTGGGCTTTCTAAAGGATCGTATCAATCTTACCACGGCCTTTTACCGAAATCGCTCTTCCAGTCAATTGGTGGGTATCCCCCTGCCTGGTACAACGGGCTTCCCCTCCATTCAGGCAAACTTGGATGCTACGGTGGAAAACCGCGGCTTGGAAATAGAGCTAAATACCGTAAACCTCAAAAACGAAAACCTCACCTGGACCACCACGGCCCAATTGACAGTACCGCGCAACAAATTGATCTCCTTCCCAAATCTGGAAGGCTCTACCTATGCCAACCAATTTGTAGTGGGCGAACCATTGGACATAGCGCTGTTGCTAAACTATACAGGTGTTGACCCCCAAACCGGTCTTTACACCTTTGAGGACTATGATGGTGACGGAAATATATCCTTCCCGAACGATCTAAAAAAACCGGTGCGTGTGGGGGTAGATTATTATGGCAGTCTTGGCAATACGATAACCTATAAAAATCTCAGCTTTGATTTTTTATTGCAGTTCGTAAAACAGACAGGCTACAATTTCCAATACACCTCTGCCCCCGCAGGTTTCATGGCGAACCAGCCAACTGAGGTGCTTGACCATTGGCAACAGCCCGGAGATCAGGGTTTCAACCAACAGTTTACAGCGGGCTTTAATGAAGACGCCTATGTAGCCTATAGCTACCATTCCTATAGCAGTGCCGTAGTAAGCGATGCCTCCTTTCTCCGCCTAAAAAATGTTTCCCTCTCCTATTCAATTCCAAAAACGGCATTAGGGGTCGGCTGCCGTATCTATGGCCTTGCCCAAAACCTCTTTACCATCACGGACTTTATCGGAATGGATCCAGAAACACAATCCCTCGGGCAACTTCCCCCATTACGGGTGATGAGCCTTGGAGTGGAATTAAGTATTTAACCAAAAAAACTGATGAAATGAAAAAATTATTAAAAAAATATAAGACCAAGAGCGTCTCGATTATTATTTTTACCTTGGTACTATGTCTTTGGTCCTGTGAGGATTTCATTGAAGTAGACACGCCAAATTACCTAATAGGCAACGACGTTCTCTATACGGACGCTAAAACGGTAGAAGCAGCTATGTTGAGTATCTATGCAAAACTGCGCGACGAAATCCTGTTAACTGGAGAAGCCCAAGGCCTCAGTACACTGTTGGGGCAATATGCCGATGAGTTCGACTACTACAGCCCCTATGGTCTTCCGGAAGAACAGTTCAATAAAAATGCCCTTCTTGCTACCAATACCTCGGTAGCACAAATTTGGGATGGATCTTACAACCAAATCTATGCTGCCAATGCCATATTGGAAGGTGTAAAGGAGCCCTATTTTTCTCAAGAGGAAATTGCCCAATTTAGCGGTGAGTCCTTATTTATTAGAGGCCTAGTCCATTTTTATCTCGTTACCCTCTACGGTGATATTCCATATATTAAGACCACCAACTACCTCCTCAACCAGAAAGCCCATCGCGATAAGGTAGTGGATGTATATCAATACATTATTGAGGATCTGGAAACCGCACGCACCCTCTTACCCCCTAATGAATCCAGCGGTGAAAGAGTAAGACCAGACCAAAAAACGGCAGCCGCACTTCTCGCAAGAGTCTACCTCTATTCCCAAAATTGGGAAAAGGCCGCGGCAATGGCTTCTCTTGTAATTGAAAACACTTCATGGGAAACCAATCCCGAAAACGTTTTCCTAAAGGAAAGCCCTTCCATAATTTGGCAACTTCAACCGGAGTTTGTCGGAAAAAACACCTTAGAGGCGGGGAATTTTATTTTTGAGACTGCCCCTCCCCCCACAAGGGCGCTTACCCCTTCCCTTGTAAATGCCTTTGAATCGGGCGATCTGCGAAAAGAACAATGGATTGGCACGGTCACCGATGGTACCCAGAACTGGTACTATCCCTTCAAATATAAACATCAGGCTGGAGAACCTACCAATGCAGAGTATTCCATTATTTTAAGATTGGCAGAACAATACCTGATCCGCGCCGAGGCCAGGGTGCATATGGGCGATTTATCAGCTGCCCAGTCCGACATCAACCTAATCCGCACCAGGGCAGGGTTGCCACCTACCAATGCAAATGGGAACGAGGAATTGCATAATGCAATAATGCAGGAAAGAAGGGTGGAATTATTTTCAGAGCATGGCCATCGCTTCTTCGATTTAAAAAGAACGGGGATTATAGATAATGTTCTTGGTAACATTAAACCGGGATGGAATAGTGATGATATACTTTTTCCCATTCCCCAAAAAGACCTACTCCTAAATCCAAACCTGCAACCGCAAAATCCCGGCTACTAACATGGAAAATAACAATAATCCGCTAAAATTATTTTGGATTAGCACTACCCAAGTAATTTTCTCAATGCTGGTATTGATGGCCTGCCCCATTTGGGGCCAGGCTGTCAAAAAAAAGGACCTTACGCCTGAAGATTATAAGCTATGGTACAATATTACCCCGCCTAAATTAAATAATCACGGATCGTGGTTTTCCTTCCATAAATATTACAAAAGCGGGGAAGATACGCTCGTCATCCAGAACATTCAAGACAGCAGGCAAATTGTCGTAGCCAATGGTAAACAGGAACAATTTCTTGAAAATTCCGATCGCTACTTATACCTCGTCAACAATACCCTTGTCCTCAAAAATTTAAAAACAGGAACTGATACCGCATATCAAAATGCCGTAGATTATAAGGTTTCTCCACAGGAAAAATACCTTGCGGTTCTAAGCGAATCTAAAGGAGAAGGAAACTCGAAAACAAAAAACCTAACAGTTACAACACCTGGGAACTCCGCTCTTGCTTACATACCTAACATAATGGATTATGATTTCGATAATGCGGGCGAGTATCTGGCCTTCTCCCAAAAAACCGAAAATGGCTCCCAATTGGGCTATCTCAATTTGGAAAAAAAGGATACTCCCAAAACCATTTTAATGAGCAGTGTTAATCCTTTTACAAAAATTATTTGGGGCACCGATGGCCATCTGGCCTGCTTTGAGGAGTTGGACAAAGGATATAACAACATCGTCCATTGGTTTAATGTTAAGAGTAAGAAAAACAGCCACGGCTCCTTCAACTCAATGGAGCAGGTACAACTGAGCGACCCTTGTAAAATAGTAAACAACATCAGCACAACCCTACATTTTACGCCCGATAACAGCAAACTGTTTTTTCACATTCAAAAAATTCCCAAGGATATCCCTCAAGAAGACCATGGCTCAAATGTCCAGGTATGGAACACCAAGGATTTAGTAATTTATCCGTACTATTCAGTGGATAAATCTTATGCCCACGATCCCCCAATTATGGTCTCTTTGAACCTTAATAATAACAAAATCCATCTTATGGGCGACAGCCAGTGCTCTAAAAGCATATGGGGCAATGAAGCTAAATTTGTATATTCCTATAGTTTCTTTGAGGACCAATCCATGGACAGAAATAAAACACCCATTAAGTTATTCAATACAGCTACAGGTGAAGAAAGATTTGTAATGGCTCTACCCTTCAAAATTCCTTGGCATGTTTCCCCTACGGGAAATTATCTCTGTTATTTTAAGGATGACAATTGGTGGATTTATAGAGCGGCAACTAATATCCATTTTAATCTCACAAAAGGTATTCCTGAGAGTTTTTTAAATAAAAGTGACTTAAAAGCGGGCCAAATTAATCCCTACGGCTTGGCGGGATGGACAGAAAATGAGAAGGAGGTTTTACTTTATGATGAGCATGACATCTGGGCAATCTCCTTGGAAGGTAAGAGCGTAAAAAAACTAACGAATGGAAAAAAGGAACAGCTCGTTTTTAGGCTTTCTCAAACGGAGGCTGGACAAAATAACCTTTTTGGTTTTACTGCCCATAATATTGATTTAACGAAAAGCCTTCTTTTGAGAACATCGGAGAAAACTACTGCCCGAAATGGTTTGTATCAGTTATTGCCTAACGGCACACTTAAAAGGCTCGTCTTGGAGGATTTCAAGATTTCCAATATTTCCAAATCAACTAACGATACCTTTTTATATTCCTTGGAAAGCTTTGATCAACCCCCCGCCTTATATTGTTATAACTCGTATAGCTACAATAGTATAAAAGTTTTTCAAAGTAACTCCCAACATTTTGGATTTAATTGGGGAAAAAAAGAGATGGTAAAATTTGAAACCGAGGATGGCAACTCCCTAAAAGGGGCCCTGTTTTATCCTTCAAATTTCGACCCTTCCAAAAAATATCCAATGATTACTTATATTTATGAAAAAATGTCCCCAAAATTCCATCGCTATCAAAACCCTTCCCTTTACAATGGGGCAGTTATTAATAGCAGCAATTATACTACTGAAGGTTATTTTGTGTTTTTTCCTGATATTGAATATAGGGTCAATGAACCCATGGTATCCGCGCTTAATTGTGTAACGGCTGCTGTAATCGAGGTCTCCAAAAAGCCATTTATTGATAAAAATAAAATTGGCTTGTTTGGCCATTCCTTCGGTGGTTTTGAAGCGAGTTACATTGCAGCCCGCTCCAACCTTTTCGCAACTGTGGTCTCCGCTGCAGGAGTTCACAACCTACGTAGTTTTCATTTATCAAATGCTTGGCTATGGTCACGCCCCCAAATGGGACGATTTTTTAATGATCAGTTCCGATTTAATGCGCCATATTTCGAGATTCCCCAAAAATATGAGGAAAATTCGCCTTTAACTTTTGCAGAATCTATAAATGTCCCATTCCTAACCATGGCTGGCGATCAAGATTCCAATATCAATTGGGAACAATCCATTGAAATGTACAACGCCCTGCGAATTTTAAATAAGGAGCATATAATGTTGATCTATCCCGACGAGGGCCATGACCTCTTCAGTCAGGAAGCCCAACTTGATGCCACCCAAAAGTATAGTGAATGGTTTGGCTATTTTTTAAAAAATGAAAAACGCCCCCAGTGGATGGAAGCGTTCAATTAATAAAAAAGGCTGGTAAAAACCAGCCTTTTCCATTTTTACTGCCCAGGCATAAATTTAAATGCCGGTAGGTTACAGGAAGTGCCTAATGCATTCTTCCTTTTGGCAACCTGTCCTCCACTGGTACATGCAATAACACCCGAATCATCGCATTGTACAGAGATTTTGCAGGGTTGGGGGTGGTCAAGGTATCCCAATACCGGAGCCGCACTCTTTGTCTCAATATTGCTGGCAAAAGCGCCGGCAATAGCAATGGAAAATGCCACTATCGGCAGTATCCATTTTTTTCTAATTGACTTCATAATAAAAAATTTTAAATTAATATAGAGCCTACTCTTTTCTAAAGGTTTTCGGCCTCATCCCTTACACAGCGCCGTGTTTCTTTTATATTGTTATTTCCATTTCGACTTGTTTTTTATCCTAAAGTGCCGTAAGTCTTGGTTCATCAAAACATAGATGTCTTCCCCGAAAACCTGAAAATCCAAAAATTGTTCTTTATTATATCGGTCTATGGTAAAACTTAACAAATAGATTCCTTCAACAATGTCATACACATCAATAATTGATTTCATTTCTGAGGATTCATCGGGCTCATAACGGCCCAATCGGTTGGAATTGATAAATAACAGATTCCCATAAGTAGCCGCCAATCTATTCACAATAACCGATTTCCCTCCCAAGCTTTTCCGTCCTGTAGTTTGGTTTGTACTTATGTCCAAAATAGGTTGCGAAATGGTGTCAATGGTTTTATGGGTGCTTTTGTTCCAAGTAAAGGGATTAATGTTCTCGTACTCATTTTTATAATAGTACACATAGAGAAGCTTGTCTAGCTGCTTGTTAAACAAAAGGATTCCGTCACGATCAAAATACCCATCAATAGTGCCTGTTAACACATCCTGCTTAAGGCTGATTTCAATACTGTCTTTTAAAGAAATAGTTCCAAGTATAGTCTGTTGTGTTTCACTTTTTAAGGTGCGTATTCCTAGTTTCTCTGGGTTAATGGGCATTAATTTTGAAAAATAAGGCACCTTATGATAGCTAGTGTCGATTCGCCAATCTTTTGTATTGCCCCTATGTATAATAGGTACTGTTCCATCCGAAAGAAAAAAGGCATTTCCAATAATATTGATATGAGTTGACCGATAGGGCATTTTTAATCGCGGCACCTCTATTTGATAATGAACGGTATCCCGCAAATCACGGGAGACCTTTAGTATCTTTAAAGGGGCGGTATAATTTCCTAAATAAACAGAACTGGAATCAATGCCCGCAAAATAATAGGAATTATAGGTTAGATCCAGCGTATCCAAAGTTATGATGGGATGATGGGGATAGCGCCTGATAAAGGCATTGTTTCGGTGGGTTTGTTCTTCCGATAAAACAAACAGTAAACTCACTATTCCAACCCCAATTACCATAAGTATTGCCAATATGGTAATTTTATTATTTCTTGAATCAGAGGGAAGACAGAATATTGCGATACCGGAAAGAATAATAAAGCCTATGTTAAATAGTAAATGCTGAGTCCAACTTAATTTCTCAAGCACCCCGCCACAGGAACAGGGAATAAAATCTGAAAAATTAAGGATAATCAATATATAGGTAGTGAACATCACCATTAGCAGGTAAGAAGCAAATAAGGCAAAATGCCTAAACTTGGAAATCATTAGCAGTACGGCGATCAAAATTTCCACTGTGGGAACCAAAAGGGCTATGGGGTATGCAAAAGCACTCAATAATGGCGACTGGGCTAGTTGTCCTACAAAGACATCAAAATCCAATAGTTTACTTACCGCGGCATAAATGTATAGAATAGCGTAGAGAACACTTATAGCTTCAACAGTCGTTCTATTTTTTAATCTTAACATCATATCGTTTAAATTGATATGATAAAATTCCGAATTATAATTTGTGCATTTGGGAGTTTTCCTTGCCTATAAGGTATTACTTCAAAAAAGACGGAAAAATCAATAATTATGTATCCCCTAAAAATGTTTTCTGTCGTAATTCGGTCGGTGTAAGCCCAAACTCCTTCTTAAAGATTCGCGAAAAATGGGGCACACTTTTAAACCCACAAATTTGAGCAATAATTTTAAACGGCTTGTCTCCGTATTGTACTAACACCTTGGCTTTTCGTAGCCTTTCCTTTCTTAAAAAACGATAAACGCTTATCCCGTACAGTTCCTTAAACCCATACTTTAATTTAAATGTGTTCGTTCCTAATTGGAGTGCAAATTCCTTCAAGGGGCGGAAATCCCGTGAAAGATCATTGAGCATCAAACTATGCGCATCTTCTATCATCCGTATATCCTCTTGTGTCAATCGAACCTTTTTTCGTAGGGGTTCCGTAACCTCCAATTCCCCTACCATGGCTTTGCTTTTGTGAATTTTCAGTATTGGTTCCCGTAGCTCGTTTTCAAGGGATACTTGTTTTTTTGAATGTTTTACAACCGTAAGCAATGTTTCTTCTCTATTTCCCTGCGCATCTTTAATCAAATACACATAGCAGGCGCTGGGAATTAGAAGTCCCTTCTTGGTTCTAAAGGCAAGTTCAACGGCATGTTCCCCACTCTTATTTTCTCGGTGTTTCTTAATATAAGCTTCCCACGTTGTAGAGGTGTTTTCATCCAGAAATTGGGTTAAGGGTTGGCCTATGATGTCTTCACATTGATAATCTAAAATGGAACAGCCCTCCGGATTCACTGCCACTATTTTTCCATTTCCATCAAATATAAAGTGCATAACTACAATATGCTTGATGGTTTTATTCGCATTGGCATACCCTTGGTGCAACAAGGCTTCCTCAATTTCCTCAGCCATCATGTTGATTACTGATACAAGAGCCTCCACGTTATCGTTTTTCCCAGACCTTTCCAAACGGTAGAAAAACTTTCCCGTTCCCATTTCCAAAAGTAAATTTCTTAACTTTTTAAGACGCTTCTTTTTAGACATAACAGTATAGTTTTTTGATTACAATTCAATCTACTAAAGGGGAGTTATGTAATAGGTTAAAAACAAGATCATAAATAATTCACCAAGTATTTTTCAGCTTCCTCTGAAGTCTGAAAGGCCTGCGCGGGTATGGGTGGCTTACTGGCTAAGAGATAAAATTTTGAGATCACTTCAGATACAGAGGGTTCCACTAAAAATGCCACTGCCTTTAAAAGTACAGAACCTTCCAAAGCCAAATAATCCCGTGCGGCTTTTTTTACTTCCCGTACACCACGCATATCACAAAGGGCAGGATAAGCCTGACCCTTTTGTAGATGTAATCGATCCGCAACAATCTGTATGGCAGCTGGTAAGTCAATCGATACCCCAATATGGTAACGTATGTATAGTACACCTGCTGCAATTTTGTACGTTGCATAATTATTTTCAATGGAACCTAACATGAATGAAAACTGGTAAATCAATATAAAGCTACAAAAATATGTCTGGATTGGTAACTATTATCGATGTATGACACCCTTGAAAATCTCTTTTTCTTGCCTAAAATGAAAATATGCTTAACCATAAGGTATTATATCATCATGCCACTTTTTATTTCAAGAAAATGCCTGTACCTTTTTTTACAAAAGGATAAAATCATGGCAAAAATTAAACACAACAATTTTTTAGACACTGTAAATGAAGTGTTTACAGACGCCAAACAACAAGGGGTGCTTCACCTCTATGCCCAAGGCGAAAAATTCAACGGACGAACCATAGAGGTAAAAGACCGAAGCCTCTATCACTTTGGTACAACTGGCTATTTGGGCTTGGAACAGGATTCACGCTTAAAAACCGCTGCCATAGATGCCATTAATAAGTATGGTACACAATTTCCTCTGTCCAAATCCTACATCTCCAATCCGCTATATGCAAGCCTGGAACAAAAGATTGGCGAAATGTATGGCCATCCCATTATCATCACCAAAAACAGCACACTGGGTCATATAGGTGTAATCCCCAGTGCAGTGCAGGATCAGGATGCCATCATCCTCGACCATCAGGTACATTGGAGCGTCCAGAGTGCGGCTAAAATTTTAAAGAACCGCAACGTCCCAATTGATATGGTACGCCATAATGATTTGAATATGCTCGAGGATAAAATCAAGCAATATGCAAACAAGCGAAAGAAAATCTGGTATATGGCAGATGGCATATATTCCATGTACGGCGACTTCGCCCTTATAACCAACCTCATGGCACTCAGCCAAAAATACCCCCAACTCAACTTCTATTTTGATGATGTGCACGGCATGAGCTGGATAGGTAAAAACGGCACAGGCTATGTCTTGAGCGAACTTAAGGAACTATCTGAAAATGTGCTGCTCTTCGGTACCCTCAGCAAAACCTTTGGGGCTAGTGGCGCCGTATTGGTATGCGCCAACAAAAAAATGTACAACCGCATAAAAACTTTTGGCGGTCCACTAACGTTCTCGGCCCAACTGGAACCAGCTTCCATCGGCGCCGCTATCGCTTCTGCGGAAATACACCTATCTCCAGAAATATATTCTCTTCAAGCTGAATTAAGGGATAGGGTTACCTATTTTAATAAGTTATTACAGCAAACCGACCTTCCGTTAATTGATGAAAATATATCTCCGGTCTTTTATATAGGCACCGGAATGCCTAAAACAGGCTACAACTTTGTGAATCGTCTAATGAAAGAAGGATTTTATGTAAACCTTGGAATCTTTCCCGCGGTCCCCGTCAAGAATACGGGCGTCCGCATAACCATTTCAAGACACAACCAAAACGACGAAATCAAGGGTCTTGTAGAGGCAATGCAATATCATTTCCCAAAGGCGCTCGAAGACACCCACACCAATACCGAAAGAGTCTTTCATGCATTCAAGTTGAAACAAAAACAAAAGGAAACAACAATTAATACTAAAACTAACAGCAATTTAAAATTACAGATGGAAGACTCCATTTTAAAAATTGACAAGCAACTTTGGAACTCCCTACTTGGTAACAAAGGCGTATTCGATTGGGATGGTCTAAAATTTTTGGAGGAATCTTTTAGTAGCAATGCCCAAATGGAACACAACTGGACGTTCAGATATCTAATAATATTTGACCAAGTGCAACAGCCTATTTTAGCAACCTATATCACCCTAAGTATATGGAAGGACGATATGCTCGCGCCTGTAGCAACTTCCCGAAAAATTGAGGAAGAACGCAAATTCCGTCCCTACTATTTAACCTCCAATGTAATTAGCCTGGGTTCCCTCTTTACGGAAGGCGAACATCTCTATTTATATAATGAACATCCCCAAAAACAGGAGGCCCTGAATCTTTTAATACGAAGTTTGGAGGAATTGGAACAGCCATTGGAAGCAAAAATGATCGTCCTGCGCGATTTCAGGGAAAATGAAATATTTCATAACTATTTTCAGGGCCAAGGCTTTGTGCGAATCCAAATGCCAGATTCGTGCAGCATTCAACTTGATGAAAATGAAACTGTGGAAAGCTATATCGCAAAACTCTCTTCCAGAAACAGAAAGCACCTTAGAAAAGAGATTTTAAAACCTGAAGAGCTACTGCATATAAAAGTATTACGAACGCCTTCCCCCATTCAACTGAAGCGAATTGAGGTACTCTATTCGAATGTCCATCAAAATAATTTGGGATTGAACACATTTTCCTTTCCCTCAAAACTGTTTGCAAATATGGCCGCACATCCCAATTGGGAATTTATTACACTTAGCCCCAAGACGGATCCAGACAAAATGATGGGTGTAATGCTATGTTACAAAAACGCGCACAACACCTATGTACCTGCCTTTATTGGAATGGATTATTTATACCTTGAACAATATCAGATCTATCGCCAACTCCTATACCAAACAATAAAAAGAGCAATCGAAATAAGGGCGAAAACAATAGCCCTAGGACTAACGGCAGCTTTTGAAAAAAGAAAACTAGGAGCGACCGTAACCCCAACCTACGCCTACCTCCAAACACCCGATAATTTCACCCTCGAACGCCTGGAAGTCGAACAAGGATAACAAAAAAACAACCAACAACAAAAAACTCTCATCCACCTATCAAGTATTCCGTAGCTTCAGCGAAGCTGGAGGCAACCGAAAACAGAAAACCGAAAACAGACAACCCACAACCAAATCTTAAAACCATGGAATCAAAAATCAAACAATTCTGGGAGTTCTTTGAAAAAGAGAGCTTCTTTATCTTGGAAAATCTAAAGTATGGAATCGTTCCTAAAAGCAAGTTCGAACTGCTCGATTACCTCCTTCAAAACATACACCCTAAATTACAGGCCCTCGTTAACCGACCCCCGAATGGGGAAGCACATTTTGTCTTCTTGACCAAAGGCCGCTTAGGCTTAAAACGAATAATAACAGAACTACTGGAAAGAGCTCCCGAAAATGAATATTGGCTCTTTAAAATGGGCCTCTCTCCTTGGAGCGGCGAATTCCATGACTTCAACAAACACTATAAGTTTTTTGGTCCCGATATTCACGTATATGATATCTACTTTGATATCTATAAAACCTATCCCTCCACAGGCAAGAGCAACCTTCATATTCATGTGGAAAAAAACAAACCCCTCCCAAAATATTTTATAAACGATAGTATGCGGGCCTTTTTGCTCTATTATTTGGGCGACCAACTGTTCTTTAAAAAAATCCTCTATCTAAAGATTGTACAAAGGAAACCCCGACATATAAACTTTGTTCACATTTCCGAACTAAAAACCCTGTTGGAGTTCTCATGGGTTACATAAATAGTATAAAAAAACAATAGGTCGAACATCCCCCTTAAGGGACTAAAAGTTCCAAAAAATTACAAAATTTTTCATACCATAAAACGATAAGGTAATATACCTTAGAGGGAGATAGGGTATATGTCAAGGTGAGTTAATGCATATGTCGAGGTGAGCTACTGTATATGTCAAGGTGAGCTAATGGGTAGTTCAAGGAGGTCTAAAGTATGACGAGTGTATGGTTTAAGCTACGTTTAAGCTACCCAAAGCCTAGGTTAAGGCTACTTTCACTATAATTGCCCAAATCACAAAAATCCTTCCCATAAGCAATAATAACAAATCAAAAGAAAAAACATCATACAGAAAAAGGTGGCTCCCGACCCTCCCGTCGGGTGACGGAAGGGCTTATACCACAATCTAATAAGTATATACCCATAACCGACAACCAACAAAACTCAACACAATAACCCACAACCGACAACCCACAAAATCTATGCACTCAAATCAAACCCCTCCCCACCCATTTCATCCCAAGACATGGAACCTACAGATGAAAATAAAGATAATTTCCAAGGGAAAAGGCCACGCCCCACCCGCATTGTAATATACCCCAAGAATATCCAACTCCTCACGGGCAAATCCTACCGTCATGCACTAGACCTGAATAAGGAAGTACGTACCTACTTCAAAAAACAAAAACACCACCTCCTAACAGTCTACGAATTCGCCCAATACACAGGTGTAAATCCTGAAATAATCCTAACCCACCTAAAATAAAGTGCCCCCCCTCACCCATCACACGACAAACCGACTACCGATAACAGATAACCGAAAACAGTCAACCGAGAACGAGAACAGAACCCTAAAACCTCTTATAAGGGAAGGTGACTTTTTAGTATAAAGTGACTAATATTTCATTTTAATTTTCAACTCTTCAAAATTTGCACATCACCTATAGCGCATATTCGCTTCAGGCCTTATCCTTCAAATCCCCCTTGTAATGTACCTTATACCGTATAGGCTTAAAACTACCTCCATTGCTATCTCTAATTATTAGAATTTTCAATTTCGAATTATTATCCCCAGAAATAAATCCTCAGTTATGCTTCAAGCTAGTTTTTGTTTTTTGAAAAGCAGATGGTTCTTCTGGACAACTGAACTTTCATTATTTCAACGAATGGGAACCAAGCCTTTTCCGAAAGCTTGAATTTTTTATAAGCTCATACCAAAAACAACTTTATCAATGTTTTAACGCAGCTGTTTTAAAATCGATACATTTTTAACGAAATGTGTTAGTAAAGACCCAACCGCCCCATGTAGTATTGACTAAGGGTGATACTGAATTGCAAATATTTATTGGGTTGGCTATCTCTTAAAGATCTGAATGATCTTATCGAAGAATGAAGTATTTTCTTTTGTTTCCTCCTTCTCTTCATTATCTTCTTGATTTTCGCCAAAAGTGTACTCCCTTAAAAAATCACTTTGAGATTTGGAACTGTCATATTTCCGTCTTTCGTTGCGTATCTTATCCAACTGTTCCTTATGCGTTTCTATTATAGTGTGGAATAGGGGCTGCATACGCTCGTTTAAAGTGTTGATGGGTTCTTTTAAAAAGAAACCTTCGGCCCCACACTCAAGTAGTTTTTCCCGATCGGCTTCATACTTAAGATTTCCCGTTATCACTACCACTGGAATTTTAGCGTTGTAGTTTTTAGCAATTTTTATTACATCGAACGCATTCATGCCCACTAGATTGAAGTCGGTTAGAACCATATCGGGAATATAGGTTTTCAGCGCATTTATAAGGCTTATCTCACTATCCACGAATACGAGTTTACCAGAATGATTGAGGCAGAGGGCGATTTGGGCCTAGACCTTATGGAAGTTATGGTTTCGGCAAACACCGAAGTAACCATCCAAGTGATTTTACTTACCATTCTTGGACTGTAAAACCACATTTCATAAAATAATTAAAACCTCCCAATGGGAGGTTTTTTTATACCTAAAGTTAGAATACCACTTTCATGAACTCCCAAACTGGAATAGCGAGAAGACGTTCATAATAGTAGAAAAAATTTAAGACGCACCCTTTATATAGTAGCTAACTTTCGCTTACCTTAGCTTTCCTAAAACCACCTATTTATGAAATACTTCAACCAAAAATTAATTTTGGCAGCAATACCTGTCAGTTTATGTATAGCAGCTTGTGGCGTAACCCGATCCGGAGCTTGCATAGACCCTGCAAAGATAAGTGATGGCCCCTGCACCATGGAATACAATCCAGTATGTGGTTGCGATGGCAAGACTTATAGTAACCCCTGTGCCGCAGATCGTGCTGGGATTATTTCTTGGACACAAGGAAAGTGTGAGTAGGAATTCTGCTGCAATTTTATAAGTAATTGGGTCATGCACATTCTATTTTTATAAGTTGGAAAATTCCAAGTTTTATAAAAAATCAGATCATTCCTTTTCAAAACTCCGATACCGCGTTAGCAATACAAAAAATGCTCCGTATGAAATAAATCCAACAGCGGTAATAGCCATCAATATTCTCCCAAAGGTGGATTGATCCAAGAATTTAAAAGCATCCTGAATTCCCTTTATATCGTGATTGCCTGTATAAATTCCGGCCCTGAAAAAGAAGTAGGCAATAATGGCCACCACAAATGCACGGGCGTAAAACCCGAACTGCCCCACTGTCCTTATAATGGCCGCACCTTTCCTTCCTTCCAGATTAAACTGATCCAACAACCCGCCCTTAATAACTCCAACGGTAAGTACAATCCCCTGCATGGTCAAAACAATACCAATGCCGATAAAAACGTAGCTTAAGGTTGTAGGTCCCAAAAAATCCAGATAGCGCGAGTTTGAGCTTTCCTCCATGGGATAGGAAAAAAGATGATAAAAACATAGAAAAGCCACAACTACATAGACTAAGCCCGTGGTAAAAAGACCAAAGCGCCGTAATTTCGCCTTGTAATCCGAACCAATATTTTCAGGATCTTTAAAAGCTTGAAGAAACATCCAGAAAGAATAGCAAAGAAGACCTACGCCAAGGAGCAGCAATAATACCTGCCCAAAAGGTTGTTTTTTCAGGAACAATAGCGCCTGATTGGTGCCCGAACTATCGCCTCCCATGTTCAAAGCTGCCATAAGAGAGAGCACTCCTATTACCACATAGATAATGCCCTTGGACACAAAACCAATAACAGCAGCAGTTTTATACGATTTTTTCAAATTTGAAATGTGTTTATTGACAAACGCCCGCAAAGCTACAACTAGCGCTGATATTATTGATGGGAAAAGTTTTGGTGTCTCTTCAACCTAAGTAGTACATTTACTTTGTAAGGCATAGCCTGACATTACTCCAAATGATCTATCAATTTTTCAAACCCTAGGATATCATCACCCATACCTATTTTCCTACGTAGTGTAGTCTTTTTAACTTCTACCTGATCGGTACTGATGCCCATAAGCGCTGCGATTTCTTTTTCAGATAGCTGCAATTTCAACATACAGCAAAAGGCCACATCGTTTTCAGACAGGTTGGGAAACATCTCTGCTAGCTGAAGGGCAAAGACAGGATGCACCTCTATAAATTTCCCCTTAAAATATTTCCAATAATTATTTTGGCCCAAAAGATTTTTTAACTCTTTTGCCAATGCCGTAGAACTTTCAGGATTGTCCCTAGTATCTATCAATTCTATAATCTTGTTCTGTAGGTTGGACATTTCCATACTCACTTGTACCAATTCCTTTTCCTTGTTTTCCAAAACCCTCTCGCGTTCAAGGCGCAGCTCTCCCTCAAGGGTATTTTTCTCTTCCAACACCTTCTTTGAATTTTCCAAGCTTGCTACCAGTTCCTGTTGCAATTTCAGTTTGTTTCTATTGGTCCTATAGAGAACCAAGCCGATGGCTAGGAGGAGTATAAAACTAAGAAAGCCCAAGAGTAGGATATTATCCTTTTTATTATTATTCTCAATCAAAAGTTCATTGTTTTTCTTTAGCACGAGATTTCGTTCGCGTTGCAAATCATTTTGATAGGCTTCCTGCAGCTCCAAGGATTTGGCATGGTTTAAGGCAGTATTGAGGGAGTCTTTTAAAAAATCCAAACGCTCAAAAGCTTGCAATGAATTTTCCACCATTCCGTTTTGTCCATAGGTGAATACAGCCTGTTTTAGAAAGTCGATTTCGTTGTCGGCATTCATTTTCATTCTCGTGCTGTTTGTTGAGGCTTTTACCCTGTCAATTACCTTTTGAGCCTTAGAATACTGTTTTTTACTATTCAAAAAATCAAGATAACGAACGCTCGTTTCCAGAAAGCGAGGCGAACTTATTTGGTACATGCCATCATAAGCGCGTTGGAATGCTTCTTGCGCCTGCTGTGATTTGCCCATAGCTACATATACTTGGGCAAGATTGCTCACGGCTATCCACATATACTCCTTTTGATTCATTTCCTTAAAGGCATTTTCCGCCTCTTTTAGGGCTTCTTCCGCCTCTTTATAATTTTCTTCCAACTGAAGTAGGCAATCGGCGTAACTCAATAAAGTAACATAATAGTTGGTTCCTTTTTCCTTTGCGAAGACCGGCAAAATTTCTTCATAAATATCCCTGGCAAAAGCAAAGTTACTATTGTTGTAATATAGGTTCGCAAGTTTCTGCCTTACGATGCTCAATTCGCGTTCGCTGCCCGATTTCTTTAAAATAGCGATGGCTTTTTTGAGATATTCCAGCGCCTTCTCGCTGTTCTTCATATAATTATAATTGGAGGCCATTTCGCCATAGGCCCTCCCCACTCCTTCCTGATTACCTGCTTTTTTAAACTGTTCAATGGCATTTTCACTAGCTTGCAATGATTCCTGATATTGCGACCCTATACGATAGTTTATGGCTAGATTAAGATACATTTTGGCATGTTGCAAAGGATAATCTTCAGTATAGTCAAGCGCCTTTTCCATATAAAATTCCGCCGAATCGGGCACCGCAAGTTTATTGTACTGTATGCCTATAGTGCTGTACGATTTTCCGATTATGGTATCATGCAGTTCTGAAGAAAACTTTAAGAGTTGAAATAAATAAAACTTGGTAGAATCTGGATTACGCACATGGCTTTCTATCTTTTTGTTGAGCCTGTCTATTTCCGGATTTTGGGCTTGGAGGTCAGTAAATATGCAAAGGAAGAGAAATAGGTAGATAGAATTTTTCATAAGCAAGTTTGGGGCGATAAATATAATTGAAATAACTATGATGTAGGCAAGGAAGTTAAAAGGAAGATTTGCGACATTCAAAATTCGAAGCTCGAGGTGGAGATTAGAGAATGAGGATTAGAAATTAAGTTTTAAGGAATTACTTTTTGTGATGCCTTTCCCTTTGCTTAGGCTTCCAGATTATCAATTGCCTTAGCTATATCTACCCCCTTACCCAAAACCGGAGAAAACCAATCGCCCATTTCCGTAAGGCGCTGGGGCATGGATTTTATGGTAAAATCCAAGATGGCAAGACCAGGCTTTACTTCCTTCCAAGATAGTGGAGCAGAAACAGGCGCGCCTTTTTTGGGCCTTGCGCAATAGGGAGCCGCCAAGGTTTGGCCCCTGCGGTTTTGTAAGTAATCCAAGTAAATCTTGCCTTTCCGATTCTTTACTGCACGCTCCATACTGGTGAGCTTTGGCAATTTTTCGTGGATAAAATAGCACAGCAGTTTCGTAAAATCGCGGGCCTCATTGTAGCTGTAATTACTGCCCAATGGAATGTATATGTGCATCCCACTAGAACCGGAAGTTTTACAATAGCCCTTTATTTTGGCAAGATCCAATACCTCTTTGGTGGCCAACGCCACCTCAATCACCTCTTCAAAATTATTTTTCTCGGAAGGATCTATATCTATCACCGTATATGTGGGATGTTCAAGATCTTGTATGGTAGAATTCCAAGGATTGATTTCTATGCAGCCCAAATTTGCCATATATAGCAAGGTGGCCTCATTTTGACAAAGTAGATAATCAATATCCTTTTTGGAAGATTCGGAATAAATTTTTACAGTTTCCACCCAATCCGGCAAGGTTTCGTTGTCTTTTTGATAGAAGGAAGGTTTCAAAATACCGTTGGGATGGCGGTGCAGATTTTGGGGCCGATCCTTTAGGTAAGGCAGGATGATTTCAGAAATATGCAGATAATAATCGATCAAGTCGTATTTGGTATAGCCGGCGTCCGGCCAATAGACTTTATCTAGATTGGAAACAGGTACCGATACTCCATTTACCTCTAAATGCGAATCGTTGCTTTTTGTTGCCTTGGAAGCCTTATTTTTTGGTGGCTGTGGCGTGGCCTCGGTCCATTCCTTGTCGCGGCGGAGTCCTTTATAAATAGGATGACGCATTAGGCCACTCTTTGTCCATTCCGAAAATTTCACTTCGCAGACCAGTTCGGGCTTTACCCAATGCGGATTTCTTCCCTTAAGCGAAATTTTCTTTCCGAAGGGATTGGTTTCCGTTTCAAGAGATTGAAGTTTCTGTAGCAGTTGCCGCTGTTCCGAAGCAGAAAATCCCGACCCACAATTACCTACGTAAATAAGATTTTCCTCTTGGTACATCCCCAAAATAAGGGACCCAAAAATGGCTCCTCCTTTTACTGAGTCGGTATAGCCACAGATAATTGCATCTTCGGTATTGGTACTTTTTATTTTCAGCCATTGCTCACTGCGGTAGCTGGGCGTATAAACGGAATCTGCCTTCTTGGCAATCACCCCTTCCATGCCAGCTTCAGTGGCCCGTTTGTAGAGGGTGGGGCCCATAGCTTCTATATGGTCGCAATAAAGAATATGCTGAAAATCTTCCAATATCTCGGGTAGAAGGCTTTTTCGTTCCAGCAAGGGCAACGATATAGTGTCGTGGCCATTGAGGTGAAGGAGATCAAAAACGTAATAACGAAGTGCGCCTTCGGTAATTTCGGGATCGTAATTTTGCAGTTTTTGGAAATCGGGAGTTCCGTTATTATCCACGATTACCACTTCGCCGTCCAAAATACAATCGTGCGGAAGATCTTGCAATTCTTTGGTGATAGCTGCAAATTTAGTATTATATGAAATACCGTTGCGGGAGTAGAGCTCCACGCGACCATTAAAAACATTGGCCATTACCCGATAGCCATCCCATTTAAGTTCAAAAACCCAATCGGGATCCTTAAAAATCTTTTTGGCCGGGGTGGCCAGCATAGGTTTTATAAATTCTTGTGGATTGAGCGCTTTTATCTTGCCTGATTTTATTGCCTTGGCGGAAGCGGCAAAAACCTCAGCGTCATATTCCAAATCAGTGGCAAAGTTATCTTTCTTTTTTATGAGCAGCCATTGGTTTTTTTCACTGCCCCTATTTGTATGTACCAACGCGAAGCTTCCCTTTATTTTTTCTCCGAAGAATTCAATTTTTAGATCTCCCCTTTCCAATTGCTTAATGGGATCTACACCGTCATCGCTTTCCAAAATTTTATAGGTTCCTTCATCCCAAATATCCATAACGCCAGCGCCATAATTACCTTTTGGAATAGTACCGTGAAAGGTGAGATATTTAACTGGGTGGTCCTCGGTCATAATCGCCAGTCGTTTATCAGACGGATTCATGGACGGACCTTTGGGCACTGCCCAACTTTTGAGCACGCCTTCCATTTCCAATCGTAAGTCGTAATGGAGACGGCGGGCTTGATGTCTTTGGATTACAAAACGCCTGGCATCCTCCCTGCTCATTTCGCCCTCTGGCTCGGGGGTTTTGTCAAACTTGCGTTTCCGAATATAATCTTCTAAGCCCACGATTAGGAAGCTTTACTTTTCTTTTTCCTTTCGAGACTGGCTTTTAGTTTCGCCATTAAATCATCCGCCTGCGTTGGGGTGGTGTCCACCTTCTTAGTGCGGGTCGTTTTCCCTGCCGCCTTGTTGTTGATTATTTTCATCAACTGTTTGTTGTAAATGTCCTTATACTTATCGAGCTTGAAGTCTGTGGTGTAATTCTCAATAAGGGAAAGTGCCATATCTACTTCCTTTTTTGAAACTTTCGTAGAAGGCAGTTTCAATTCACCAGGGTCACGGATTTCATCGGCAAAACGGATCACGTGCAGCACCAACGCATTTTTATAAACACCGATAAGACTCAAATGTTCCTTTTGGCGCATTACGAATGTGGCCACGCCCAATTTTTTTGTTTTTTTTAAAGCATCGCGGAGCAGATTATAACTTTTGCCCCCCTCTTTTTGGGGTTCCAAAAAATAGGGGCTTTTATACAAAAGATCGCTTATCTCACTTTCCTCCACAAACTCTTCTATGTCTATGGTCTTGCTCTTTTTCATATTGGCCTTTTCAAAATCTTCCTTGTCCAGCACAATATAACTGTCGCCTTTCTTAAACCCTTTAACGATATCCTTCCATTCCACTTCCTTGCCTGTTTCCTCATTTACGCGTTTGTAGCGGATGCGTGCATTGTCATGAACGTCGAGCATGTCCAGATCGAGTTTTCTGTCTTCCGATGCGCTGTACATTTTTATGGGGATTGACACTAGGCCAAAGCTTATTGAACCATTCCAAATTGATCTCATAATCATAGCATTTTCATTAAAAATAATGCTAATGCGGGAAAGGTAATCGTGGTTTCACGATATTTTAACGGTGGCAGAAATAAGAAACGCGATTATACTCCGTATGAAATGTAGAGGATATTTTAAGGAAGTTATACCTACTAACTATAGCTTAAATCAGTTTTAATTGATTCACGATCTCCTGCAAAGACGACTTCGCATCGCCAAAAAGAATACTGCAATTATCCAGTCCGAAAAGGTCGTTTTGAACGCCTGCATAGCCTTTGCCCATACTTCGTTTCATTACTATAACCTGCTTGCTTTCGTACACACGAATGATGGGCATCCCATAAACGGGGCTGTCGGGGTTGTTTTCGGCTGCTGGGTTTACTACATCGTTGGCACCAATTACCAAAACAGCATCGTACTGTTCCATGTTTTCATTGCCTTCATCCATTTCCTTTAGATGGGAATATTCCACATTGGCCTCTGCAAGCAGCACGTTCATATGTCCTGGCATACGGCCAGCGACGGGATGGATTATGTAATCTACCCCCACGTGACGCTTTTCTAATAATTGTTGCAATTGACCACAAATATGTTGCGCTTGTGCAACCGCAAGTCCGTAACCGGGAACGATGGCTACTTTCTGCGCAAACGAAAGCGATAAGGCCGTTTCAGAAATGCTTATTTCCTTAATCTCCTGCTCTGCTTCCACAGCTCCGGTTTTGCTCTTTTTGAAGGTACCGGCAAGCACTTTCATCAAAGAACGGTTCATCGCCTTACACATTAAAAGCGTAAGTAGAATTCCCGCGGCACCCACAAAAATACCGCCCGCAATCATTGCCTTGTTGCCGTAAACAAAACCTGCAAAAGCTGTTGCGATACCCGTGATACTATTTAAAAGTGAAATTACCACAGGCATATCGGCACCCCCAATTGGAAGAACGAAGAGCACGCCATAAACCATGGCTATGGCTGCCAGTACATACATAAAAGCGGTAAACCCGATAGGAATGATTCCGAAAAAATAGAGCACAGGCAACAATACCATCAAACCCAAAAGTATCCTTGCGGAAAGGATCACGGTTTTGCTGCGTCTGTCTTTTACTTTTCCGGCCAATTTTCGCTCTGCTATAATACTTCCCGTTAAGGCTACTGCCCCCGTTATCAAACCGGCTATAAGTAGGATTTTATTGCCAAGAATGGTAGTGAAGGGATCCATTTGGTTGGCCTCTACCAAGCCAAGAAGCATAGCACAGCCGCCACCCGTGGCATTGAATAACGAGACCAGTTGGGGCATGCCAGTCATTTCAACCTTGTCTGAGAGCCTTTTGCCGATAACCGTTCCTACGGCGATTGCCAAGAGCATAATTATTAAATTGGTATATGGAACGGTTGCCGTTACCGCAGCGATAAAAGTGAGAACAACGGCCAGGACCATGCCCAAGGCGGCTATTAAATTTCCCGTTTTCGCATTTTTTGGGGAGCTCATAAATTTCAAACCTCCCAGAAAGGACAGGGTGGCAATTAAATAACCTACTTCTATGATTGCGTACATGGTTTAATTATGAAATTTTGTTTTTAATGGAAAATAGAACGACTTTAAAAAAAGACCAAAACATAAGCGATTTTTTAAATTGAGGTTGCTTATGTTTTGTGTCTTTCAGTATTGAGTCAATAATTGAGGAATTATTTTTTAGGACTAAACATTTTCAACATACGTCCGGTTACGAAAAATCCGCCAGAAATGTTAAGGGTGCCGAGAAAAACCGCGATTCCCCCCAAAGTGAGGTTGAGGTAATCGTCCGCCGGCACCCGTAGCATCACGATGATGGCTCCTGCCAAAATAACCCCACTAATGGCATTGGCGCCGCTCATTAGAGGCGTATGCAAAATAGCGGGCACATTGGCGATTACTTCTATGCCGATAAAGACACAAAAAATGACAAAATAAATTTCCTGGATGTGTTGATTTATGAAATCCATAATTTATGCTGGTTGTAGTTGTTTGGTGAAATGTGGGTGCGTCCATTGGCCTTCCTTCATAATTTGGGAAGCGGTGAGCAATGGATCATCTGGTTGGTCTTCTGCCTTTTGTTTGTACTTTATAAATGAGAAATAGTTATTGGAAAGCAATTTTGAAGCAGCCGCGGGTATTTCTGCGGAAAGGCTTGAGTGACCCAGAATAGTAACTTCGTTGTGATTGATAATTTCCTTGTTTTTTGAAAGCTCGCAGTTTCCGCCCTGTTCTGCCGCCAGGTCAATGATCACGCTGCCGGGCTGCATTGCTTCCACAGATCGTGTTTCAATGAGCAAGGGTGCTTTTCTCCCCGGAATATTGGCAGTACTGATTACGATATTTGCCGTTAGAATGTGATTGTGTATCAATTCTTTCTGCTTTTTTTGATATTCCTCACTTTGCTCTACCGCATACCCTCCTGCATTTGCAGACTCGGTATAGCCTTCTACTTCAATAAAGGTGGCACCAAGGCTGCGGACTTCCTCTCCGGCAGATTTGCGCACGTCAAAGGCCTCAACAACTGCACCTAATCGACGGGCCGTTGCAATGGCTTGCAGTCCTGCAACGCCTGCACCGAGCACTAAAATCTTGACCGGGGTAAGTGTTCCCGCGGCGGTTGTAAACATTGGGAAAACCCCATTATACACTTCCGCTGCTTTTATCACCGCCCTGTATCCCGCAAGGGAGGCCATGGACGAAAGCACATCCATAGACTGCGCAAGAGTAGTTCTTGGAAGCAAATCCAAACTGTAAACCGTGGCTGAATTTTTTTGATAAATAGCGAGTTTGGAATCATGAAAGAGGGGGTTGAAAATACCAATGAAGCAACAACCCCCCTTCATTTCCACTTCGCTAAAAGTATGGTTTATGGATACGATGGTATCCGAATTTTTAAAAATTGACTCGCGAGATTGACTGATAGCTCCCGCCTGTACATATTCAGCATCGTCAATTTGTAGCGAACTGCCCAGCCCCGGCTCAAAAAGGATATTGAGCTTCAACTCCCCGGTAAGTCTTTTTACTTCCTTGGGCAACAAACAAACCCGCGGATCGTTTGGGGTTTTTAGGATTCCTATAGTATTGGGCTGCAGCTGTTCGCTCATAAGTTCTTATTGAAATTTTTATTTTTCCTTTTTATTTGCTTAGCATACCGAAGTATTCTTCCTTTACTTCCCGGTAACTTTTTAAATGGGCCAAATATGTTTTTCTAAACTTTTCATGCTCGCTTACATAAAACATGTCGCAATCCACATCTTCGCATTCCGCGGCCTTTGGCAAGCCCTCTTTGTATTTTAGGAAAGCGTCAATGGTAGCTACGTTTTTCTCTTTTTCACGAGCCAGTTTTTCTATTACGTTCTTGGATTCAAACACCTTTAAAAGTTCCGAATTCCCAAGGTTCAACAGGTTGACAATCTCCTTTTCGATATAGTTGAGATGTTCTATCCAGTTGTCCAACTCTATGGAATTATTCTTAAATGCTATTGCTTCGGGGGAATCGTGATCGTAAATCTGCATGACTTATATAAATATTTTTAAATTTCTATGAAAGAACGTCTATATCGATGGGTCTTTCAGCCTGCTTAACACTTGTAATTTTTAGTTCTTTGGTACCATTTGGAAAATTCCAAATAACGGAATCGCCCTCGGCATAACCCATTACGGCTGAACCCATTGGGGCCAAAATAGAAATCTTGTTCGCCGCGATATTTCGTTCGGTGGGGATGACCAATTGAAATTCGGTTTGCCAGGTTCCTGATTCAACTGTAACAACACTGTTAAAGCGAATTACATCTGCAGGCATTTCTTCGTGGTCGTAAATAATGGCACTTGTAAGCTCCCCGCTTAATTTTTTAAGGGAAACCTTGGTGTTTTCATCTTTATAATAACCTGTAACGTTGAGTAGGCGTTTTAAAAAAACATACTCTTTTTTTTCTAATATCAAATTTCCATATTTCATGGTTTCTATTTCTGTATTATTAAAGATGGAACATCATTGTCATTTAAGACAATTGAGGAGCGATGTTCCATCTTTATGGATTCAAATTAATTATGGGAAAATCCCTCTAAGCACATAGGCTTTTTCAATTCTTTCGATAGCGATTGCAAAAGCTGCGGTACGCATATCGATTTCTTTCTCTTCGGAATAGGCCGAAACTTTCTTAAAGGTTGACCGAAGTTTTTTCTCCAGTTTTTCCAAAATCTCGTCCATCTGCCAAAGCTCTCCGTTACGGTTTTGAAGCCATTCAAAATAACTTCCTATTACGCCACCGGAGTTGCACATAATATCTGGAATGATGGTGATGCCACGCTCCAACAATATTTTTTCGCCTTCCACATCTGTCGGGCCATTGGCGCCTTCAGCAATCAAAGTAGCTTTTATGGAATGTGCGTTTTCTTTGGTAATCTGGTTGCCCAAAGCTGCTGGAATACAGATGTCGCAATCCAAGCCGAAAAATTCCTTGCCGTCCAAGGCGTCTGCTTCTGGGAAACCTACGATGCTGCCGTTATTGGCTTTTCCATAATTGAAAAGATCCTCAACTGTAATCCCTTCTTTGTTTTGAAGGCTTCCGTAGGCGTCCTGGACACCTACCATTTTTGCACCTTCTTTTTCCAAGAAATGTGAAGCCCAATAGCCTACGTTTCCAAAACCTTGAACGATAAAGGTTTTACCTTTTAGACTCTCATTGTTCTTTTCTGCCCAAAATTTAATGGTCAAAAATACACCGTAACCAGTGGCACGATCACGGCCTTCCAAACCACCACTGCCAACAGGTTTTCCTGTAACTACGTGTTGGTTTTTGGAACGTTCACTAGTGCTTTTGGTACTCATATAGGTGTCTGCAATCCACGCCATGGTCTGGTCGTTGGTATTTACGTCTGGCGCAGGAATATCGTGCTCCGGGCCAATATTCTCGCCCAGCGCATAGGTGAATCTTCGCGTAATGCGCTCCAATTCTCCTTTTGAATATTTTGAAGGGTCGATCTGGATTCCTCCTTTTGCGCCTCCGTAAGGTAATCCTGCCAAAGATGTTTTCCAGGTCATCCACATGGCCAAGGCACGTGCGGCGTCAATATCAACCGTTGGGTGGTAACGAAGGCCTCCTTTGTATGGGCCAAGTGCGTTGTTATGCTGCACACGGTAGCCAGTGAATATCTCCACATTACCATTGTCCATACGAACCGGGAAGTGAATGATGATTTCAGTGTTTGTGATGCTAAGAATTTTGCGAACGTTTGGGTTCAGATCAATTTTGTCTGCAGCGCTGTTGAATTGCTCCAACACGTTGTCCAACATTCCTCTTTTTACAGGTTGCGGTTTTTCCAAGGTTTGTGTATTTGTCATTTTAATAATTGTTTTTAAATAGTTGCCATTTCTGGCTCTCTTTGGGTTATTTTCAGTAAAGGCTCGGGAGCACGGTGTTGCAGTTCGTCAAACTCACTACAGGAAAACACCGCTGAATGATTGTGCGTTAGCACGCAATAAGCTGCGTGCGCACATTCAAGGCAAAGGTTTGTAGGGTTATTAGTCATAATCATTAATTGTTTGACATTCCTATTGGCAAGGTGTGTGCCATTGGCACAAAAAATATTCAATAAAAACGCTAAATTACTGTATTACAAATAGTTATAATGATTTATAACTAATTTTTTTCTGTGAAGTGAGTGGGGCATATTTTCCGCGGTGGGGAAAAATTACCCAATGAAGATGAAGTGGGAAGTTGGAAGTGGAAAGTATGAGGTAATTAGTGAGAGTGCTTAAACTAAGTAACGCTTTCGCTCAATGACCAATTACTTAATTTTCCCACGAAGTGTTTTACGGTCAATGTTGAGAATCTCCGCAGCTTTGGTTTGGTTGTTGTCAGTTGCGGCAAGTACTTTTTGAATGTATTTCTTCTCCATTTCCTTTAAAGAAAGCAGACTGTCCTCAGGAAAATCAATTTTATATTTTAAAGTTTCGGGCAAATCTTTTATACCTATGGTACGGTCGCACATAATCACGGCACGTTGAATTACGTTCTCCAGTTCACGAATGTTGCCCGGCCAATCATAACGTTGCAAAAGCTCTTGAGCCTCTGGATCAATGGTAATGTAGCGATCTTTATATTCATTGCCGTATTTGAAGAGAAACTTGTCTGCTAGTAATGGAATATCCTCTTTCCGTTCCCGAAGAGGCGGCACGTTGATTTCTACAACCGTTAAACGATAAAAAAGGTCTTCACGAAAGGTTTCCTTCGCAATCATTTCCTTTAGATTGCTATTGGTGGCGGCAATGACGCGTACGTCAATTTTTTCAGTTTTTCGATCGCCAACTTTCATTACTTCTTTTTCTTGAAGGACTCGTAAAAGTCTGGATTGAACAGCCAAAGAAGCGTTTCCTATTTCATCCAAAAAAATAGTTCCGCCATCTGCAGCTTGGAAAAAACCTTCGCGATTGTCATTGGCTCCTGTAAAAGCACCTTTTACATAACCAAAAAGTTCCGATTCCAAAAGATTCTCAGGAATTCCGCCACAGTTTACCGCAATAAACGGTGCGCGCGAAAACTTGCCGTTGTAGTGAATGGATCGTGCCACCAGCTCTTTTCCCGTTCCACTTTCACCACTTATAAAAATGGTGGCTTTGTTGTCCTTTACACGTTCTATTATTTGCGTTACGTTTTTAATGGCTTCACTCTCGCCAATTATTTCATTATATTTTTTTGTTGCAGTAATTTCGGTTACGTTTTTCCGCTTCGTTTTGGTAGAAAGGGATTTTAAAACACCTTGTTTCAATTCTTCCTTCGTAAATGGTTTTACCAAATAATCTACCGCGCCCGATTTTATTGCGGAAAGCGCATCCTGAACCGAAGGATAGCCTGTAACCACCAGTTTTGGCATATTTGGGTAATGTTCCGAAGCAAACTGAATAAGTTGAAAACCGTCCACTTCGGGCATTTTTAGATCTGTAATCAGTAAATCTATTTCGGTATCGCGCAAAATGGCAACGGCCTCTTTTACAGAAACTGCTTTATAAGTGTGATAATTGAGCGAATGGAGATGCCGCTGGAGGAGTTCCAAAATGTTGATGTCGTCATCTACTATCAGTATGTTTTCCTTTTGTAGCATCGGGGTTTATTGTTTTGGAAATGTAATAATAAAAATGGCACCCGTGGGAATATTGTGTTGATAATCTATAGTTCCACGATGGCTGCGAATAATTCCGTGCACTACGCTAAGCCCTAAACCGGAGCCGTCGCCCACGGTTTTTGTTGTGAAAAAAGGCTGGAATATTTTCTGCACGTTTTCGGGAGAAATGCCTGGGCCCTCGTCTGAAATTTTAAGCGTGATTTTCTTTTTTGTTTCTTCCAAAGAAATAGTAATCAAACCATTTTTGGGTGAAAAATAGATTGCGTTCAGCACTAAATTGAAGATAACCTGGGTCAACTGAATGGTGTCGGCTTTCATTAAAACTTCACCTTTTGGAAGATTCACTTTATATTTTACTTCGTTCTTCTTAAATGTGGGGTCTAGCAAATTCATCGCTTCGTTAATTACAGGAACGATGTCTGTCTGTCCTAAATTTTGCGGCATCTCGCAGGCGAAGAACATTAATTTTTTTACCACTTCGCGTGAAAAAATGGCACTGTTTATTATTTTATCTAGGTCTTGGCTGGTCTGTGTGGTTTTGGGTTCTTTACTTTTTAGCAACTCGGCGAAGCCCAAAATATTTGCAAGTGGGGTGTTGAGTTCGTGGGCAATTCCCGCGGTTATTTCGCCCAAAATACTCAAGCGGTCCGCGTGTTCCATTTTGCGTTTCATCACAGTTTCATTTTCACGGATGGCTACTCGTTCCAACAAATCGCCTACGTTAATTGCAACGTTTTTCAATAGTTTTTTCTCTTCCTTTAAAAAATCTTTTTTGGTGAATTTATCTGCGGGATAATGAATTTTTATAAAACCTTTTGGCTCATTGAAAATGGTGATATTACTTTCAATAAAAACACTTTTTTTGGGAAGTGCCGAAGAAATGAGATGGAAGGGTTCCGAGTTGATTTCAACTGTTGCGTGTTTGCCGAACTGCAATGATTTTCGCAAACTTAATGCGATTGAATATAGTGTTTTGTCAAGCTCTTTGTAATCATTGTTTACTATAATAGAAGAGACCTCATACAGGCAGGTAAGTTCTTTTATTCGTTCCTTAAGGTTTTTTTCAAGAGTCATATAAGGCTGTAAATATTTGTTCAAAGATATTGATAATGCGGAGATTTTCTGAGTTAATTGGTACGAATGGTTGGTTTCGTCATTGGATTATTTCCATTTAAGAGGAAATATTCCAATATTTCAAAATTCTTTCACTACATTTGTTTTCCCAGCAAAGAAAAATGCAATCACAACTTTTCGCAATTATAGACGTAGAGACCACTGGCGGTGGGATAGCAGGCAATCGTATTACCGAAATCTGCATTGCATTGATGAAAAATGGCGAAGTGGTAGATAAGTACACCACGCTCGTAAATCCGGAGCGGGAAATACCACACCACATTACTGCACTTACAGGCATTGACAATGAAATGGTTGCCGATGCGCCACGGTTTTTTGAAGTTGCCGAAAAAATTGAAGCGTTTACACAGGATGCTATTTTTGTAGCGCACAACGTTAGTTTTGACTACAATGTAATCCGCGGTGAATTTCGACTTTTGGGGCAGCATTACAACCGCAAGAAACTCTGTACCGTTCGGCTTTCGCGAAAGTTAATTCCCGGAATGCTTTCCTATAGCTTGGGAAGGCTTTGCAGCACGATAAATATTCCCCATTTCAATAGACACAGAGCAGAGGGCGATGTGGATGCCACTGTAATTCTTTTTCAGCGATTGCTTTCACTTGATGAAGATTTCAACACTATCAATTCCTTTTTGAATCCGCGTTCCAAACAGGCAACACTACCGCCACATATTCCCGCCGAACAGATAAACGAACTGCCCGAGGAGCCAGGTATTTATCTTTTCAAAAACCAAAAGCATCAAGTGGTGTATGCCGGAAAGGCGAAGAATATTAAAAAACGGGTGCTTTCGCACTTTTACGACAAAAAAACGAAGGAATACCAACTGGGGCAAGAAACGCATTTTATAGATTACGAACTTACGGGGAATGAGCTCGTGGCATTACTGGTAGAATCTGAACACATCAGAAAACACTATCCAAAATTTAACCGGGCACAGAAATGGCCCGCCACAACTTACCAAATAATAAGCTATGTAAACCAACGCGGCATTATCCAACTGGCTTTGGGAAAAACAAAAGCACTTACTGATTCCGTTAGCACTTTTTACAACCGAACCGAGGCCACGGAAAAACTGGAAGAGATCTGCGAAACTTTTAAATTGTGTCCACGTTTTTGTACGTTGCAAAGTACTTCCGAGAAATGCTCACACTACCGTATAAAAAACTGTGAAGGTATTTGTGAGGGTGATGAAAGCGTAACAGATTATAACCTAAAAGTACGCGCCGCCATTCAAAGTTTAAAGGAAAATAAACCCAGTTTTGCAATACAAGGCAAGGGAAGAACACAGGACGAAATTGCCTTTGCCTTGGTAGCAGACGGACAATACAAAGGCTTTGGTTTTTTTGACAGAAGTGAAGCCATTTGCAATATTGAAGATTATGAACCTTTTTTGAAATTGCAGCAGGCCAGTTATCACACCCACGCCATCATTCGCAGTCATCTTAAAAAGAATGGAGAACGGAATGTGGTCTATTTTGATCCCCTTCGCCTATCGGCACCTCCCCTTAGAAAAAAGAGAGGAATATTCAATTATAATTTATCTCAAAGTTAAATTTGAAAACACAATCTCCTCAAAACTTGTAATCACCCTATCCGCCCTACTGTAATCCTGATTGGCAGAATGGGGGCTTTTGAAGCCTACGCAATAAATATTCGCAGCTTTTGCTGCGGCAATTCCGTTAGTGGAATCTTCAATTACCATACAATGGTTTGGGTGTTCGCCAGCAAGTTCGGCGGCTTTTATAAAAATTTCGGGATGCGGTTTTGAGGCTTTCAAATCTGCGCCGCTAATTTTGGCCTTAAAATATTTGTCGAGATCAAATCGCTCAAAAATACGGTTGATGTTTGGCATGGATGCCGAAGAAGCCAAAACCAAGGTTAAACCATTTTCGTGATAATTTCTTATTAAATCGTGTACGCCGTCTAAAAGTGATAAATCTGAATCGTTTTCAAAAAGATATTTAAAGTGTTTTCTTTTTGTTGAAACTAGATGTTCTGGAGCATGTGACAGATCAAAATGCTGACACAGTGTTCTGCAAATAGGAAGGGTAGCCTGCCCCGTAAATGAATCATACAGTTCTTCGCCCACATCAATATTTACATCCTCAAACATTTTGAAGTACGCTTTTCGGTGCAAGGGTTCGGTGTCTACAATAACCCCGTCCATATCAAAAAGTACGGCTTTTAGCATTTTTCTATTTTTTTTTGCGAAGGTACTATAGATTGTTGGATTATTAGATTATTGAAAGGTTAGACATTAAATTTTGGCGCGTTCATATTGTAACGGCCATTCCAAATCCACATCTAATACTTTAGCGGCGTGAAGCGGAAAATACGGTTGGCGAAGACTTTCCCTGGCGTAAAGAATTAAATCTGCCTTTCCTTCCTTTAAGATTGCTTCGGATTGTTCGGCGGTTGTTATTTGCCCCACAGCACCAGTCAAAATATTTGCCTCTTTTTTAATCTGGGCAGCGAAGGGAACTTGATAGCTGGGTTCACTGGGAATGGTTGCTTTTGGCACATTTCCGCCCGAAGAAGTATCGATTAAATCAACACCCAGCTTTTTCAGTTCAATTGAAAGTTTTACGGAATCTTCAATAGCCCAGCCGCCATCGGTCCAATCTGTTGCTGAAATTCTGACAAATAAAGGTTTTTCCTCTGGCCATTCTTTTCGTACAACTTCGGTTACTTCCAGCAAAAGGCGAATACGGTTTTCAAAACTTCCGCCGTATGCGTCAGTGCGTTCATTGGCCAATGGCGAATAAAACTGATGAAAAAGATAACCGTGTGCGGCGTGGATTTCAACCACATCATAACCTGCTTTTTCTGCACGACTGGTTGCTTCGGCATAATCATTTTTCACTTTTTCAATTGCTTGTAAATCCATTGAAACCGGAGCAGGTTCGCCTTCCCGAAAGGGCAAAGCAGAAGATGAGACCGTCTGCCAACCATTTTTACCATCGGGCACAATTTTTCTCGCACCATCCTTCGGCAATTGGTAACTGGCTTTTCTGCCGGCATGCGCCAACTGTATTCCTATTAAAGCATTTTGGGAATGTACGAAATCGGTTATCTGTTTCAACTTTTCAATGTGGTCGTCTTTCCAAAGTCCCATATCGCCATGGGTAATTCTTCCCTCTGGTGAAACGGCAGTTGCTTCCTGAATTATCAATGCCGAACCGCCAACGGCGCGACTTCCCAAATGAACAAGGTGAAAATCGTTCGCAAAGCCGTCGATGCTACTGTACATGCACATGGGCGAAACGACAATTCGGTTTTTAAAGGTTTTGGATTTTATTTTTAAGGGGGAAAAAAGTAGGCTCATTTAGTTGTTGGTTATCAGTTGTCGGTTATAAAAATTTTAAAAATCCGTAAGGCTTTCGTTTTTTTAAGTAATTAATTTCACTTTCGTGGTGATAGGCTTCCCGTTCGAAGGAAATATTACGGTATGCTTTGTAACGATTTTTATATTGAATTAATCGTATCAAAAACTCAAAGCCGTACCACAAATAGAAAAAAAGAATCAGCAATTCTGCCTGTTGGTGCAAGTGGATTTTTTCGTGGTTCAAAAAAACGGCATCCTCTTTTAAGGTATGGTGTTTTAAAACCACAAAAGGCCAAAGGGTCATTCCGTTGTAATTTTTACGGAGAAGTTTTGGACGGACGATTAGGATCACATTGTTTCAGGTTTCTAGTTTCAGGTTTCAGGTTATAAAAATTAAATATTACCGTTGGGTTAATTTCCATTTACCCTTCGCTCTTCTCTAATTCCTCTTCCCTATTTTATTTTTTTAAAAATTGCCGCAATACATATTGAAGGATCCCCTCGTTTTGGTAATATGCAACTTCAATGGGCGAATCCAATCTTGCGATTGCCTTGAATTCAATTTCCTTGCCATTGTCATCTTTGGCGATTACGGTTATTTTTTTTGACGGGGTTAAATCGTTTTCAATTCCTGTAATACTGAAAACCTCTTTCCCCGTAAGGCCATGGGAGTTTGCGTTTTCACCTTTTAAATATTCCAATGGCAGGACGCCCATCATAATCAAGTTACTGCGGTGGATACGCTCATAGCTTTCTGCCAAAACGGCTTTTACACCCAAAAGAATGGTTCCCTTAGCTGCCCAATCGCGGGAAGAACCACTTCCGTATTCCTTGCCCGTAAGCACAATCAAAGGAGTTTTATCTTTTATATATTTTTGCGAGGCTTCAAAAACCGTCATTTCCTCTCCCGAAGGAAGATAAGTTGTATAACCACCTTCCCTCGTAGCCAATTGGTTTTTAATACGCACATTGGCAAAAGTTCCGCGTACCATTACTTCATCATTTCCACGGCGTGAGCCATAACTGTTGAAATTTTTCTTTTCCACACCTTTTGATATCAAATACTTTCCGGCAGCGGAATCTTCTGAAAAGGCTCCCGCAGGCGAAATATGGTCCGTTGTAATGCTATCGCCCATTACCAAAAGTGCGCGGGCACCCTCTATATTTTTAAGCGGTTTCGCCTCATTTGAAAGATTGTGGAAAAACGGGACTTCCTTAATATATGTGGAGTCATCTTCCCATTGATAAAGCTTATCATCCGGCACTTCAAGGTTTCGCCATATTTCGTTGCCGTCAAAAATTTCGTCATAGTTCTTCTTGAAATCTTTTGGAGTAAGCACGGTTTTCATCACCTCATGAATTTCATCATCCGTAGGCCAAATATCTTTTAAAAAGATTGCCTTTCCGTTGCGGTCATAGCTCAGTGGCTCCGCCGTCAAATCTATATCCACGCGACCAGCTATAGCAAAGGCCACAACCAACATTGGCGACATCAAGAAATTCATTTTTACTTGGGAATGAATTCTGGCTTCAAAGTTTCGGTTTCCGGACAATACGGACGTTACTATTAAGTCGTTTTCCTCTACCGCTTTTGAAATCTCCGGAGGTAATGGGCCGGAGTTACCAATACAGGAAGTACAACCGTAGCCCACCAAATGGAACTGAAGGGCTTCCAAATCTTTTAAAAGGTCTGCTTTTTCAAGATAATCCGTAACAACCTTTGAACCCGGAGCTAAAGAAGTTTTCACCCAAGGTTTTACATCAATACCGCATTCCCTTGCTTTTTTTGCAACCAGCCCTGCTCCTATCATGACAAATGGATTTGAGGTGTTGGTACAAGATGTAATTGCCGCAATGGCTACAGCTCCGTCTGAAAGCATGTATTTTTCGTTATCTTGTGAGATCCAAACAGTTTTTAAGCCATTTTTAATTTTAGCTTCAATCTCAATATCGGGTGCGGGATTGTGAGACTGTTTTACCGGCTGGCTGCCCCCTTCTTCCTTCCAGCGGGTTATGGCATCTTCCCTTTCTGAATGTTTTATATATTTTCTGCCAAAGGAAGCATGTTCCAGTTCTATGAATTTTTCCTTTAAATCTTTAAGCAAAATTTTGTCCTGAGGTCGTTTTGGCCCAGCCACACTTGGTTGAATAGTTGAAATATCCAATTCCAACACATCGGTGTATTCAATCTTATCCTCATCCTCTCGCCAAAGCATATTCGCTTTACAATAATCCTCAACCAACTGAATCTGTTCTTCGCTTCGGTTACTGCTCCGCATATATTCCAGCGTTTTATTGTCTATAGGGAAGTAAGTAATGGTACAACCAAATTCTGGCGACATATTCCCAATGGTGGCTCTATCAGGTACCGAAAGATTGTCTAAACCGGGGCCAAAAACCTCAACAAATTTGCCCACTACACCATATTTACGCAGTAAGTTGGCAATGGTCAACACCAAATCGGTAGCAGTGGAACCCACGGGAAGTTTTCCGGTTAATTTTAAACCAATTACCTCAGGATTAATGAAATAAATAGGCTGGCCAAGGATAGCAGCCTCGGCTTCAATACCCCCAACGCCCCAAGCTACTACTCCAATTCCGTTTACCATTGGCGTGTGGCTGTCTGTACCCACAAGGGTATCTGGGATAGCCATTCCCTCCCTAGCAATTACACCTTTAGAAAAATACTCAAGATTCACTTGGTGGCAGATCCCCATTCCAGGGGGCACCACGCTAAAATTATTGAACGATTTCTGTGCCCACTTCAAAAAAGTATAGCGTTCTCTGTTACGTTTGTATTCCTCTTCCATATTTTGCTGATAGGCGTATTGAGCCGCAAAATAATCTACCTGTACACTGTGGTCTATCACAAGATCTACCGGTATCAATGGATTTATTTTTGAGGCATCGCCGCCCTTTCGTGCCATTTCGGCTCTCAGCGAGGCAATATCAACAACGGCGGGAACACCCGTAAAATCCTGCATCAATACACGAGCAGGTTTAAAGGCGATATCTGCATCACTTTGTTTTGGAGTCCAATTGAGTATCGTTTTTAAATGGTCTTTGGTTACTGAGAAATCGTCGTAATTACGAAGTGCATTTTCCAAAAGAATCCGGATGGAGAAAGGTAGCTTTTTGATGTTGTGTCCCTGCTTTTCCAGTTCGGGAAGACTATAATAAGTAAGCGCTTCGTTATTGGTTTTAAGCGTTTTTTTGAGGTTGTAAATATCTTGCTGCATGGCTGAAAAATTTTGGCTATTAAAAATACGCAAATTATATTGCGCCGTAAGCCGAGAACTTTTGTTTAACAAGGCGTTAACAGATAGACGTGGAACGCAATCAAAATAAAAAAGCCTCCGAGTCACAATATCCCGGAAGCTTTTTCCCTCACATTTACAATTTTAAAACTACTCCTCAATAGTTTAATATATACTTATCGATTTTGGATATAAAATGTCATCAAGGTCTTGGAAAGAAATTTTGTAGATTTAAACTTTTCGAAAAAAACTCGCTGTGAAAACCTAAAAGGTTTTTTAAAAAATTAATCACACATTAAATGACAACAGAAACCATATTATTAAAACCAAAAAAACAACCACCATCATATTGCTTTTAATCAGTACGCTTTTTGTTGTTTTAGGATTTATGGCAATAGAAGAAAGACCATTTATGAAATGGGTTATAATATTATTTTTTGGTTTAGGAATTATTGTATTCATAATTGAATTATTCCCTAACTCAAGTTATTTAAAGTTAACGAATGAGGGATTTGAAGTGTGTTCATTATACCGTTCCCATTTTACAAAATGGACGGATGTAAATAGTTTCGGAATACTCACTATTAAATTTAATACTTTGGTCGTTTTCAATTATACTGAAGAACATAAAAAACATTCTACAGGAAAGAAAATTGCGAGATTTCTTTCCAAAAATCAAGGAGCTTTGCCAAATACCTATGGAATGAAAGCCATGAAACTTGCAGCGCTAATGAATGAGTGGAAATATAAAAGCGAAGGTGTAATAATTTAATTCTTACGTCCAGCATCGTATAATCATTCTGAAAACAAAACAATTATTTTGATATCTCCACCAACTTTACGAGCGTGCTATAGTTTCGCGTAGTTGCCGCAACCCCAAGTTTTTTCTCAAAAAAGTTGTTGTTCAACTTGGCTTTCCCGGCTCCATTGCCATAGTGTAGATAAATGCAAGCGGGTGTTAAAACAAATTCCTCGTTCGGGTAATTAATTTCGTGTACAGCATCCATAAGTTCCTGTTTGGGTGGCGTGGCAAGTAACATAAAATGAGCTTCGGTTTTCTTTGTTTCCCCAAAAGGGCAATTCTTTAAAATTTGCGCAATTTCATCTGCGGTTTTTACAAGCACCGGTACCTCATAACCAAACTTTTCCGCTATTCCATTTGAAATATTATCAGAAAGATCTTTTTCTTCCTTCGCGGAAAAAACAACATTTCCGCTCTGTATATAAGTCACCACATTTTGAAACCCCAATTCTTCCATCATTGACTTTAAATCGGCCATTTTTAGTTTTTTATGACCGCCAACGTTTATGCCGCGAAGTAGGGCTATGTATGTTTTCATAATTCACTTAGTTATTGCCTGTGCCACAAGATATCCGCCCGTCCAAGCATTCTGAAAATTGAAGCCTCCGGTGATGGCATCTATATTAAGGACTTCTCCTGCAAAGTAAAGGTTTTTGCATATGCGGCTTTCAAAGGTTTTGAAGTTTACTTCCTTTAAATCCACACCACCAGCAGTTACAAATTCCTCCTTAAAAGTACTTTTCCCTGTAACTTCAAAAATCGCAGTGGTAAGTTGGTTTGCAATATTCTGAAGATTTTCGCGCGAGGCTTCTGCCCAAGTGAGCCTTTCATCAATTCCCGAAGCTTTTACCAGACTTTGCCAAAGTCGTTTTGGTAAATCAAACTGCGCATATTTAAAAATGGTCTGCTTTCCCTGCGATGATTTCAAATCCTTTAAAGCATCCAATGCTTCTTCTTCAGAAATGCTGTTCAGCCAATTCACTTCAATTTTGAAGTGATACTTTAAAGGTTCCAAAACACGCGCGCCCCAAGCTGAAAGTTTTAAAATGGCTGGTCCGCTCATTCCCCAATGGGTAATCAATAATGGAAGCCCCCTGACGCCCAAAGGGGGAACTCCTGCCGGTAATAAAATCTTTACGTTTGCAGATGTTGAAATTCCTGGAAGTTCTGCAATTCTTTGATCTTTAATATTAAAGGTGAAAAGTGACGGAACGGCAGGCACAATGCTATGCCCCAAACCTTCCAACAATTGCCAAATTTTAGGATTACTGCCCGTGGCAACCACAATTTTTGCTGCGGAAAAAGTATCTGTAGCAGTATTTATGGTGAAATGATCAGCACTTTTTAGAATCTCCTTTACAGATTGATTGAGAAGAACCTCCACACCCAATCTTTTTGCTTCGGAAAGAAAACAATCGATTATGGTTTGCGAAGAATCCGAGACTGGAAACATGCGTCCGTCCGCTTCTATTTTCAGTTCCACTCCACGTTTTTCAAACCATTCAATTGTATCGCCTGTCATAAAAGTGTGGAACGGGCCTAAAAGTTCCTTTTCCCCACGTGGATAATTTTGCGTTAATTCTTTTGGAAGAAATTCTGCGTGGGTTACATTGCACCTTCCTCCGCCGGAAACTTTTACTTTTGTGAGCACTTCCTTTCCGCGTTCGAGAATGATTATTTTAAGTTTCGGATTTTTATCCGCAGCATTTATTGCCGTAAAAAATCCCGCAGCGCCCCCGCCAATTATTATGACATCGGCCTGTTTCAAGCCAGGACTTTTTCTTCCGCAAAACTTTCGCAGAGGGCAATGGTTTCTTTTACGTCATCCAGGGTTGTTCTCGGGTTTATCAAGCACATTCGCAAAACAACTTGCCCGTTGAGAACAGTAGTAACAAGCAATGCCTGTTGCGAATCCACGACGTTTTTGGAAATTCTTTGGTTTAACGCATCCAGTTTTTGCTCCGAAAGTTTGTTGCCTATTGGGTTGTATCGAAAATTGATTACCGCCAAAGTTGCGGGCGAAATAACTTCCCAATCAGCACTTTTTCGAAGAAAACTTTCGGTGGCTTCGGCCAATTTTACATTATAAGTAATTGCTTTGCGGAATTCACCCATTCCAAAGGTTTTCACAGACATATAAAACTTCAAAGCACGGAAACGTCTTGTAAGTTCAATACCGTGATCGTAAAAGTTTATTTCGGAAGTATTGCCTTCAATATCGCGCAAATATTCAGGTTTTTCGGTGAAAGTTCCCTTTAACCATTTGTGGTTTTTTACCAAAAGACAACCTATTTCATAAGGCTGATAAAACCATTTGTGCGGGTCAACCGTTAACGAATCTGCTTTTTCAATTCCTTTTAAAAGTTGCTTTCCGTTATCGGCAAGTATTGCAAACCCGCCGTAAGCGCCGTCAATATGGAACCAGATATCTTCCTTTTTGCATATTTTCGCAATATCGGAAAGCGGATCAACCGTTCCCGTATTTGTAGTTCCCGCTGTTGCAATTAAGCAGAAAGGTTGCAATCCTTCCAAACGGTCTTTAGCGATTGCATTCTTCAATTTATTCAGTGAAAACTTAAATTCACTATCCGTGGGAATTACCCGAATCTGCTCTTTTCTAAAACCAAGTACACGTATTGCCTTTATATTTGAAGAGTGCGCCTGGTCTGAAAGATAGATCACCGCCTTGCTGAAATCGTCGCCACATTTCACTTTTCGGGCAGTAACCAAAGCGGTCAAATTTGCCATGGAACCGCCGCTGGTAAATATTCCGCCACCTTTTTTCTGCGGAAATCCGAACATTTTCAGCAACCAATTCATGGCCGTGATCTCCATCTGTGCCGCAGCTGGCGAAGCCGCCCAACCGCCGGAAAATATATTGAATCCCGATGCCAAACTATCTGCCATCGCACTAATATAGTTGCTAGGACCAGGAACAAAGGAATACGATTTTGGGTGCGAAACGATGTTACTTTTGGTCATCACTTCATCCAAAATGAAATTTAAGACTTTTCTTGGGTCGCTAGCTTTTTCAGGTGCATCTTCAAGAAACAATGCCTCCATTTCTTCACGGGAACCGGACACTACTGGCAGTTTTTCGTTTTGTGTTGCAAAATGTTCCACAATGGCGTCAACCACTTCGTAACCATAGGTTTTCATTTCGTCCTTGCTCAACTCTAGCGTAGCTTTATTCTGAATTTTCACGTATTTGTTTTTTGAATTTTTTTGAAAGCCTACCGAAAAGGGGCAGGCGGGTGCAAAATTACGGTTTTAGGAAGGGATTTAGCGATTTACGATAAAAAAATCCTAAAAAACCCCAAAGGTTTTCGAAACCTTTGGGGTCTGTTACTATTGGATAGATAGATTACTCCACCACCATTTTCTTCGTAACGTTTTGTAAGTCATTGCTGAAATTCACAAAATACAATCCTGAAGGAAGATTTATAGATAAACTGTTTTGCCCTTCAGAAATAGTTTCGGAAACAATCAAATTGCCCTGTACACCATAAATTTCAACTGTTGAAAAAGAATAAATATTGTTGAAATTGATTTCGTTTTTAACAGGGTTTGGATAAAAGCTGAAATTTTCAACAGTATTATCGGCAACACCCAAAATGCCACATAGGAATGGGTCAAAAGTAACTTCTCCCAAAGCCGGATCGTCCACACTGTGAAAGATTACATCTTCTACCTGCTCCGGCGTGCTTTCCTGACCTTCTATCCAGCAATTGCTCTTTGCTGAAATAGGATTTGCGGTATTGTTGTACAGCGCATAAATTTCGCCACTGTTGCCGTTTTCCGCAAATACGTTATTTCCCGGGTTGCTTGCATCGTCACCAAGGTTTATTGAAGCCTCGCCCTGTAATGTAATACCCCAAAGGTTTCTTCGTATTTCGTTTCCAGAGACAATAACGTCTTCACTTATGGATGAACTATTAAGATTGATGCCGCTTCCGCCAAGATTAGGATCTCCTTGAACATTGTTGTCTTCAATTACATTGTTAATAATCTCAGCAGAATCTACCGTTCCAAGGATTGTAATGCCATAGCGATTGTCGCGAATGGTGTTGTTTTCGATAATTACATTTATATCGCCACCCACAAAGTTGGCAATGGCAATACCCCCAGTTTGATCTGCTGCGGGATCTCCTATGATGGTGTTCTGTATAATCTGTAGCGGGTCGGCGGCCATGGTAGTGCCCAAATTTATTTGTGGGCGGTTGCCATTAGCTTGATTGTTTGCTTCAATAGTATTATTGAAAATATATGCCGAAACGACAGAATTTGCTGCAGAGCCAATGGCTGGCAAATCATTTTGGGCAATGGTATTATTAGTTATTTGCGGCATGCCCCGGGAAAGTTGGATTACCGCACTCGTAGTTGCGCCAGCAACATTATTGGTAAGTGTACAATTGTCTATTGAAAAAGTTTCCGTCAAAACCCTTAGTCCACCACCATATTCAATAGTTGCATTTTGGATGTCTATTTCTGAAAACTCTTCAAAACGAAATCCGTCGTACGGAGTGTTTTCATCCAAGGCAGTAATGGTCACTGCATTTGAATCTACTGTAAATGCTCCAAAAACGGTTACTAGCTTTGCTTCATCAATTAAAAGGGTCAAATCTGAATCTATAATTACTGCATCATTTTCCGAGATTGTAAGATTTCCCAAGAGCGTATATTCACTTCCAGAAATAGTGATAGTTGTGGGACTTGCCGCTGCAATGTCATCCAGCGTCCAAGTTACACCTGTGTTTGGGGTTGTATAATCTTGCGCAATTACAAATGTGAAGGTTAAAAAGATAAATAAAGTACTGAGGATAATTTTTTTCATGTGTTTGATTTTTTGAAGCCGTAAAAGTAGGAATATACGTTTAAGCAAAAAAGATATTTGTAGGCTTTAGCATTTTTAAAAAACTTAAATTTGAAAGATGGTATTGTACATTTTAATAATCTTCTTTACAGTAAGCCCCTTTTTTCCTGCAACTGGAAATCCGCATTGGTTTTTCCGTACGGCAGATTTTGTGAGGCTACAGTCGTTGTTTATTCAATTGATTTTATTGGCCTTGTTTTTTTATTTTGAAGAAGAATACACCGTTTTTAGTTGGATATTATTTGCAGCGCTGGTTGCAACCATGCTATACCAACTTTACAAAGTATTTCCATACAGTTCCCTTTTCCCCAGAAGAAGCAGGATAAAGGCCAAAAGCGACGGTCACGTTTCCATTTTGGCCGGAAATGTTTTACAGACCAATTCCTGCTATCCAGATTTTTTAAAGGAAATAAAACGTTTTGATGCAGATTTGGTACTGACAATGGAATCAAACCAAGAGTGGGAAGATTGTCTTTCGGAAATTGAAAAAGACTACCCCTTCACCGTAAAAGTACCTTTGGAAAATTTTTACGGAATGCACCTTTATTCAAAAAAGGAATTGAAAAATGTGGAAGTGAAATACCAGATTGAAGATGATAAGCCTTCAATCTTTTTCGATTTTCCCCTTGCAGGAAATCCCCCTATCTTTTTCTGTTGCCTGCATCCCGCGCCGCCCAGCCCAACCGAAAATGAAACCTCAAAAGAGCGCGATGCCGAACTGATGCTAACCGGAAAAAGAATACGTGATTTGGACAAACCCACCGTTGTATGTGGCGATATGAACGATGTGGTTTGGAGCCGCACTACACGGCTGTTCAAAAAAATGACTGGAATGATCGATCCGCGTGTGGGCCGTGGTTTCTTTTCTACCTATCACGCAGATTATTTCTTTTTACGGTTTCCGTTGGACCATCTTTTTCACACCCGCGATTTGTACGTAGGTAAAATGGTCCGTTCCAAAAACTTTGGCAGTGACCATTTCGCCATGTATTATGAAATTCATCACAAAAAAAAAGTCCAAACTCCGAAAAACCCAAAACTTAACGGGGATGACAAAGAGGAGGTTGAAGAGTTGATTGAAAACGGAAAAGACAATCAATAAAAAAAGCTCCAGTTTTCACTGAAGCTCTTCACTTTGTACAGGCGGAGAGTCCACTCTAATCCAAAATAAAGATAAACTCAAACCCCTAATAATTATTGCATTCACACCTATAAATCCAATAATAGTAATAGATTACATCATTTTTTTATTTTTATTTAATTTGTATGGTTTTGAATTAGTTTGAAATCAGCCGTACAAAAATCGTACAGATATTTTATATTTGTATTGTTAAAATCGATTAATGTATGGCTTCTGTGAATTTTCTCTACCGTTCCACGAAGGAGAATGCCCCCCTTAATTTAAGATTGCTTTTTAGGCATAATAACAAAGATTTTGTCTTGGGGGCAAGAACTCAATACGAAGTATCAAAACACTACTGGAAAAAGGAACATCCGCAAAAACGTCCAAAAGATATAGAAATAAGCAACCGGCAACAGGAAGTTAATACAGAATTGAACAATATAGAAAATCATATTTTGGAAGCATTTAAAACTGTCCATCCATTGGATATTTCTAAAGATTGGTTAGATTATCAATTAGATATTTATTACAACCCGCCAAAAAAAAATACTGGAATACCTCTTAATTTAATTGAATATATAGATTTCTATACGGATTATCGAAAACACGAAATAACCTACTCTTCCGTAAAAAAATACAATACCGTTAAAAACAAACTAAAGCGCATGCAAACCGAGCGCAAAGATCCTATTTTAATAAAAGATATAAATGAAAGTTTCAAAAATGAATTTGTTAACTTCCAAAAAGCCAAAGGCTATGGGCAAAATACAATTCAAAGAGAATTTGGATTTATAAAATCATTTTGTAAACACGCTCGCTATTTGGGTTTAGAAACAGACTCACAGCTGGATGCATTAAAGTTGGAAAAAGCCAAAACATCTAAAATCTATTTGTCATCACAGGATCTTGAAGCGATAGAAAAAAAGAAATTTAAACATGATTATTTAGATAATGCTCGAGATTGGCTAATTATTAGTTGTTATACTGGCCAGCGAATTTCAGATTTTTTACGTTTCACTAAAGAAATGATTCGGATTGAAAATGGAAAAAGTTTTTTAGAGTTTTCACAAAAGAAAACAGGCAAAGTAATGACTGTACCACTTCATAATAAAGTGTTGCAAATACTTGAAAAACGGGACGGAAACTTTCCCCGTTCAATTTCAGATCAACGATATAACGATTATATTAAGATTGTTTGCAAAAAAGCCAAACTCAAAGAAAAAGTTGAAGGTGCAATTGCAACTAAAACAGAAAATGGAATACGGAAAGTTTCGGGAAAATATGCAAAATGGGAATTAGTCACTTCACATATTGGACGAAGAAGTTTTGCCACCAACTTTTATGGTAAAATACCAACTACATACCTGATATACATTACTGGCCATAGTAGCGAAGCAATGTTTTTAAATTACATAGGCAAAAGCAATAAAGATTTAGCAATGGAAATAAGCAAATATTTTTAAAACAAGAGTAACAATCCCCACTGCAACTAATGCAACCGACACCGTTGCAATTGAAATTATGAGAAATATAATGCAACATAGCAACAGAATAACTATCGAAACCCAGTTGCAACAGATGCAACCGCAACGTTGCAATTGAAATAGTGAGAAATATAATGCATCATAACAGCAGAATAACTATCGAAACTCAGTTGCAACAGATGCAACCACCACCGTTGCAATTGAAATAATGAGCATTCCAACAAATAATTAATATGGCAAAGCGAACTTTTAGAAATATTTTAAATCGTAAAGAATTTGACAAATTAACTACACCTGAAAAAATCAAACTTGCATTAGAAAAGGAAATTTTTGAAATAGCAGATAACTACCCTTATAAACGTGATTTTTCAAAATTGGATTTTTCAATTTATAATGATGAAGAATTTGAGTTTTTTGAACACTATGATGTAGATGATTTCGGAATTATGCTGAATTATTCAATTCCACATGAAATATGTGATTTGCTTTGTTTAAGAATTTCGCACACCTATAAAAGCCATCTACTTTTAAAAGAAATCCAGTTCAAACTTGAAGCATTTAATACCCAAGACCAAAAACTAAACTTTTTAAATCAAGAAATAAAAAAATCAGACCCTTTTAATTTGCCTGAATTAATTGGTGATTTCGACAAGGGTGATTTATTCTTAAGCCCTATTCAAGCTATAGAACTCATATCGAGAAATAAAAACTTACTCTATGACTGGCTAACTGATGGGATAAAATATGAAACCAATTTTGAGGCCTATAATACTGTAAATACATTTGGTGATAGTTATCTGAAATTTATTTATTGCCAATATTGTTTTAATGAAATTAAGTCTATTAAAAAAGGACAACAATCAATTGAAACAAATCCCAATGAGGGTGAATTAATGCACCCTGATATTTTTAAAAAAAATGGATTTAAAATATTTGAAAAAATACACTCAAAGTATAAGGACAAAAAACACCTTGTAGCAAATTATAGCTTTTTGTTTTACGCTATGACAAAAGACGGATTAATTCATTGTAGCGGGATAAAATTTATTGAGTTTTTAGCATCCTATAACGTTTCTATTGACAAAATAGATAGTAGGCAATCGGGGAAAAATAACAGAATGGATTATTACAACGAAATAAAAAGCGCAATAATAGCTCAACAATAGCGCAAAAGCGGGTTAAATATAGCGCAATCCACTACGGACTTTTGCTTGTGAATATTAAAACATAAGCAAATGAAAACAAATGCAATCTTACTCCAAGACCTAACGCCCGAAGAACTGGGAAACCTTATTGATGTTAAGCTCCAACATCGAATTGAGGATTTAATTGTACATCTAAGCAACCTAAAATCCAATGACGAACTTTTAACCCGGGATGAAACCTGCAAATTCCTATCCATAGACAGCTCAACACTTTGGGCTTGGACTAATAAAGGTAAAGTCAAAGCCTATGGAATAGGCAACCGCAGGTATTACAAGCGTAGCGAATTACTTGAATGTTTAAAACCATTAAAAAAGTAAATTGCTATGGTAACGGATGATAATATCAAGCCAAGTTTTACAGATTTAGGCCATATAATTGATACGGAGATGCAATGTTCAGCTAATGGCTTCCCTTTGGAAATCTTCCCTGGTGCAATACAAAAGTTGATAAATACTGCAAAGATCACCAATGGTTTCGACAAAGACTATTTTAGTGCGGGAATACTTTCGGTATGTGCCACCGCAATAGGGAACAGTGTAAAACTGCACAATGGTAGTTACAAATCAAAACCTATTCTTTGGTTATCCATTATCGGAAGTCCAGGAACTGGAAAAACACATCCTTTAAATTTTGCAAAGCAACCAATTAAATTAAAAGATGATCAAACCTATATTGAATATCAAAGTTTGATGCTGGAATATGAGCAACGGGATAAAGAAACAAAAGGCAAAAAACCCAGTTTCAGTAAATTTATTCTTATGGACTTTACGCCAGAAATGCTCGCACAATCCTTACAGCATAATTCAAAAGGAATATTGGTATTTCAAGATGAGTTAATGGGCTGGATTAATTCTTTTGACAAGTATAAAAAAGGAAATGATCAACAAATGTACCTTGAACTTTTCAATGGGAATGAGTTGACTGTGGATAGGGTTACAAAAGAGCCAATAAGGATTCCCCAAACCAATGTAAATATATTGGGCGGGATGCAACCGGAACTTGTGAAACAGCTTGCTGGTAACAATAGAAGCGAGGACGGTTTTTTAGATAGATTTCTTTTTGTTTATCCTGAAAATTTAGAACCTAATTTATTTACTGGCACAGACATTCCTGAATACCACCAAGAGAATTATAAAAGGCTAATCAATAACCTACTGGAAGCACCCCAACAAACTATTAAAACCGATGCTTCAAATATTGAAGTGTTTAAGGAATGGCAGCACAAAAGAGCCAAGGAATGTTTTAACGACACCTTGGAACGTTCCATACAGGCAAAAATGGAAACTTATGTTTGGCGAATTGCGTTGATTATTGAAATGATGCAACAAGCAGTAACCGGCAGTTATAATATTTCACTTCAAAATGAAAGTTTGGAAAAGGCGATTAATCTCGTTGAATATTTCCGATTGAACGCTTTAAGGGTACACGACAAAATAATGACAAAAAACCCATTGGAAGACCTTAGTACTAACCAACAGGATTTATACAAGGCTTTGCCCAATGAATTTAAAAGAGCGGACGTATTACCTTTATTTGAACGATATGAAGTCAAGGGCGGAGCTATTGCACGGTATCTGAACCGAAATGATTTGTTTAAAAATTATAAGTATGCCCATTATAGAAAGCTTTATTAGGCGGAAAGTCGACAAAGCAGGTAAACTAATCTTTAAACTATTGATTTTTAATTTATTGCGATCAAATTTGTTAGCCTAAACTTTACCAATCACTATAAACAGTTTACCACTTTACCAGTTTATCAGAAAAGGTTTTCAAACTGAAAACCCTTCCTATTGTTGAAGTTTACACAGATTACCAAGTTTCCTTGAACTAAAAGAAAAAAAATGAAATATCGATATGAATTGGAAAAAGGGAGCAAAAAACATGATTGCCCCCAATGCACAAAAAAGACTTTCGTTAGGTATTTAGATAACGAAACAGGGGATTTTTTGCCTATTGAATTTGGCCGGTGCGATCGTGAAAATAATTGTGGGTATTGGGGAAGACCAAAAGGAGAATACTCCAATACTTTTGAAGTGAAATTTACACCACCGCCCCCCGCCAGTTACCATCCTTTTGAATTGGTAAAAAGAAGTGGACGGAACTTTCGCGAAAATAATTTTATTCAATTTCTGAAAAGGCTGTTCAGTGAAGACGAAGTGAGGAAGGCAATTTTGAAATATCTTATAGGCACTTCAAAATTATGGAAAGGTGCAACCGTTTTTTGGCAAATCGATAAACAACAAAATGTTAGACACGGAAAAATAATGCTATATGATCAGTATACGGGAAAAAGGGCAAAGGATTCCAACGGCAAAGCCTACATTAATAGCGTTCGCAGTACATTACAGCTAAAAAAATTCAATTTGAAGCAATGTTTGTTCGGTCTTCACTTAATAAATGAAACAACCAACGGCACCGTTGCTGTCGTAGAAAGTGAAAAAACAGCAATAATCATGAGCCTTTTTAAACCGGAATATGTTTGGCTTGCTACCGGAAGTAAACACGGTTTTAAATACGAAATGCTTCAACCCATAAAGGGCTATAAAATTATAGCGTTTCCCGACAAAAGTGAATATTCCGAATGGCTGGATAAAGCAATGGAGTTAAAGGATTTTGGTTTTGATATTTCCGTAAGCAAGTATTTGGAAGATAAATCCTATGCCGACGGCATAGACTTGGCAGATGTTTATATTGGTATAACTAAAAACAACAGCAATTCTTTAAAAAAAATTCAGACCAAAGAAATTATACGAACTAAAGCGGAAAACAAAGCTCAAAAACTCGCTGAAATCAATCCTTCTTTTAGGAAACTAATAACAGAATTTGAATTAATAGACACTAATGGCTATTTGATAAAATTGGAAGATCATTAATCAATTATTAAATTAATTAAATTTTCCGCCGTTACTGGTGGCAAAGTCAATTAGACGCTTATTATGCTTTATGTTTAATTTCAGAAAAGCTTATTGAATTTTATCCTAAAAACTCAAGATCTCATCTTTGAATTGATTGTTCTTCAGTATAACTTTTTCCATTTATCCAATTATAAATTAATTTAATAAATGAAAGCGACAACCACAAGAAAATAGGTGTCAAGACAAACAATCCCATATAAACTGCATCATCACCATATTCATTTAAAGAAATTGTTATAAAAAAAATAATTAGCATAGTTTGATAAATAAAAAAAGCAATTGAAATTAAGCCTATGACCCTACGTAATTTTAAAGGAAATCCATCAATATTAAAAAGACGATAAAAAATTAATCATCCTTAAATTTCTTTATTTTCAACTTATTTATTCTACAGAGGTAAAAATTTTGAATAGCAGCCATTACAAAAAACATTGGAATCAAAAACATTCCAATGTCGTCACTATACCAATGACTTTTATTTAGGATTAAGAGTAAGGTTTCATAACTACGCCAGCCTAAAAACATAAGGATGAACGCATAGCCAATTTGGATTATAGTTAATAGAATTTTCATTTATTCTTTTAGTATATTCAGCTTGTAAAGATATTAGAAATAGCAGAAATCTTTCCTTATCCAATTTCAATTTTATCAATTTCTTTCATTAACCTATCGGTTTCATAAAGAGCAACAATGATTTTTTGATAGTGCAAAATATCTTCATATTCCAAAGTTCTATCTTTTCGGTCTTTCAGCCATTTTTGAGCGGGTTGATAACCACCAATGTAAAACTCCCAAGCTACTCTCGGAACATTGTCAAAATATTGCGTGTCGTTGATGTAAACCTTACCGTTTTTAAATATTGTTTTGCCAACTACATTTTCTCCGTCAATTGGATATTGCGTAATATATTCTTCAACGGTTGGACTTTCCAATAAATGTATTTGTCTGATTTCTCCGCCCAACTTTACTAAATGCCAAAACGTGTCTTGGTCTTTTGGGAAAGGTACTCTTGGGAAATCAATTTTTAAAAACTCTTTGTATTTCTCTCGGTATGTTGGCGAATGTAAAACCGCATAGATGTAATCTAAAATGTCAATTGGGGCAAAGGTGTTTTCCGTAGTTTCCTTTTCATTAGTAAAAGTCAAACCTAAACTCTCTGCTATTTGATTGACGATTTCAGTTTTTAAATTTGGTTTTCTCTCTGTGTCTTGTTCTATTGATTGTTGCCCATTTACTTCTGGATAGATATAAAGTGGGAAAATATATCCTGTTTCCTTTGTTTGTGATGAAATATTGCACATATCAGAAACAAGACGACTTGTAAAAATGTGTTGAAAATCAAATGTAGATTGTTGACGACAAGTAATCAAACTAATATTTTTAGGATTGTTTAAGTGATTAAACATTTCAGTTCTTGGATATGCAACAAAACCTTTTGATTTTCCTGTAAAAAAAGTATATCTGTCGTCAAATGGTCGATACATAACTCTTACTTCTGTTGGATGATTTTTTTGCAAATCTTCTTTAGCCCATTCAATTTTCCAATCTCTTCCGTCAGCAGGAAGTTTGAGAATACTTCTTATTTCATTATTATCATTTTCAATGAATGTATCCCTAATTTCTTTAAGTTCTTTAGGTTTTATATTGATTGTTATTTTATCTCTTTTAGTTTGAAAACCTGATACATAGGTTTTCATAAGATTGTCAACTTTAAAACCTGATTCATACTCACTTTGCGACTTAAAGTCTTTTGGAACAAAAAATAAGTAAGGTTCAACATTTTCTAATTTAACCCATTTGATAGATGAAAATGAGTTTTCATTAAGTGTTTCATATTTTAAGTTTCTCCTTCCAAACAATTCAGAATGGTAAATTTCTCCCAATTCTGTTTTTTTCTTTTTCCCTGTTTTAACTAAAATGTTAATTGAAACACCTTGTTGTATATCAAATACATTTTCATCTTTACTTCCATCTGGTGCTGTTTCGTTTTTTTTTGCACTACCGTGTAAATCAATTATATGAACCTTATCAAAAGTTTCTAATAAACTTCTACGCATTTGACGGTGTGTAATTCCGTCAATAAAGCTATTATTTGAAATGTAAGCCAAAACACCACTTCCATTTTTGTCGATATAATGTTGTCCGTAGCGAATGAATTTGATGTAATCATCATCCAAATTGATTTTACGTTCATTGAGATTTTTCTTGTAGTCAGAAATTAAATCTTGAATCCAATCATTTTTATTTGTGCTACTTACAGCATAAGGCGGATTTCCAATTACACACATTACAGGCGTATCTCTTTTTATGTGGTTGGCTTCATTGGCTTCATTTGCTAAAACTGTTGTCCATAATGTACCAGTATCTGGATGATGTTCTTCCAAACTGTTGGTGAGGTAAACCCTAAAACGTTGGTTGGTGGTGGGTTTGTAGCCTGTTTCTGTCAAAAGCAAATCTAATTTTAGATGTGCCATAGCATAACTCGCCATTAGCAACTCAAAACCGTTCAAGCGTGGCAATAAATTCGTTTCTACATAATTACTCCAAATGCCTTGTTGTCCTTCAAATTTTTTATGGATATGTTTTACAACTTCTGCCAAAAAAGTCCCTGTTCCTGTGGCTGGGTCAAGAATTTGTACTTTGTGTACTTCTAGTTCCATTTGTTTATAACCTGTTGCCGAACGTTTGTCTGCGGTTTGGGTGTTTACTTTTATGGTTGTTTTGCTGGTGTCGGCAAGTCCTTGCGGTAAATCAAATTCCGTTTTCAAAATGTCGTCAACTGCCCGTACAATGAAATTTACAACGGGTTGCGGTGTGTACCAAACGCCACGAGACTTACGCAATTTCGGGTCGTATTCGCTTAGGAAAGTTTCGTAAAAGTGGATAATCGGGTCTTCCATTTTGGTGGATTTCCCGTAGTTCTTCAAAATTTCTTCTACGTTACACGCCAAAAAGATTTCCGAAAGATTTTCAACAACCCATTTAATTCGGTCGTCAATGTCTGGCCCTGCAATGTAGCCAAACAGTTTTCGCAAAAAAGGATTGGATTTTGGAATCAGTTCAGCCGCTTCTTGTCTGCTAAAATTATCCAAAGTAGGGTCGTGCAAACGAGCTGCAAACATTCCGTAAGCAATGGTTTGAGCGTAAACATCAGCAAAACCTTGTGGTGTAATGTCGTGAATTAGAATATCCTTAAAAGCCAACATTTGATCTTTTAAGGTACTATCCTCTTGATGATTTTGGTCGCTGATTAATGCTTTACCAATAATATCGGCCAGTAGCCGAGCCTTACCTGCCATCATTTCAGCAAGCCTTTTTGGACTTTTAATAGTTTGCCCTATGTGAACACAAAAATCTTTTATAAGGTCTTCAAATGTTTTGAAGTTTTCGGGTTTAGCAATAATTCCTTTTTCAGTTATTTCTGCAATCGCAACTTTGGTAATAAACTCACCATCTATGTATAAATGAAAATTTATATAATCTGTAAAGATTAAATTATTTAAAGATGCCTTATAGCGGTCAAATTGTTCCTTATTTCCTGTTTTCTTCTTCCCTTCAAGGTCTTTATCGCCAATGTCTTTAGCTTCAATAAAGCCAACCGGAATATTTTTTTTGTAAGTATATAATCCGGGGCACCACAGGATTGGCGTTTTGGTTCGTTTGTTGCTCTTATCTCGGGAACTAAATTTTCAAGAAGTTGCTGAAGGTCGCCCCTAAATGTATGTTCGGTAGCATTACCTAATTGATAGCGTTGATTTATGTTGTTTAGGTATTGGTCTATGGTCATTTAATTCCTGTATATGTGGATGATTTGGTTAGAGGAACTAAAATTAAGAATAAACTTGGATGTAAGCTCTTATTAATTTAATAAAGGTCTATTCTCGGCTTCTTAATAAACCTATACAATAATTAATATCTTGTGTGAAATGCTTTATAAGTTCATTCATTTCATTAACCCTATTTTCTGGCTTTTTTTTGCTTTTCAAAAGTGGTTCTAACTGCTTAGAAATAGTTTGCTTTAAATTATAATATAAATTAAATCGGGTTCATCACTATTTTGATGAAAAACTTTCTATGAAAGCATTAAGTATTGAAATGGCTATTTCTAAACTCACAAAAAATTTACATCCATTTTATTTACTTCGAGAAATGAAGATGCTATCTACAAAGAAATAATTATTTTAGTGGGATGTGTTACGAAACTTCAAATACAAAAAATAGGGAGCAAGTCGAAAATTATAGTAAAGCAGTAGTTAGTGAGGTACTTGGATATAAACCAAACTATCATGTTTCTGGATTTTCAAAATATACAAATCAATATATTATACCTATGGAAAATAAGGGATTGATATTTCCAACAGTTTGGGGATTGATACCTGAGTTTGCATTGAATGATCCTGATACATTCTCAAAAAAGTATAATACTTTAAACGCTAAAAGGGAAACTCTTTTTTCCAGTATAGTATATAGGGAAAGTGCAAAAAACAAAAGATGTCTTATACTTGCGGACGGTTTTTTTGAGCCACATAAAGAAGGAAAAGTTTCTATTCCATATTATTGTTATATTCCCACAAAAGAATACGAGGACGGGAGAGATATGTTTTGTTTTGCTGGTATTTATTCGGAAATAGGTATTGACCTTTATAGTTGTAGTATTATAACCACCGAAGCGAATGATTTTTTTTCAGAAATACACAATGTAAAAAAAAGAATGCCTTTAGTATTGGATGAAGGTTTAAAAGATGAATGGCTTAATGACGGTTTAAAACAAAATCAAGTTGAAGAAATTATGCAAAATGGCTTTACTTCAAAAGAATTTAACGCATATCCTGTAAGCAGGGATTTGTATAAAAGGGATATAGACACAAACAATCCAAAAATTTTGAATCCAGTTGATAATAACAGCCTTTTTTAATATGGAAATGAACATCTATATCAAAGCAATGGAAATTGGATTTAACGCTAATGACGGTATTAAATATATTGATTTTAAAAAGCCAAATTGAATCAGAACTGAAATGCACCATTGATGGAAGTAAAGAAATCGCATTCTTTAATTGGGTAATGGAAAGCTTTGATACTATTCATAGAAAAGAAATGAAGTCACATGATCTTTATAAAAATACATTGAATCATATTAATCGTAAAAACATACATGGTGGTGACCCTTTGAAATTTGAAATATCTTATCATATTTTCTCCACACGCGTTTTTTATTTGAAGATTATTTAGAATTTAAAGAATCTAGGAAACAAGCCAAGAGCGCCCAGAAATCTTCCACCATTGCCATTATTATTGCTATAATCACTTTGCTAATATCTATTTATTTTTCTGCTACTACACCCAAACCCCCATTTGATGTAAAAGTCATTGAGAAGTCAATCCCAATAAAAGAACAAATCCGTATTTATAATGATATATTAAAATCATTTCAACCAAATAATCAAAAGGACTAAAAAAAACTTCAAATTTAATGCCCCATTAGATTTATAGCTTTTGTAGAAATCAAAAATGATCCGTACATTTGACATCCTATATAGCAAAACGTAATTTTTATGTAAGCTTAATGATTGTATTTCGTCTAAATTTTTGCTAAAACTATCCCCGCCAAAATAAATTTTTATTAATTTGTCATCAAATTATTATTAGGTATGAGCATGTCTCTTAAAATTACTCCTTCAGATAAAAAGGAAAAAAAGGATTTTCTTCGCATTAAAGGCAATGCGATAGAGGCTAAATTAAATATTTTTTCTGGCAAGCAAGGCGATCATTTTTTAACCTATTCTCCATCCCTAAAAATTTCTGGATACGGAAGTACTGAGAAGGAAGCAATTGAATTTATAAAGTTGGAATTAGAAACTTTTTGTGAAGATGTTTTTTCAATGAATACACAGGAGCGCGAAAATTACATTTTATCATTAGGTTTTAAAAAAGAAAAATTTCATACGAAAAATTTCTCAAAAGCCTATATAGATGAAAACGGCCGACTTCAAGATTTTGACCCCGGAACCATAAAGCATGAAGTCCTTGAAACTGCTTAATTTGTGGGGGACTATCGGCCAATAAAGACCAAGTTATTTATTAAGTTCTTAGAACACCACAACTGCTATCGACACGGTGAAGCAAGAGGCTCTCATTTTTATTGGAAACGTCCTGGACTTACTCGCAGAATAGTTATTCGTGAAAGCGATAAGGATATACCACCATTCCACATTAAAACAAATTTAGACACTCTTGGACTTTCCATTCAAGATTTATTAGATTTTTTGGATAAAAAGTCGAAGAACAAGAAAAAATCCAAATAACAAAAAGGGAAAAAGAAAAACAATCGTACATTAATCGTACAAAAATATAAAACAGAAAACCGTAAAAACTTAATAAATAAGTAATTACGGTTTTTCTCTGTACAGGCGGAGAGACTCGAACTCTCACACCGTAAGGCACTAGATCCTAAGTCTAGCGTATATTGCACTAAAGAAACGTAAAAACACTCATTTTCAATGATTTATATGTTTTACCATTTTCTTTAAAGTCATTTAATATCAGTTGATTTCAGCATTTGTTGTACCTATGTTGTACCTAAAAAGCTCAATAAATTCGTATCTTTATAAAAAGTGTACAACAAAAATTGAGCAAAAAACGCAATGTTGTACCTATGTTGTACCTGATTTGACTTTCGTACTCAAAACAGGTCAATTATGTCATCAAATGCAAAAATAGTTCTTCGTAAAAAACCGAACAGCAAAGGTCAATATCCATTAGCTATTCGAATTACAAAAAATCGTCGTTCCACCTATCAATATGTTGGTCACTATATTGATATAGAGGAATGGGACAAAAAAAACCTAAGGGTAAAAAAATCAAATCCAAATGCCGATAGTCTAAACAAGTTATTATCACAACAACTTTCTGATGCCAATAAGGCACTTATTGATTTACAGTCCGAATATAAAGATGCTTCGGCAAACCAGATTAAAAAAGAAATTTATGCGTCAGGGAATTCCTCAACTTTCTTTGAACTGGCACAAGAGCATCTGGACGAACTGGAAGTTGCAGAAAAGTTAAATCGCCTATCCACGGACAGTGCATTGATTAGTTATATAATAAAATATCATAAATCTAAACAGCTTTCATTTCAAGAAATTGACGAGCGTTTTCTTAAAAAATTGATGATATACCTCAAAGTTAAGCACGACCTTGCAGAGACTTCAATAATGAATATCCTTGTTTTAATCCGCTTATTGTTCAACAGAGCTATAAAGTTAAAAATAGTTAGTAGGGAATTGTATCCTTTTGGTGGTGACAAAATTAAAATCAAGTTTCCAGAGACTACAAAAATAGGGTTGAATATTATCGAGATAAGAGCTATTGAAGATTTAGATAATCTAACCCCCAATGAAATCCATACAAGGAATGTTTGGCTTTTTAGTTTCTATTTTGCAGGAATGCGGGTTACAGATGTGCTCTGGACAAAGTGGTCAGACATATATGACAATAGGCTTCATTATAGAATGAATAAAAACTCAAAACTACTGTCCTTAAAAATTCCAGATAAGGTTCTAAGTATTTTGGATTTCTATAGAGATGATAAAAGACACGCTACAGATTTTGTTTTTCCTGAATTGAAAAAGGCTAATCTGGATGATGCAAAAGACATTTATAATAAAAGAAAAACGGCAACCAAGAAATTCAACGATAACTTAAAATCCATTGCCAAAAAAGTAAAAATAGACAAGAAGATTACAATGCACATTGCCAGACATACTTTTGGTAATATTGCCAGTGATTCCATTCATCCTTTAATGTTACAAAAACTATATAGACATAGTGATTTAAAAACAACATTGAATTATCAGGCAAATTTTATACATAAAGAAGCAGATGATGCTTTAGATAGTGTTGTTAACTTTTGAATATTCAAAAAAAAGAGTAAATAAACTGAAATTAGCAATTCATATAGTCTGGATTAGGTGGTAGTTCACTTCCATTTCATTCGTTGTAATCTAACCGCATTTAAAATTGCCAACAAAGCCACACCAACGTCTGCAAAAACAGCTTCCCACATTGTGGCCAAACCACCTGCTCCCAAAACTAAAACCACAGCTTTCACGCCAAATGCCAGTCCAATGTTTTGCCAAACGATTCGGCGCGTGGAACGACCTATTTTTATGGCTCTTGCTATTTTGGAAGGTTGGTCTGTTTGGATGATAACATCTGCCGTTTCGATGGCCACATCGCTGCCCAAGCCACCCATTGCAATACCAACATCACTCGCTGCCAATACTGGTGCATCGTTGATGCCATCACCTATAAAAGCCACTCTGTTGTCGGTTTCGGCCATCAGTTTTTCGACTTCGGCTAATTTATCTTCTGGCAACAATCCACCTTTTGCCCAATCAACGCCCATTTCTTTTGCCACTTGTTGGGTTATGGAATCCTTGTCGCCGGAAAGCATTATGATTTTGGAAATTCCAGATTCACGAATTTGTTTGATGGCATCGTGGGCATCTTCTTTCAATTCGTCTGCAATGATGACATAGCCAGCGAATTTGTTTTCAATGGAAACCATCACAATGGATTCTACAATGTTGTCGGTTTCAGATGGAACTTCAATATTATTTGAATTCATCAAGGGCTTATTCCCAACTAAAACAGTTTTGCCATTGACCGTTCCCTTTAATCCTTTTCCTGCGACTTCTGTTACTTCTGTTGCCTGAAAATCTTCGCCATCGTCTTTATATTCCATTATGGCCTTGGCAATGGGATGGGTGGATTGTTCTTCCATCGCCATTAGATATTTCATAAATTCGGGTTCTTCCCAACCAATGGCTTTTATTTCCTTGATTTTGAAAACACCTTTGGTCACAGTTCCGGTTTTGTCCATTACCACTGTGGAAATCCTTGTCATTTCGTCCAAAAAGGATGCGCCCTTAAAGAGAATTCCATTTTTTGAAGCTGCTCCCAATCCACCGAAATAACCCAAGGGAATAGAGATAACCAAGGCACACGGACAGGAAATAACCAAGAATATCAATGCCCTGTATAACCAATCGCTAAACACATATTCTTCAACAAAAAAGTAGGGCAAAAATGTTAACCCAATCGCCAAGAACACCACAATAGGTGTATAAATTCTGGCAAATTTCCTGATGAACAATTCAGTTTTTGATTTACGTGTTGTGGCATTCTGCACCATATCGAGGATTCGTGCAATAGAACTGTCCTTGAATGCTTTGGTGGTTTCAATTTCAATAACACCATCCAGATTGATGCTTCCCGCAAATACTTTTTCGCCTTTGGCAATGGTGTCAGGTTTACTCTCGCCCGTTAAAGCCGCTGTATTGAATGAGCCTTTTTCAGAAAGTAAAACTCCATCCAGAGGAATTTTTTCGCCAACTCGGACTTTTACTTTTTCACCTATTTTGACGGTTTCGGGATTTACAGCAACATATTCGGCATTTCGATAGACCAATGCTTCATTTGGCCTTACATCGAGAAGAGATTTAATGTTTCCTTTGGCCTTTTTTATCGCAGCACTTTGGAACAATTCGCCCACGGCATAAAATAGCATTACGGCAACACCTTCGGGATATTCGCCTATGGCAAAAGCTCCCAACGTGGCTATTGACATTAGGAAGAATTCGGTAAAGAAATCACCTTTTTTAATACTGTTCCAACCTTCTACTATCACAGGAAAACCGACTGGAATGTAAGCTATAACATACCACAGGATGCGTATCCAACTCGAAAAATGAGGTAAGGTTTCAAAATAATCAAAAGCAATCCCTGCAATTAGCATTACAAAACTGAAAATTGCTGGCAGATAGGTTCTGAAATTTATTTTTTTGTTATTGTTCTTAGGACCTTCTTCGTGCGAATGTTTACCCGAATGCATTTCGACATCAATATCACGAAGATTTACTTTTTTCTTTTTCATATACACAATAAATTATTTAAAAGGGTGCAACGGAAGTGCATCTATTGTCCACTACACTTTTCACAAATTCCTTTAATGACCAAATTTGCATTTTCGGCCAAATAGCCATCGGGCAAATTGATATGAGGGATTTTATGCTCTGTCAAACAAACCGTTTCATCACAATTGGTACAATGAAAATGTAGATGCAAATCTTGGTCGAGTTCGCAACTGCATCCTATTTCACATAAGGCATATTTTGAGATTCCTGTACCATCATCTATTTGATGAACTATCCCTTCTTCTTCAAAAGTTTTTAAGGTTCTGTATAAGGTTGTTCTATCTGCTTTCACAAAGGTGTTTTCAATATCGGTTAGTGCAACCGCAACTTCCTTTTCTGCCATATACTTATAAATCAAAATGCGCATCGCAGTTGGTCTTATTCTTTTACTTTCCAATTTTTCTTCTATTTCTTTCATCTATACAATTATTTAATAATCAAGTAATCATCGTCTCCCAATTCGCCTTTTATCATTTCTGACGATAATGTATATGCACCTTTGGTTACAACTCTTATATTTTCTGGATTTTCAGTTTGCAGATTGATTTCAACATATCCCAAATCAGTAATACCAATGATAACGGGAATCATTTTAAACTTTATTGTGTTTTCTTCCTCTTCACCGTCCTCAACCAAAATAAAAATAAAGAACTGTTCACCCTCTTTGATAATGGCATCTTCAGGTACTGCAAACACCATTTTTTGGTCTTGGACGATTCTTCCTTCAACATACATTCCGGGAAGTAGTTCTTTGTCCTCGTTATGAACATCGGCGTGGACGTGCAATGCTTTTGGGTCATTTTCAAAGGTTTTCCCAATGGCGTGTATTTTTGCCTTTAAAACCTCGTCTGGTTTTGCTGCTACTGTAAAGTATATTTCCTGTCCTAACTTCACTTTTCTGATGTCCTTTTCATAAACTTTAAAATCTACGTGTATTTCAGAATTATCACTTACAGTGAACATTTTGGTCTGCGGCGCCACATAATCGCCAAGACTTACTGTTACTTCATCTACGTAACCGCTTATGGGTGTTGTAATAGGCACTGCAGAATAAATCTGTCCTTGCAAAACCTTGTCTGTATTAATACCCAGCAATTTCAATTTTGAACGTAAACCATTGACCGAAGAAGTAGTGGAACGAAACTTGGATTGTGCCATTTGAAATTCTTTTCCTGAAGACACCCCTTTGTCATAAAGCGTCTGTTTACGTTCAAAATCCTGTTTCAAAAATACGAGTTCATCATTTTTTTCCTGATATTCCTGTTGCATTGTAATAATATCGGGATGTTCCAGATAAGCCAATACTTGACCTTTGCTTACTTTATCGCCTTCAATAACTTTAATGGAACGGGCGTTGCCACCCACAAATGGGCTTATGTTTGCCCTATCTTGTGGGAACAGTTCCAATTGACCTGTAACCTTTATGGTATTGCCCAGGCTCTTTTTTTCCAAAGGATTCGTTTCAAGACCTATGGTTTCAGCCTGCTCTTTAGTAAGTTCAACAACGCCTTCTTCGTGGTTTTCCTCGCCGTGTTCCATATTTTCCGAACTTGCGGTTTCTTCATTATGACCTTCTTCTTTCTGATTATTATTACAGGAAGCGAACACGAAAGTCAGGGCTAAAAATAGTATGACTGCTATTGCTTTATTTTTCATTTCTCTTTTATTTAATATTATAGATTGCCCAATTGGTATTGTACCTCGATGGCTTGTTGGTTATATTGATTGATATATTGTAAGTGGGTTTGCTTTATACTGATGGCACTATTGAGTATGGTTATATAGTTCACATAATCTATCTCGCCCTCCTTGGATGCCAATTGTGCCGTGGAAATTTGTTCTTCAGCCAAAAGCAAAGCACCTTCTTCATAATACTGTAATATCTTTTTTGTTTTTTCAAGGGATTTGAGCAGTTGCAAAACACGGCTTTCAGTAATCGCTTTTTGTTCCAAATATTGGTTTTCAGCGACCATTGCATCTGCCTTGGCTGCCTTTATCCTTGATTTCTGCGGAAAAAACCATAGCGGAATATTGATTCCTGCCTGATAGGTATTGAAACCTGAAATATCATCTACTATTTGCCGTCCATAGGAAAGACTAAATTTTGGCAAGAACTGCGATTTTTCTACACCCACATTTGCTTTACTAACTTCCACATTTTGAAGGGAATATTGCAACATTGGATTATTTACTACAGACGTTGAATCCATCAAGGTGTTCAAATTCATTGGCTGATATAAAGCTGAAACCGTTTCAATGGGCGCATCCGTTCCCAAATATTGCTTTAAGGCACGTTTTGCAATTTCAATGTCATCATAGGCCTGTTGCCTCAATACCTGAATTTGTTGGTATTCCGAAGAAGCGGAAATAAATTCAAGCTTGCCAGTTTCGCCCGTATCATAACGCAACTGTGCCGCGGTCTTAAAATTGGCATAAACACTATCCAACTGTTCTGCAAAACGCAATTGTGCTTTGTTATAATTTATCAGGTCGTAAGCCTGCATCACATTACGGACCAACTGTTGCTCATTGACAGCATATAATTTTTCGCCCAAAGCCACGCGTTCTTTATAGAATTTCGATTTTGAAAAACCAGAAAGCAAATCAATATTACCCTGCTGTACGCCAATGGTAGTTTGCACTCCGGGAAGGTTGTTGCCATATTCTTCCTTTCCCGTAAAAACCTGTGTGCTGCCCAAGTCGAAACTTGTACCCTTCATTGCTTGTTCACGTTCTATAAAGGCCTGGCTTTTCTTAACGGAAGGATAATTTTGCTTTGCCATTGTAATGGCCTCTTTCAAAGTAATGGTTTTTGGAATTGTTGTATTCTGGTTTATTTCCTGTGCAAAGCTGTTTCCGGAAGTGAATACGCCTCCCAACATTAATAGAATAGTAATTACCGCTGTGCTTTTATTGATGTAACTTATTTCGCCACCGTTACCTTTTTTCTCTTTACGAGATTCGAGCAAATAATATAAAACAGGGATAACCACCAAGGTTAAAAATGTTGCCGTAAGCAATCCACCAATAACAACCGTTGCCAATGGTCGCTGGACTTCTGCACCGCCAGAGGTGGAAACAGCCATTGGGATAAAGCCCATAATGGCTGCTGTTGCCGTTAACAAAATTGGCCGCAAACGTTCGTGCGTAGCGTCGTAGATACGTTTTTTTAAATCTGTCATTCCGTTTTCTTTTAGTTCGTTGAATTTGTTTATGAGTACCAGTCCATTCAATACGGCAACACCAAAGAGTACGATAAACCCAACACCCGCAGAAATACTGAAAGGCATACCTCGAACCCACAAAGCAAAAACACCTCCAATAGCTGCCAATGGCACAGCCATATAAATCATTAAGGATTGTGAAAATGAGTTGAGTGCGAAATAGAGCAAAATGAAGATTAAAAACAATGCGATGGGCACTACAATCATTAAGCGGTCTGTGGCTCGTTGCAAATTTTCAAAAGAACCGCCGTAGGTTACGTAATAGCCAGCAGGTAATTTAACTTCGGCTTCCAGCTTCTGCTGAATTTCTTCCACCATTGTTTTTACATCACGTCCCCGAACATTCACACCAACCGATATACGACGGTAGGTATTGTCCCTTGAAATTTGCATAGGACCGGGTTTGTAACTGATTTCAGCAACTTCCTTTAAAGGCACTTGTGCACCATTTGGCAAATCGATATAAAGATTTTTAAGACTGTTGATGTCCTTTCTAAATTCCTTTGCCAAACGAATAACAACATCAAATCGTTTTTCACCTTCAAAAATGACACTTGCTTGCTCTCCTGCAAATGAAGCACTCACATAATCATTCAGCTTGTCAACGGTTACACCGTATTGTGCCATTTTTGCGCGGTTATATACCACTGTCATTTGTGGCAAACCGCTTGTAGCTTCTACATTGAGGTCTGCCGCTCCAGGAACGGTTCTTATGACCGCAGCGATTTCCTGTACCTTATCTGCCAACACGTCCAAATCTTCTCCGTACAATTTGATTGCCACGTCCTCACGAACACCGGTGAGCAATTCATTAAAGCGAAGTTCTACAGGTTGGGTAAAAACAAAGTTCACTCCGGGAATCACGGAAATCTTCTCTTGGATTTTTTCTATGAGTTCTTCCTTACTATCTGCCGAGGTCCATTTGCTTTTATCTTTTTCCAGAATAATATAGCTATCGGCAATGTCCATTGGCATTGGGTCTGTGGGGATTTCGGCAACGCCAATCCTTGACACCATCGTTTTGACTTCGGGAAATTTAGTAACAATATTTTGAAGTTTTTTCGATACTTCAATGGATTCGGTAAGGCTACTACCTGGCTTTATAAGAGCTTGCATAGCAATATCGCCTTCGTCAAATTTTGGGATAAATTCGCCACCCATATTGCTGAAAACAAATCCTGCTATTAATAGCAAAGCAACCGCACCAATAACAACACCAGCCTTAAAGCGCAATGCAAAATTGAGCAACGGTGCATACGCTATGTTTAAACCGGACATTATTTTATCACTAAACCTATCAATCTTGTTTTCAAATTTGGCGAACCAACTATTTTGATTTTCGGTGGGTTTTAAAAATAATGCCGAAATCATTGGCACATAGGTAAGGCAAAGGATAATGGCTCCCAAAACGGCAAACCCAAACGTGAACGCCATCGGACGGAACATTTTTCCTTCAATTCCTGTTAAAAATAGAATAGGAGTAAATACAATGAGGATAATCAATTGTCCAAAAAATGCGGAATTCATCATTGTACTTGCCGAATCGTATGCAATTTCATCCATTTCAGCCTGATTAATATCTGATGTGGTTTTTTTCATCCGCTGATGAATGTGGAATACCATTCCTTCTACAATTATTACGGCACCATCTACGATGATTCCAAAGTCAATCGCTCCCAATGACATCAGATTCGCCCAAACACCAAATTGTTTCATCATAATAAATGCGAACAATAGGGATAAAGGGATTACCGAAGCAGTTATTAATCCACCACGAAAACTTCCCAAAAGAAGTACTAAAACAAATATTACAATGAGTGACCCTTCAATAAGATTTTTTTCAACGGTACTTGTGGTTCGTGCAATAAGGTCACTTCTGCTTAAAAAAGTATCTATATATACGCCTTCAGGCAAGGATTTTTGTATTTCTTTGATACGTGCTTCTACATTTTTAACCACATTGCTCGGGCTTTGTCCTTTCAGCATCAAAATCTGTCCACCAACAGATTCGTGACCCTCTTGGGTAAAAGCACCATAACGTACTTGATTACCATAGCCTACTTTTTCAGCTACATCACGTATCAAAACAGGACTACCGTTTTGTGTGGTAACAACAGTGTTTTCTAAATCCTCGATACTCCGTGCCAAACCTTCTCCACGGATAAAATTGGCTTGGTGGTTTTTTTCAATATAGGCACCACCTGTATTGGCATTGTTCATTTTCAGGGCATCAAAAACCTGATTCATAGTAATACCAAAACTTTTAAGTTTATCGGGGCTTAAAGCCACTTCATATTGTTTCACAAAACCTCCAAAAGCATTGACCTCTACGACTCCAGGTACTAAAGCCATCTGCCGTTTTACAATCCAGTCTTGAATGGTACGAAGCTCCATTGCATCATATTTATCTTCGTAGCCTTCCTCTACTTTTAATGTGTATTGGTAAATTTCGCCCAAACCAGTGGTAATGGGTGCCATAAAGGGCTTGCCAAATCCATCGGGAATTTCTTCACTAACTTCTACAAGTTTCTCTTGTACAAGTTGTCGAGGTAAATACGTTCCAACTTCGTCCTCGAAAACAATGGTAACGACAGAAAGCCCAAAACGGGAAACGGAACGCAACTCGATAACATCGGGTAAATTGGCCATTGCCAATTCAACCGGGTAGGTTACAAATTGCTCAATATCCTCTGTTCCCAAATTAGGAGCAGTTGTTATAACCTGCACTTGGTTGTTGGTAATATCGGGTACAGAACCCAAGTTTATTGTAGCCATTGAGTATATGCCCGCACCAACAAGTGTCACTATAAATAGTCCAATAATAAACTTGTTATTAATGGAAAATGAAATGATTTTATTAATCATAGAAAAGTAATAATTCAGTTAAACCTTCCGATAAAAGCCAAAAGACCTATCGAATTGAAAATGACCAAAATGGTCAGGATAGGATATAGTTATCCTATAAAAAACTGAATCAAACTTTTGGGGGCTGAAGAAGAGAAAGGTGAATATCTTTGCCAAGACTATCGAAATGGCTGAAGTTCTCTTTTGAAATCGTATCTTGAAATGGATTGAATGAAGATATGCCAAAATCTATGGTGTGAACGTGGCAACAATGGCATTGGCAAAAAGGTGAACACAATTCACAGTCTATGTTGTGGTCACCATCAAAATCGGTTACGGTAACAACTTGGGAATCGTCCTTAACCTTTCCTGTATCGCTACAAGGCACAACATTAAGTGCCAAAAAGTAAATGGATAATATTATTGCTATGTATTTCACGATGCAAAGATAAAAGAATTATGGTGCAACTGTGTTGCAAATAATGATATCACTATATTTTTTTTATATGAAGCATTACCCCTCAAATTCTGATTAAAACATTTAACCAACATTTGATATAATTCAGGATGTTTCTTTTTGAGCAAGTCCTAAAAAGAAATTGAAAACCGTAATTTTTACTATTACTTTTTAGTTTGTATCAACCGTAGCCCTTTCGTAGACAAATTAATCCCACCCAAAATTCATACTTTTATTCATTCTTAATTTTTAAAAATATGTAATATGTTATATTTTGGGCAGAACTTATACTTATCTATTTACACTACGTCTTTCTTTGTTATTAATTGATACACACAAGGAATTACCACCAAGTTTAATATAGTTGCTGATAACAAACCGCCTAAAATTACAACTGCCATAGGGCTTTGTATTTCACTACCGGGTTCGCCACCTTTTAGAGCCAATGGTATCAATGCCAGACCTGTGGTAAAGGCAGTCATTAAAATAGGGTTCAATCTATCTAAAGCCCCAGCTTTTATCAACTGAAAACCCTGTACTCCTTCTTTTCTCAAATCTTCATATCGTGAGACCAAGAGAATACCGTTTCGTGTGGCAATACCAAACAAACTGATAAAGCCTATGGTCGCTGCAATACTTATGATACCTGATGTAAAATACACAATCAAGATACCACCAATCAAGGCCAGAGGTAAATTAATCAACACTACGAACGCCAGTTTTACGTCCTTGAATTCATAATACAATAACAAGAAAATGACAGCTATGGCGATGATGGCCGTTATCAAGAGAAGCTGTGATGCTTTGGATTCACTTTCAAACTGTCCACCATATTGCACACGGTAGCCTTCTGGCATATTCACGTTATTGGCCACAACTTCCTTTATTTCGTTTACCGCACCACGCAAATCCCTGCCCTGTACATTGGCGGCTACCACAATCTTTCGTTGCACATCTTCCCGATTGATGGTATTTGGACTACTCACGGATTGTACCGTAGCCAATTCGCCTAACGTGGTCTGTCCTCTATTCGGTAAACTGATCAAGGTCTTATTGATGTTCTCAATATTGTCGCGAAACGGTTTTTCGTAACGGACCACCAAATCAAAATATTGCTGTCCTTCATAAATCTCGCCCGCTTCTTCTCCCGCAAAAGCGATATCCACTTGTTCCATAAGATTACCCACCGTCATTCCATAAGCCGACAAAATCTGGCGTTTGGGTTTGATGCGTATTTGCGGTACTTCAATTTGTTGGTCAACCGCAACATCTGCCAATCCATCAATGTCCTTGATGTTCTGTTCCACGCTTTTGCCTACTTCAAATAGTTGTTGTAAATCTGAACCAAATATCTTGATGGCAATATTGGCGCGTGTTCCGGAAAGCATATGGTCAATACGGTGGGCGATGGGTTGTCCCAAGGTAATATTGACACCTGGTGCAACGCTCAATTTGTTTCGGACTTCCTCAAAGAACTCTTCTTTTGTTTTGTCCTCAAGGACAAAAGGCACATCAATTTCAGAAGCATTGACACCTTGCGCGTGTTCGTCCAGTTCGGCACGGCCTTGTCTTCGGGTAACGACCTCTACTTCGGGCATATCCAATAGTATAGTCTCGATTAATTTACCTGTCTTGTTGCTTTCTTCCAAAGACATTCCCGGGGGACCGACAACACTAATTACCAAAGAGCCTTCGTTGAATTCAGGAAGAAAACTCCGCCCTAATTGTGTGACAACCAACAGACTTAACAGAAAGGCAATCACGGTTACGCCTATAATGGTTTTGGGTGTTCTGGTTACACGTTCCAAAAGAGCTCCATACCGTCTTTGTAGCCATCGCTCCACGCGTGTACCTTCAGCCTGCTTGTTCAAAAGCTTTTCATTGTTCAATAAATAGGAACACAGAATAGGCGTGACCGTCACGGCAACTACCAATGAGGTCAATACTGATGTTACAAAGGCTATTCCCAGCGGTTGCAACAAGCGACCTTCCATTCCGCTTAAAAAGAACAAGGGCACAAATGATACAATAATAATTAAGGTAGCGATGATAATGGAACTTCGTATCTCTACCGAAGCATCACGTACTACTTTTATGGTCGATTCCCGCTCTGTTTTCGGTTTTCTGATATTTTCGCGCAAGCGTTTATACACATTTTCCACATCGATGATGGCATCATCTACCAGCGCACCTATAGCAATGGCCATACCACCCAAACTCATTGTATTTATGGTGTAACCCAACCATTTTAATATGATGATGGAAACCAATAATGAAATAGGGATAGCCAGCAAGGAAATAACGGTAGTTCTCCAGTTCATCAGAAAGATGAAAAGGATAATCATTACAAAAAATGCACCTTCTAAAAGGGTCATATTTAGATTACTAATAGAAGCATCAATAAAATCGGATTGTCTAAAGATTTGACTTTTGATGTTGACCCCGTTTGGCAATGAGGATTCTAAATCAGCAATCGCTTCATCCAAGCGGTCTGTCAGCTCCAAGGTGTTTACATCGGGCTGTTTAGAAATGGTCAGAATCACAGCGGGATTTGCGTTTAACGAGCCATCGCCAATTTTATCGGCAGCTCCTACTTGTACCGTGGCCACATCCTTAATCTTTATGGTCTGGCCGTTTACTTGCTTTAGAACCGCTTCCTGCAAGTCTTCCAGCACATAGGCTCTACCGCTTCCTTTAATGATGTATTGATTGCCATATTGGTTTATAATACCGCCAGGGGCATTTTCGTTAGCCTCCCTAACGTGTTCTACCAATTCTGATAGGCTTACGTCGTAATACTTCATCTTTTCGGGATTGGCAAATACTTGGTACTGCTTGTAATCTCCACCAATGACCACCACATTTGCAATACCGCCAATGGCTTTTATACGAGGCCTGATGGTCCAGTCGGACAAGGTTCGCAATTCCATTGGCGAAAGACTATCCGATGTCACGCCCAAGAGCATTATTTCGCCCATAATGGAAGATATAGGTGCCATTGTAGGCGCACCGATTCCTTCGGGTAGGTTCTCCCGTACCATTGGGATGCGTTCGCTTACAATTTGGCGTGCACGGTAAATATCGGTTCCCCATTCAAATTCTACCCAAACAATGGAAATACCTGCTGCCGATGACGAACGGATTCGTCTCACGTTGGGCGAACCGTTCAAGGCAGTTTCCAATTGATAGGTTACTAATTTTTCGACTTCTTCAGATTCCATTCCGTGCGCTTCGGTAAGAATGGTTACCGTAGGTGCCGTTAGGTCTGGGAATACATCCACGTTCATCGTACGGGCATAATAGATGCCCAACACGCTCAATGCAACCGCTCCCAATAGAATGAGCAATCTGTTTTGAAGTGAAATTGATAATATTTTATTTAACATTTCTCTTCGTTTTTAATGTTCGTGACCGTGTGCCGGTGTAGAACCGGACATTGAAGCCATTTTAACTTGATACGCTCCCGTTGTCACGACCACTTCGCCAACTTGCAGACCTTCCAGTATCTCTACATTTTCGCCATTGCGTTTTCCAATCTTTACAGGTCGTCTTTCAAAACTTTCGCCTGATAGTTGAACGATAACTGAATAGCTTCCATAGTCTTCCAAGAGAGCATTCACAGGAATCATTGTGTTCTGTGTTGCATTTCCCATCGCTATCTGAACAGGTGTTAGACTTCCTATTGGCATATCGACGGTGGCATTGACTTCCGCAAAAACAGAAATCAAAGGGTTTTCACGTTCCACGTCCTTACCAATCGAAAGGATTTTGCCCTCGGCATCAGTTACGTCTTTCCATTGGTTATCAATATCTTGATACCATATACCTTGCACATTGCCCATCGCAAGTCCGTAGTTGGGTGCTAGCTGCGCTTTTAAAACTCTCGATTGATGCGTCCCAACTGTTACAAGCGCTACGCCTTGTTCTACGTAATCGCCATTTGAAACTGTTATGGATTTGATAAAGCCATCAAAAGGTGCTCGAATTTGTTTACTTCCGCCCGATACACCAGATACCAATGATTGATAGTTGGCTTTGGCTATCTCGAAACTACTCTCCACTTTTTCAAATTCAGATTTTGGGACTATTTTGGATTCGTATAGCTCCTTCTTTCTTTCATATTCCGATTTGGCTTGTTGGAATTTCGCTTTTGCGGAAGCGATATCTGTACTCAAATTGTTTGAAGCTAAACCTTGACTGTTCAAGCTCATTAACAGCTGACCTTGTTTTATCGCTGTACCCTCAGTAAGATTATTTACTTTAAAATCTACCACACCATTGGATTTTGCCGCCAAGGACTTTGTTGAACTTGGCGATGGCATCCAAACACCTGACGTATTGATGACATCGTAAATTTCACCTGAAATGACAGGTGCGGTCTGAAAATCGATTTTCCAAGCCTGCTCTTTTAAGAACGAGATACTTCCATCATCTTCGGCAGTACCCAAAGCTTTTATGGCGTCGTCTGCATTAGCATAAACCGTAACATCATCAATCGTGATTTTATCAAAATAATCAGGTGTTTTCAATTCAAAAACCAATTGATAGTTTCCAGTTTCTTTCGGTTGAATGGCAGGTGAAAAAATACCTGGTGATGAAGGTGCATCTACCATATTTCTGATGCCTTGACTATCTTTTATCAAACTAACCGTTACAGAACCTTCCCGAACGGGCTGGTGTTTATCCAAAACCGTAAAGTGGGCTGCGAATTTGCTGCCGTTGCCCACTATAAGCGCAGGAAACTCAACAAAGAGCTCTGTTTTATGCGTCCAGATAGTATGGCTCAATCGTGGAATTTCTTCGCCCACGTGACTGCCATCTTCATTGTGTGCGTGTGCATCTTCTGCCTTGTTATTGCAGGACATTGCCAAAAAGGCGAGCACTATTATTATATATTTCATCTTTCGTATTTATTTGATTTTTAATGGTCGTGGTGTTCAGCACCATCATCGTGTTTGTGGGTTTCGATCTTCGTTTCCATAGAATCTTTTCCTACTTGAAACTCTTCTTGTCCTATGGTTTCATCGTCCATATGACTACCATCGGCATTGTGTTCGTGTCCGTGGTCGTCGGTACCTTCGGTTTTTGTATCTCTGCAAGAGGTTATGGTAATCATTGAACCTATGGCTATTGCGAATATTATTTTTGAAATTTTACTCATTGCTAAATATTTGTTTTGGTATCCGTGAATCTTCGATTTCATAATTGTATGCTTTAAAATTTATAGTTGATGTTTTAAGAGTTGCGCCTGAAGCAATTGGATTTCCTTTTCCATCTGCAACATTTTATCTGATGCATTTCGGTAGAACTGAAGCTCTACATAATAATCCATAAACGAATATTCGCCCAACCTATAGGCCTTAAAAAGCAGTTGTTCGCTATTTAAATTGCCCATCGTGGTTAGATACTCATTGTATTTTTCGAGCATCAGTTCATATCGGTTGTACGTTTCCTGAAATTGTGCATAAAGCGACGCAGTAATAACTTGAGTGTTTGATTGCTGATACTCATAATCGGCTTCGGCGGCTTTTACCTTGTTCTTGCTGTTCCATAATGGAATGGAAATACCGCCATAAAATCCCGAATAATGACCGGTACTAATGCCTTGATAATTGTAACCAAGTGCGATATCAGGCAACACCTTGTTTTTTTCGAGTTTTACTTTTTGAAGCGAAGCCGTTTCAGCTGCCTTTAAACCTTGTAACGAAGGGTCGCTGGTTAATCTTTCTTGCCAAAGCGTTTCGACCTCGGCAACCTCGATAGGTAAATCTATACCTGCTGTAAAACCATCAATGGCATTCCCGCCATTCAATGTTCTGAGTTTGGACAGTAAAATTAGGATTTCACTTTCAATCTGTTCGACTACAAACTGCTCTTGAATCCAAGCGATTTTTGCCTTGTTTAAATCTAAAATCCCGACTTGTTCCTTATCATAAAGCTCTTCAACCTGGTTGAAAACCCTCTTGTTCTGGGCTCTTCTTTCGGCTTCAATAGTTTTCTGTTTTTGAAGGAAAGCAAGTTCAATCAGTACCGTTTTCGCTTCCAACAAAACTTCCTGCCTCTTTTTAGCATAGGATGTTTGCAGTTGCATCGACTTTAGGCCGTTCCATTTACTGCGCGAACCATATACCGTTGGAAATTCGAAGGATTGCGATATTTCATATTCCGTATAATTTCCTGTTGCATTATCGCCGAAGGGCAAATAATAACCTGAAAGTTGTGGGTCAGGTAAATTATTGGTACTCTTGTTTTCGAGTTGTTGGCTTTCAATGAATGATTGGTAGCCTTTTAACTCAGTATTATTCTGTTCTATCTCATTAAGTAGTTCCCCAATGTTTTTATTCTGTGAGAAACCACTAACAAAGAACAGGCATCCGCAAATCGCGGACACGATGTATTTCTTCATTGCTTGAAATTTTAAGTTTAATCTTAATGTATAACAGAATTCCTGCCGTAGCGGTAGGTATTCCTAAACGATTAACCTAAAGATGGTGGTCCTCGTAAATCGAGGGATGAGAGGTAAGAATTAAAATAGTTATTGGGCGGATGATAAATTGGCGCTTTACTGTTTTGCCTAATATCAACGACATAAAATTCTTGAAAATCAGAGGTAGAATTTACAACATTGTCATCTACGATAGTCTGCCGCTCAACAGTATTCCTTTTAAGTACAACAATATCGTTGGACACCGTTGAATGGACGTGCATATCCATAAAGAACCCAAAGAAACCGTATGGGGATTCTTCTTTTTCTTGGGAACTATCATCGTGATGGTGATGCTCGCCAGTATGAGCAATATCTGAATGGGAATGCGTTTCTGCGTGCTGATGATGCAAATGTGGAATAGCTTGATGCAGAACCATTAGGCTAAATAGACCCAAAAAGAAAAATACCGCTATTTTATTTGGTTTTTGCATCACTTACAAATATATAAATTTTAAAACTTGTAGCTATGTTTTTTTAACACGACATATAACTTTCGTTAAAAGACCTATATGTTTCAACTGATTGACTTTTGATTAAAACATTCGACCAACATTTTATATAGTTCTGGATGTTTCTTTTTAAGCAAGTCCGAGCGTTCAAAAAAATACTCTGAAGCAACGGCAAAGAATTCAGCTTGATTGGTGCCTCCATATTTTCTGATATCAGAGTGGTTATCATTTATCGCTTCCATTTCTTTATGGATTAAATACAGCCAAGATATTGAATATTGATGTTATAATAGCTGCTCTGGCACACCATCTGTTCTATCATTCAAATTATATTTACAAGATATAAGAATTTGTTTATATCCGTAAGATATTAATTGCCTCCATATTCCCATTCTTATTTGTATATCTCAAATTTCAGGATTAAAAGACTTTAATCTGTTACGTTATATGCTGAATGATTTGTAGAATTTGTGAAATATATTTTTTAGTAATACTGCTCATTACAAGTCTTTAATACACTTCAGTTTTTCTGCGATTATAGACATTATTATTTTAAAACTATGTGTTCATCCAATGATTCAATAGGTATAAAAATTTCTAAAAGTTTTAATAATAAAATAAAACATAAGACTATAACTAGAATTATTATAACTATTACCCACCATATTTTATCCTTTTTGGTAATGCTATTTTTTACAGAGGGTACTTTATTGCTTTTTTTATTTCGTCTATTCCGTCTATTTTCCGACATAGAATATCATTTTTACTATTTATCAATCATTTCCAATTCAATTTTTGTAGCCACACAAAACGCTTGAATATTATATCCTCTTAATTCATTAATGCTTATGAATATTTCCTTTTAGCACAAAAAAATAAAGCAGAAATGCGGCTATTACCATAAGGATTATCATAAGAATACCTTTGACCTTATCTCTTTTTGTGATGTCGGTATTCGATGATTTCCGATTTTTTTTGTTTCTTCTATTTCTTCTATTTTGAGACATTCTTTTATACTATTTCCAATTCATCTTCTGTAATCGAACCGCATTCAGAATGGCTAACAAGGCCACGCCTACATCGGCAAAAACTGCTTCCCACATCGTTGCCAGACCACCTGCGCCCAAAACCAAAACCACTGCTTTTACACCAAAGGCCAACCCAATATTCTGCCAAACGATGCGTCTTGTAGAACGTCCTATTTTTATGGCTCTAGCTATTTTACTTGGTTGGTCTGTTTGGATGATTACATCTGCGGTCTCTATCGCCACATCGCTGCCCAAACCACCCATTGCAATGCCAACATCGCTCGCTGCCAAAACCGGTGCATCGTTGATGCCATCGCCTATAAAGGCTACTTTAGTATTAAATTGTTTTTTCAAATGCTCAACTTCGTTGAGCTTATCTTCTGGTAACAAACCGCCTTTTGCAGTATCAATACTCATTTCTTTTGCCACTTGTTGGGTTATGGAATCCTTATCGCCGGAAAGCATTATGATTTTGGAAATACCGGATTCTCGAATTTGTTTGATGGCTTCGTGGGCATCTGCTTTCAATTCGTCTGCAATGATGACATAGCCAGCGAATTTGTTTTCAATAGAAACCATCACAACGGATTCTACAATGTTGTCGGTTTCAGATGGAACTTCAATATTATTTGAAGTCATCAATGGTTTATTCCCAACTAAAACAATTTTGCCATTGACCGTTCCCTTTAATCCTTTTCCTGCAACTTCAGTTACTTTGGTTGCCTGAAAATCTTCGCCATCAGCTTTGTATTCCATTATGGCCTTGGCAATGGGATGTGTTGATTGTTCTTCCATCGCCATCAGGTATTTCATCATTTCGGCTTCGCTCAATGACCCATTATTTACGACGACATTTTTAATTTTGAAAACACCTTTGGTCACAGTTCCGGTTTTGTCCATTACAACCGTGGTTACTTTTGTCATTTCGTCCAAAAAGGATGCGCCCTTAAAGAGAATCCCATTTTTGGATGCTGCTCCCAATCCACCAAAATAACCCAACGGAATAGAGATTACCAAAGCACACGGGCAGGAAATGACCAAGAATATCAATGCCCTGTATAACCAATCGCTAAACACGTATTCATCCACAAAAAAGTAAGGTAAAAATGTTAACCCAATCGCCAAGAACACTACAATAGGCGTATAAATTCTTGCAAATATTCTAATAAACAATTCTGTTTTCGATTTACGTGCCGTGGCATTCTGAACCATTTCGAGGATTCGTGCAATAGAACTGTCCTTAAATTCTTTGGTGGTTTCTATTTCAATTACACCGTCCAAATTTATGCTTCCCGCAAATACTTTTTCTCCCTTTGCAATGGTATCGGGTTTACTTTCGCCCGTTAAAGCCGCTGTATTGAACGAGCCTTTTTCAGAAAGTAAAATACCATCCAAAGGGATTTTTTCGCCCACACGAACTTGTACTTTTTCGCCAATGGCAACGGTTTCTGGATTTACAGAAATATAATTTTTGTTCCTATAGACCAAGGCTTCATTAGGTCGTACATCCAGTAATGCCTTGATGCTTCCCTTGGCTTTTTTAACCGCGGCACTTTGGAACAATTCGCCCACGGCATAAAATAGCATCACGGCAACACCTTCAGGATATTCGCCAATGGCGAATGCCCCTATTGTGGCAATTGACATCAAAAGAAATTCCGTAAAGAAATCTCCTTTTTTAATACTTTCCCAGCCTTCAATTATAACTGGAAATCCAACAGGAATATAGGCCATAACATACCAAACAATCCTTATCCAATCGGAAAAATGCGGGAAAATCTCCAGATAATCAACGATAATTCCAGTTATCAGCATTACAAAGCTGAATGTAGCGGGCAAATAAATTTTAAAAGTACTTGCGTTGTCATTACTGTTATGGCTACCATCATTGCCAATGCAACAATTTTCGCTGTCATTTATATGCTGTGAATTTTGCTTTTTCTTTTTCATTTATTTAAATTATAATTTTATTTAAATTCACAGTCATTCCAATCTCAACACCAATTGGGCAAACTGCACCTCTATGGTATCATCGATACCCTTTATTAAGGAATCCAAACCAGTATTTGAAACCAATAATTGTCCGGTTGCACTTATCAGGCAGGACATACTTACTCCTTGTTCTATATGGGTAATGGTTGCTTTAAATTGTGATTTAAAGGATTTCCCTTGATAAGTAACATCTATCAGCCAATTAAAGTTGATAGGGTCGTGCCGTTTTGATAAAAAATCTTGTGATGGAATTGTGCCAGTAAATCGTAGTATTAAAGGGTCTTCCCGCTGTTCTAAAAGGGCATTGATTTTAGGACTATCTGTTGATAAAGTCTTAAGGTCGAGTACACCATTGACCACTTTGGAATCATAATCAAGATATAGTGCCAATTTATGGCTTTCTGCCTTGACGGGTTTATTGTCAACCAAAGTCATCATCATAATATGACCTTCTTCAGTTGTATAAACTTTTTGGGCATTTACCTTATAATAACTAACCAACAAGATTATTAAAAAACAATGTTTAATATTCATAATGCCCATCTTTACTTGTATAATTTAAAAAAGCAGCTTCTACTTTTGCTTTTAATGCTATTAATCATTTTGCTTTAAAAAGCATCATAAAAGCTGCCTGCTATTAATTAAGTTTTCACTTAACTTATTTAAATAAAAAATTTCGCTCATTCCTATAACGATTTACCGCTACTTGTTATCTATATCCTTTTCTCTTTTACCGAAATAATAAATCAGCGCAACACTTGCACCTAATAAGCCAAACAGAGTGTTCTCAAAAATTTGATTCCCATTGATATTCAAAATTTCAATGAAATTATTTATTAAATATTGCCACCAATTAATTTCATAATTCTGTCTGCTAAACGTGAAAATTGTTATTCCAAAAGGTTGAAGGATAAAAACACCTACTGCAAACCCAATTAAAATGGTAATAAGAATGTTTTTTTTATTCATCGTTTGTCTTTTACAGTTATAAACTTTACAGGCTTTCAATCCAACTTTTGGCCTCTTCCTTTTGGTCTAAATTGAAATACTTAATATCGGCGTTGGTAAAAGGTTTCATAAATTGGGTTATCCAATTCTGCCATTTTTTATCTCCTACCATTGCTATTTTTTCATAGTCCGTGGCGTGGGCTGTGTCCATTTTCAGGTCTTCCCATAAACCAGGTAAATCCCAACCCGTAAAGTTGACCATCTCAAAATACCAACGGACTTTCATTCCCTTGTCCAGTATAGCGTGGATAAGTGGATGGATTTTTTCTATATCTTCTTTTCTCAATTTTCCCGAAGCTTTTGTTGCAACAATATTTTTTTCTTTTAACTCGATTATCTGTAACATTTTATATAGTTTTTAATTAAGTATTATCCTTCTAAATCATAAAACCATTCTTCCGCCCTTATGATGCCTTCTGATAATGATTTTTTTAGTTCTGTCATATTTTGTAGTTAAAGAGGGTGGAAGAAACCTGAACTGGACCATTGGGCGCAAGGGTTCAAGGTTCAAGTACTCCCACCTGTTATTTTTTTCTGCATTTTTCACAAATTCCTTTCAATACAAGGTTCACATCGTTCACTTCATAATCGTCTGGCAAGCTTTCTTCCGATATTTTATTTGGTAAACAGATTGTTTTCCTACAATCGGTACAATGAAAGTGCATATGTAAATCTGTACCGTATTTACCTTTGGCATTTTCATCAGAAATCGCATATTTTGACACCCCGACACCATCATTAATCTGATGAATCAACCCTTTATCCTCAAAAATCTTGAGATTGCGATAAAAGGTCGTTCTGTTGGCTGTTTTATTGGTTTCGCTCTTTTGAACAAAGGCTTTTTTTAAATCGGAAAAGGACACGGCACTTTGTTTCCTTTTCAGGAACTTGTATATCTTCGACCTCATTTGAGTAGGTCGAATCCCTTTAGCCAATAATGTTTTTTCCGTCTTTGTCATTTAATATTCTTTCAAAAAACCAGGTTCTTCTATGTCCCAATTTTTCTAATCTTTTTTATAAGCCAAAAGGCGCAGAGCATTGGCCACGACTACCAAGGTAGACCCCTCGTGAAACGCAACGGCAACCCCTATATTTGCCCAACTCAAAATGGTAGCCGGTATCAAAAGTGCCACAACCCCAAGGCTTACCCAAAGGTTCTGCTTGATTATGGCCTTTGCCTTCCTGCTCAAACCTATGGCAAAGGGCAGGGTTTCCAGTTTATCGGCCATTAGGGCAATGTCAGCCGTTTCCAATGCCACATCACTGCCCGCTGCACCCATTGCGATTCCTACGGTGCTGTTTGCCATTGCAGGGGCATCGTTCACACCGTCGCCAACCATTGCGACTTTGGATTCCTGTTCTTTTAATTTTTTAATGGCATCTACCTTTTCCTCTGGCAACAGGCTTCCCCAAGCATCGGTCAATCCAATTTCTTTAGCAACGGCGTCGGCAACCTTTTGATTATCCCCGGTTAGCATTATCATCCGCTTGATACCGATTTCCTTTAATTTTTTCAGCGTTTCCTTGGCCGCTTCCCGTGGGGTGTCCATCAGGGCGATGATACCGATATATTCTTTGTTCCTTCTTATAAGCATCGTCGTGTTTCCGCCCCCTTCAAGTTCTTTTACTTTATTCGATATTTCTTCGGATGGTTTTGCTTCATCGAGGTCTTCGTACAAGTCCAGGTTTCCAATATAGATTTTATCCTTGCCCAAGGACGCTTTGATACCTTTTCCGAGAATCGCTTCCAAATCTGACGCATCGGTAATATCAGTACCTTTCAGACGCTCTTTCCCATCCCTTACGACGGCTTTGGCCAAAGGGTGGTCGCTCAAGTTTTCAACGGCAACGACTATCTTTAACAGTTCATTTTCTTCAATATTCCCCAATGGTACTACTTCGGTAAGTTTGGGCTTGCCTTCGGTAAGCGTGCCCGTTTTATCAAAAGCCAAAGCGGTAATGACCCCTAAATCCTCAAGCGGTCGCCCACCTTTGATAAGTACACCGCCCCGTGCTGCCCGTGCCACACCGCTTAATACCGCACTTGGTGTTGAAATGGCCAGTGCACAGGGGCTGGCGGCTACCAATACTGCCATTGCACGGTAAAAACTGGCACTAAACGGTTCATCAATGACCAAAAAGGCAAAGAGTAGGATACTAACCAATATCAGTACGGATGGTACAAAATATTTTTCAAACTTGTCGGTCAACAGTTGGGTAGGGGATTTCTGGGTCTGTGCCTCGTTGACCAATTTGACCAGTCGGGACAGCGTAGAGTCTTTGGCTTCTTTGATTACCTTTATTTCCAGAGTATTATTACCGTTGATAGTTCCGGCAAAAACGCGGTTTTCGTCCTTGATATCATCGTCTGCCGAATAGTCCCTGCTCGTATCCTCCACAGGAATTTTGTCCACAGGTACACTTTCCCCTGTGATAGGTGCTTGGTTGACACTGCTTTTTCCTTTGACCACAACACCATCGGCAGATATTTTACTGTTGGGCTTGACCACAATGATATCGCCTATAATTAATTTTTCAATCCCGACTTCTTCTGTCTTGCCATCTTTTTTCAGCAAGGCCGTTTTTGGTGCCAAATCTGCCAGTGCTGCGATAGATTTTCGGGCCTTTTCCATTGCATAATGTTCAAGGGCGTGCCCCAAACTAAACAGGAACAATAACAATGCACCTTCTGCCCATTCTCCCAGAATGGCTGCACCAATGGCGGCAACCAGCATTAAGAAGTCAATTTCAAAACCGCCTTTGGCAACGGTCTGTACTGCTTCCTTGGCCGTAAAGAAACCACCGAAAAAGTAAGCGCCAATGTATAAAGTAAGACTGACCCAATCTGGGATGGATTCCACATAGGAAAGGCCGAAACCTATTCCGAGAAGTGCCCCACAGATAATGGAAAAAATGAGCTCCGTATTTTTACCGAAAATACCACCGTGGGCGTGCTCTTCTCCTTCCTCGTGGGTCTCGCCTTCTTTGTGCTCGTGTCCCTCTGTGGAAGTTTGCTCTTTAGTATCTTCCTTCTTTGAACGCTCCTGTTTTTTGGATGCTTTGGTGTAATCATTTTCGTTTGAAGCACTGCGTTGAACCTGAAGGTCTTCTTTTTCAATTTGTTTACTTATTTCATCAAAATTTGTTTGCTTTTTATCAAATTCAAGTCGTACCATTCCAGAGCCTGAAACGGAAGCTTCCAAAACTCCATTGATTGCCAAAAGGCTTTTCTCTATGGAACGAGCCTGTCTTGTGTGTCTGATTCCTTTAACTTCAATGAGCAAATGCCCGTATTTTTCGGTAATCTCGGCACCAGTACTTTCGGCGAGGGATTGAATGCGGTCAATGGAAATGATATCTGGGTCATAATGAAAACAGAGCTGTGGTACATCAGCTCCGTTTGCATCGGCAATGTGCACTTTTTCGATGCCCTCTTTAGCTTGTAGTTTTTGAATAAGCCTTTCAACACAAGAATCTTTTTCGTTAGGAACTTGCGGAAGGATGACCGGTATTTTTAGTTGTAGTTTTTCCATTTTTTATTTTTATTTTATCCACTCTTTGGCATCGTCTTTTTCTTCGGTCTTATAAAATTTTATATGGGCTTCTGAAAAAGGAAGCAATACCTCGGTAAATTGCTCTTGCCATTTAACGCTACCCACCAAAGCAACACGCTTTAAATGCTTTTCATTCGGAAGATTTAATTCAATACCCTTCCAATAGGCACTTACCGTCCAGCCTTCAAAATTTTGCATTTCAATGTACCAGAACACTTCCTGATATGCATTTATGTGTTCTGTTAAGACCGGTATCAAGTTTTCATAATCCTTGGCATCCAGCTTATTCTCTGCTACCATATATACCGTAGCCTCTTTTTTATAGATTGTTATCATTGCTAATTATTTATAAATGATAATTGAATTTAAAAACCAAAGGTTTAATCCAAATTGCCACTGCATTTTTCGCAGATACCCTTTACCACCAAGTTGATATCCTCGGTAATATAACCATCAGGCAAGTTGATATGAGGGATTTTATGTTCTGTTAAACAGACCGTCTCATTACAATTGTTGCAATGAAAGTGCAAATGAAGGTCGTTGCCGACCTCGCATTCACAATTTTCTTCGCAAAGGGCGTATTTTATAATTCCTGTCCCATCCTCGATTTGATGCACAATCCCTTTTTCTTCAAACGCTTTCATAGTCCTAAACAGGGTACTTCTTTCACTGATCTTAAAATCTTTTTCCAAATCGCCAAGGCTGATGGCAACATTCAACTCTGCCAACCGCTTATAGGTCATAAGGCGCATAGCTGTAGGTCGTATTCCTTTGCTTTCTAAAAATTGAACTATTTTTTCCATTTGTTTAGAAAGAGAATTACAGGTCGTAACGTTTTAAGGAATCTCCTGTTTTAATGTGAAACGCATCTTCTATATTAGCTATATAAATTATACCATCTCCAGGCCCGTCGGTTTTGGCGTTGGCTATAATTGTTTCAATGGCCGCTTGGGCTTCCTCATTTTGACAGACCAATTCCAATTTGACCACTGGACTATCTGTTACGTGAAAATCCAGCGACGGTCTGGCACCTTTTGCCTTGAACGCGCCCGTGCCTTCTGCTTGTGAAAGGGTCATACTTTCAAATCCATTGTCAGAAAGTGCTTCAATGACTCTTTGGATTCGGTTCGGTTTTATAAATGCTTTTATTTCTTTCATATTATTAACTTTTTAAATTTTTAATCAATTTTGAACCGAGTCTGTTTTATAATTTTTAACTAACTAATTAAGACGATAAACAAACTCGGAATCAAAACCTTTGATTATTATTGAATTAATGTCCGTGTTCCAGTTCGCCCTTTATCATTTCAGAAGACAGGTTATAAGCTCCGTTTATGACCACTTTGGCATCGGTTGAAACTTCGGCAGGCAGATTGACTTCAACAAAGCCTAAATCAGTAATACCAACCGTTACGGGTATCATTTTGAATTTCATTTTGCCTACTTCCATTTCCTCATCTTCATCCAAGATAAAAATAAAGGATTGCTCGCCTTCCTTTATAATGGCGGCTTCCGGAACGGCAAAACCCTTTTTCTCGCCCTGCACTATGCGCCCTTCTACATACATACCTGGCAAAAGATTTTTATCCTTGTTTTCTATATCAGCAAGAACTTCTATGGCTTTTGGGTCTGTCTCAAAAGTTTTACCTATAGACCGAACGGTTGCTTTAAGCAGTTCATCTGGGCGAGAGGCCGTGGAAAAATATATCTGTTGTCCTTTCTGGATTTGCTTTATGTCCTTTTCATAGACTTTGAAGTTTACATAAATTTTTGAATTATCGCTTATCGAGAACATTTTGGATTGTTGTGCCACGTAATCGCCAAGGCTAATCATTACTTCATCCACATAACCACTTATGGGTGTGGTAATGGGAACTGCGGAATATATCTGTCCTTCCGCCACTTTTTCCGGATTAATCCCCAACAACTTCAATTGGGCCCTCAAACCATTGACGCTGGATGTTGTGGAACGAAATTTTGATTGAGCCATTTGAAATTCCTTTCCCGAAGAAACGCCTTTGTCATAAAGCGTCTGCTTGCGTTCAAAATCCTGTTTCAAAAAGACCAGTTCGTCATTTTTTTCCTGATAGTCCTGTTGCATTGCAATGATATCCGGGTGTTCTATATATGCCAGCACTTGACCTTTGCTTACGTTATCTCCGGGTATTACTTTTATGGCACTCACATTTCCACCAACAAACGGGCTTATGTTCGCCTTGTCCTGTGGGAAAAGCTCCAGCGTTCCCGTTACCTTAATGTTGTTCCCTAAATTGCGTTCCTCCAAAGGTTTCATTTCCAAACCTATGGTTTCGGCCTGTTGCTTTGTAAGTTCCACAACGCCTTCTTCCTCGCTGTGACCTTCTTCTTCTCCTTCATTGTGGCCTTCATCGCCGTGTGCATCTTCCCCAGCTTCATTGGTTTTTGATACGCCTTCGGCTTCGTTATGCCCAAGTTCAGATTTTGGGGCATCATTACAACTCATAAACATAAGTGTAAATAATACGGTACTTACTAATAATATATTCTTCATTTTTCTTTTTTTAAGATTATAAATTGCCCAATTGATATTGTATCTCAATGGATTGTTGGTTAAACTGGTTTATGTATTGCAAATGGTTTTGTTTTATCCTGATGGCACTGTTGAGAATTGTGATATAATTGACATAATCTATTTCGCCTTCCTTGGATGCCAATTGCGCTGTGGTAATTTGCTGTTCTGCCAACAATAGTGCGCCTTCTTCGTAATATTGCAAAATCTTCTTTGTTTTTTCAAGGGATTTAGTCAATTGCGACACACGACTTTCCGTGACCGCCTTTTGTTCCAAATATTGATTCTCTGCTACCATTGCGTCTGCCTTGGCCGCCTTTACCCTTGACTTCTGGGGAAAAAACCATAACGGAATGCTAATACCTGCCTGATAGGTGTTGAAGCCTGACACTTCATCCACAACCTGTCTGCCATACGATAAGCTGAATTTCGGCAGGAATTGTGATTTCTCAACACCTACGTTTGCCTTGCTTACTTCGGCATTTTGCAACGCATATTGCAACATTGGGTTATTGGCCACCGAAGTGGAATCCAATGTCGCCATAAAATCCAATGTTTTGTATGGTTCATTAATGGTCTCAATGGATTCGTCGGTTCCCAAATATTGTTTTAAGACACGTTTGGCAATTTCAATATCATCAAAGGCCTGTTGCCTTAATACTTGAATCTGTTGAAATTCGGAAGAGGCTGAAATAAATTCCAATTTGCCTGTTTCTCCCGTATCATAGCGAAGTTGGGCAGCGGTCTTAAAATTGGCATAAATACTGTCCAATTGGTCTGCAAAGCGCAACTGCGCCTTATAATAATTTATTTGGTCATACGCTTGCATCACATTCCGCACCAATTGTTGTTCACTGGCCACATAAAACTTTTCTCCCAAGGCAATACGCTCTTTATAAAACTTCGATTTTGAAAATCCGGATAGCAAATCAATATTGCCCTGTTGCACACCAACGGTTGTTTGTACTCCAGGAAGATTATTGCCATATTCTTCTTTGCCCGTGAAAACTTGGGTGCTACCAAGGTCAAAACTCGTTCCCTTTAGTGCCTTTTCCCGGTCAATAAATGCCTGACTTTCCTTAAGCGATGGATAATTCTGTTTAGCCATAGCAATGGCCTCATCAATGGTCAAGGTCGTTGGGATTGTACCATCTTGATTGGTGTCTTGGGCAAATGAAGTACCAGAAGCCATCAAACCTCCCACCATCAATAATACGGTTACGATACTGGGTGATGTTTTAATATAGCTTACATCTCCACCATTGTCCTTCTTTTCTTTTCGGGATTCCAGCCAATAGTATAATACGGGAAGGACCACAAGCGTCAAAAACGTTGCGGTAATCAAACCACCGATAACCACTGTTGCCAAAGGCCTTTGCACTTCCGCACCACCAGAGGTAGAAACCGCCATAGGGATAAAGCCCATAATGGCAGCGGTTGCCGTCAGCAAAATTGGACGTAAGCGTTCGTGCGTTGCTTCGTATATTCGTTTTTTTAAGTCTGTCATTCCACTTTCTTTTAGTTCATTGAATTTGTTTATCAGTACCAATCCGTTTAAAACCGCAACTCCAAAGAGCACGATAAAACCAACGCCTGCGGAAATACTAAATGGCATTCCACGAACCCACAAAGCAAATACGCCACCAATGGCCGCCAAAGGCACTGCCATATAAATCATTACCGATTGTGAGAACGAACTCAAGGCAAAATAAAGCAATATGAATATTAAGAAAAGTGCAATAGGCACTACAATCATCAATCGGTCAGAAGCACGTTGTAGGTTTTCGAACGAACCTCCATAGGTTACAAAATAACCAGGTGGCAATTTTACTTGTGTTTCCAATTTTTGCTGTATTTCCTCGACCATCGATTTTACATCGCGTCCACGGACATTGACACCTACCGAAATACGACGGGAGGTGTTGTCCCTTGAAATTTGCATCGGTCCGGGTTTATAACTGATTTCCGCCACTTCCTTTAATGGTACTTGCGCTCCATTTGGCAAATCGATATAAAGATTTTTAAGGTTGTTGATGTCTTGTCTAAATTCCTTTGCCAATCGGATAACCACATCGAACCGTTTTTCGCCTTCAAAAATTACACCTGCCTCTTCTCCTGCAAAGGCGGCACTTACATAATCATTCAATTTATCCACGGTTACACCGTATTGTGCCATTTTTGCGCGATTGTATTCCACCGTCATTTGAGGTAAGCCGCTGGTGGCTTCTACATTCAAATCTGCTGCGCCAGGGACGGTTCTGATGACCGCAGCAATTTCCTGTACCTTGTCTGCCAAAACGCCCAAATCTTCTCCGTACAATTTAATGGCCACGTCCTCACGGACACCTGTAAGCAATTCATTAAAACGAAGTTCTACAGGTTGGGTAAACACGAAATTTACGCCTGGAACAACTGAAATTTTTTCCTGTATTTTTTCGATAAGTTCTTCTTTGCTGTCTGCTGAAGTCCATTTGCTCTTATCTTTTTCAAGAATAATATAACTATCCGCAATGTCCATAGGCATTGGGTCGGTTGGGATTTCGGCAACCCCAATTCTTGAAATTACGGTTTTTACTTCTGGAAATTCATTGATTAAATTTTGAAGTTTTTTTGAAGCCTCGATGGACTCCGTAAGGCTGCTACCTGGTTTTATCAACGCTTGGAATGCAATATCGCCCTCATCGAATTTTGGGATAAATTCGCCACCCATATTGCTGAAGATAAATCCTGCGATTAATAGTAGGGTAACTGCGCCTATAACGACACCAGCCCGAAAACGAAGTGCAAAATTGAGCAACGGTACATATCCTCTATTTAGCCCAGACATTATTTTATCACTGAACCTATCAATTTTATTTTCAAACTTGGCAAACCAACTGTTTTGGTTCTTTGCTGGTTTCAAGAACATCGACGAAATCATTGGGACGTAAGTAAGACAAAGGATAATCGCTCCCAAAACAGCAAATCCAAAGGTAAAAGCCATTGGACGGAACATTTTTCCTTCCACACCAGTTAAAAAGAGAATCGGTGTAAAGACGATAAGAATAATAAGCTGTCCGAAAAATGCCGAATTCATCATCGTACTTGCCGATTCGTAGGCTATTTCATCCATTTCGGGCTGACCTATGGCAGTAGTGGTTTTTTTCATCCGTTGATGGATATGGAATACCATTCCTTCAACAATGATTACCGCACCATCCACGATGATTCCAAAGTCGATTGCACCCAAGGACATTAAATTTGCCCACACCCCAAATTGTTTCATCAAAATAAATGCGAAGAGCAATGATAAAGGGATTACCGAAGCTGTAATCAAACCACCACGGAAGCTTCCCAACAATAACACCAAAACAAAAATCACAATTAGCGAACCTTCAATAAGGTTTTTCTCGACTGTACTTGTGGTTCTTCCTATCAATTCACTTCGACTTAAAAACGGTGCTATATAAACCCCTTCCGGCAAGGATTTTTGTATTTCATCAATCCGGTTTTGTACATTTTCTATCACAGTACCAGGGCTTTCGCCTTTAAGCATCAAAATCTGTCCGCCTACGGATTCGTGACCGTCTTGGGTAAATGCACCATAACGCACTTGGTTTCCGTAGCCCACTTTTTCGGCAACGTCCCTTACCAAGACAGGGCTTCCATTTTGAGTGGTCACAACCGTGTTTTCCAAATCGGCGATACTTCGAGCCAGCCCTTCGCCACGGATAAAATTGGCTTGGTGGTTTTTTTCAATGTAAGCACCACCGGTATTAGCATTGTTCACTTTAAGAGCTTCAAAAACCTGATTCATTGTAATGCCAAAACTTTTTAGTTTATCAGGATTTATGGCAACTTCATATTGTTTTACATAACCTCCAAAAGCATTGACCTCGACGACTCCGGGGACTAACGCCATTTGGCGTTTTACAATCCAGTCCTGTATGGTGCGAAGCTCCATGGCATCATATTTGTCCTCATAGCCTTCTTTTACTTTTAAGGTATATTGAAAAATTTCGCCCAGACCTGTTGTTATGGGAGCCATAAAAGGTGTGCCAAAACCTTCGGGGATTTCTCCGGCAACTTCGGTTAATTTCTCTTGTACCAATTGCCGTGGCAGATAAGTGCCTGCCTCGTCCTTAAAAACAATGGTAACCACGGACAGCCCAAAACGGGATACTGAACGCAGCTCGATGACGTCAGGAAGATTGGCCATTGCCAATTCTACGGGATAGGTAACAAATTGTTCTATATCTTCTGTCCCCAAGTTTGGGGCCACGGTTATTACCTGTACTTGGTTGTTTGTTATATCGGGTACAGAACCCAAGTTTATAGTGGCCATAGACCAAATGCCCGTACCAACCAATGCCACTATAAATAAGCCAATAATAAATTTATTATTAATGGAAAATGAAATGATTTTGTTAATCATAGAAAAAGTATTAATTCAGTTTAAAACTTACGATGCGAATAGGTGCAACGCATTTATATAGCAATGCCTATCTTGAGAAGCATCACGTTAGGATATAGCTATCCTTAAAAAAAACTGAATTATACTTTAGGGGGTTGGAAAAGCGATTCCAAATATCTGGAAGAGAAGTTTACTTTATGTAAGTTAACCTGTTTTTTTCCTTCAAACTTTAATTGATTAATTAAAGCCAAATTGTTGTTCTCAATCATTAACACTAAAGGGTGACAACATTGCTGATGGGAATGGATTGGTGTATTCTCCTTATCAGGGTTATGATGATGCCCTTCATTTTTTGCACCATTGTCAATGTAATCTTCGACTACGTATTCAAGGAAAGAGTCTCCATAAACTTTATGGTCTTGATAATGGGTAATAATGCTTGAAATTTCTTTAATTGGCCCACAAAAGTCCATATCAATGCTGATTCCCTGAAAAAAGAATAAAATAGACATTGATATGGAAAAGAATATTTTCATAAAGTTTGACAAAGATACAAAAATTGAGATGCACAGGTTGTGCAAAGAAATTATCATTATATTTTGTAATGTGAAACATTACCTCTCAAATTTTGATTAAAACATTCACTCAACATCCTGTATAATTCAGGATGTTTCTTTTTAAGCAAGTCCGGACGTTCAAAAAAGTATTCCGAAGCTACAGCAAAGAATTCAGCTTGATTGGTGCCACCATATTTTCGGATATCAGAATGGTTATCATTTATCGCTTCCATTTCTTTATGGATTAAGTTTAACCAAGGTATGGCATATTGATGTTCCAATAATCGCTCTGGCACACCGTCTGTTCTATCGTCCAACTTATCTATAAGGTGCACAAATTCGCGTATGCCAGTATTACTTTTATCCGTTGTATTTTTAAAGCCGTGGTACAATGCTTTCTTGGAAAGTATCATCTGTTTCTCGAACCTTCCATTTCCAACTATTCCACCAATATTCCGTGAGTTATCCTTACTGCTAAATTGCATATCCTCATTAAAATTATCAGGATATAAAAGGATACCACTTAAATTGGTGTAATGCCATTCTTTAAAGCCAAAAACTGGAATGACGGCACTTGCTGCAATTAAAACCTTATCCAACTCTTCCAGTTCAAACTGCACAGCATCGATATAGACCTCACTTAAAAATTGCATCATTTTTTGCTAAAAAATAAGCTGCCTATCTTTTGAAAGGTTTCTATAAAACAGCACATTATCCATCAGTAATTTGTGCCAATCCTCTGGAAATGGCTTTACGTTATGGCGTTTCGCTTTTCTATAAAAATGAACAGCAAAGAGAACAATCACAACTGAAATTAAAATGTAAGCCATATTAAAAAAACGTATTAGTCTACAGGTTCCGCCTTAAATCCTGCTTTTTGCAAAGTCGATTTTACGTCTTCTTCGGTTGCACCATCGCTTTCAATAGTTAGGATTTTATTAGGATTGGCGGTATCTACTTCCCAACTTTCTACACCTTCTTGTTTGTTTAAAAAAGGGGTTACTTTTGATACACACCCACCACAATTGATATTTGTTTTAAATTTTAAAGTTTTCATAGTATTGAATTTATTAATTATTAAAGTTTTACTCGTTTAAGTCTTAAGCTGTTTGCTACTACAGATACACTACTAAATGCCATTGCTGCGCCTGCAATCATCGGATCCAACAAAAACCCATTTACAGGATAAAGAACTCCCGCTGCAATTGGAATGCCAATAATGTTGTAAATAAATGCCCAGAAAAGGTTCTGACGTATGCCCAACACGGTTCTTTTTGATAGTTCCAATGCTTTTGGGATAGATTGTAAATCTGATGTTATCAAGGTCATTTTTGCTACATCCATTGCGATATCCGAACCTTTGCCCATAGCAATACTCACATTGGCTTGCGCCAGGGCGTGCGAATCGTTGATACCATCGCCCACCATTGCTACTATCTTTCCGTCCGCCTGTAATTTTTCGACAAAAGCCGCTTTGTCCGAAGGCATCACTTCTCCTTGGTAATTTGTTATTCCTACTTGTTTTGCGACAGCAGATGCGGTTTTATTGTTATCTCCAGTAAGCATATAGACCTCAATGCCTCGTTCTTGAAGTGTTGCTATGGCCATTTTTGAAGTTTCCTTAATCTTGTCTGCAATGGCGAGTATCGCCAGCACTTGTTTTTCATTGCCAAAGAAAATGACGGTTTTCGCTTGCTCTTCGAGACTTTCTGCTGTTTGCATCAAGGAAGCATCGATTTGAATATTTTTCTCAAGCATTAGTTTATGGTTTCCAACATAGTATGGTGAACCATTTTCTGTTTGAGCTTTCACACCTTTTCCTGTAATACTTTCAAAAGAAGCAATTTCAGCTTTTTCAATATTTTCATCTTTTAAGTGATTGACTACAGCTTCCGCCAAAGGGTGTTCTGATTGTGCTTCAATAGCTAGAAGAACTTTTTTGTATTCGTTGATATCTTCGAGTTTATCCTTCCAAAATATATCAGTTACTAAAGGTTTTCCTTCTGTAATTGTACCTGTTTTATCAAGAATGACAGCATTCACTTTATGACCGAGTTCTAAACTTTCGGCATCCTTTATAAGGATATTATTTTCAGCTCCCTTACCGATACCCACCATTATGGCGGTAGGCGTTGCCAAGCCCAAGGCACAGGGACAAGCGATAACCAATACTGCTACAGAGGTCAATAAGGCTTGTGAAAAGGCATTGTCGCCACCTACTGACATCCAGACTATAAAGGTTATAATGGAAATACCCAATACCACAGGAACGAAAATACCGGCAATCTTATCGACTAGTTTTTGAACTGGTGCCTTACTCCCTTGCGCTTGCTGAACCATTTTAATGATTTGGGAAAGCAGGGTTTCTCCACCAACCTTTTCAGCGGTAAATTGAAAACTTCCTTTTTGATTAACGGTACCGGCGAATACCTTTTCCCCTTGGGATTTCTGAACTGGAACAGGTTCTCCCGTAATCATACTTTCATCTACATACGAGCTTCCCTTGGAAACTTCGCCATCCACCGGAATCTTTTCTCCGGGACGCACCAAAATGGTCTGACCCACCTGTACGGATGAAATAGGGATTTCCCTCTCTTCCCCATTCTCAATAATTTTAAGGGTTTTAGGCTGAAGCCCCATTAGTTTTTTAATGGCTGAAGATGTATTTGATTTTGCCTTTTCTTCCAATAGTTTCCCCAAGGAAATAAAGGTGATAATCACGGTAGCCGCTTCGTAATATACGTGAGGCTCGATGCCACGACTTAACCAAAATTCAGGAAAAAAGGTATTGAATACACTAAAGAGGAAGGCGATTCCGGTACTCAACGCCACCAAGGTATCCATATTTGCTTTACCGTGTTTGGCCTGCTTGAAGGCATTGATGAAAAAACTGCGCCCAAACCAAAAAAGAATTGGAAAGGCCAATACCAATGAAATCCATTTGCCTGGTTCCCATTGCATATAGAACATTCCCAACACAAAAATGGGTAGCGTAAGTATCGCCGACCAGATGGTTCGGTTTTTTATGTCCTGATAATGCTTTTGCTGAAGTTCTTGCTGTACTTCCGAAGGGTCTTCGGCATCAATTATAATATCGTAACCGACCTCACGAAGCGCGTTTTGAAGTTGATTTGGACTCAACTCCTTGTCATATTCCACAAGAACGGAACTATTGGCAAAATTAACACTTGCATCAAACACACCTTCCGTGTGTTTTAATACAGATTCAACACTTGCTGCACAAGAGGCACAGGTCATTCCCGTAACAGGAAATGATTCTTTTACTCCTTTTTTAGTTTTCTTTTCTTTGGTTTCAAATATGCTGATTGTCTCCATAAACCCATTCTTATTTGTATGTTACAAATTTCAGGATTAATAGACTTTAATATGTTATGTAATATGCTGAATGATTTGTAGAATTTACTCTTCACGAATTATTACTACCCAATTGGAATAATTTATGTCTCTTATAATCATAATGGGGACGTGTCTATCGGTCTTTAGTATTTGTAATCAAATACCCTTTTGATTGGATGACCTTTTTTATCTCATCGATATTCGTTTTAGTGGCATCAAATTCTATAATTGAAGTCCCTTCTTCAAAAGACGTAGATACATTTGCAACCCCGTCAATTTTGTTTACCGAATGGTTGATGTTTTCTTCACAACCCGAGCATACCATCCCTTCAATATTCAACTTTACAGTTTGAATACCGGTATTGTTTGTTGCAACAATTCCTACTTTCTCCGTTGAATGAAATATTTGTGGATAATAAGAAACCAATGTCATTACAACAACAAACACTGTAACCAACCACAAATAGAATTTCGACTTAAAAAATGATGGCTTAGCCATATCACAGTTACCACAATCGTCCACCTTCTTTTTTTTATAAACCTGATAAAAGGCCAGTCCCAATGACAAAAATGCTATAACCAACAGATAAGGTTTCAAGGCAATAAGCCAAGAGAAATACACCGAGCTACCACTAATCCCAGCTACACTTGTAAGTAGTAAAGGACCCCAGCAGCATAGTTTAAGGGAAACTGCTGAAAATACAGCAGTACCCATGGATGCTTTTTTGTTCAATTTGGTAAGTGCCATACCTAACAACTTCCTATTCCAGCATTTACCAAATCATCTTTAGTGATTTCGATGTTGGTGCAGCAATTCAGTAGTTTTCCGTTAACAGCAATGGCAGGAACCCTTGTAACCCCATATTCCTTCATTTTTGAAACACATATTTTACTTTCGCATTGCTCGGACAGATTATGAAGTGTGATTTCGCAGTCCTTTCCTGCTGTCTCTTTTACTAATTGCACCACAGGCTCGCATACCGGGCAACCTGCTGTAAAAATCTCGATTTGTCGTTTCATCTTATTTAAGTTTAAATTAATAATGGAACAAAGATGAGAACGTAAGGTAGGGGGTCACCAAACTTTTTTTTGGTCTTTTTTTTCGTTGTAGTTTTTTAATCTGGTTTCAATGGTTTGGATTTCTTTTAAGCGATTGGTCAAATCGGATAATTCCAAATTGGGGAATTCACTTTTTAAATATTCAATTTTATCTTCATTGCCACAATTTCCTGGGCAAGAGTCTACGGCCTTTACAATTCCAATAGCAAGTGCTTTTCGATAGACTTCGTCCAACAGTAAGTAATGTGCTTTTTGAATCCCCTTATCAATGGATTTGAACTGTATGTTTATTTGTTCGGGGTCCTTTCCTTCATCAAGCATTTTAACAATGCCGTTTAATTGACCACTCAAAGTTTTTAATCTGGATTTAATATCCAAGATTAAATCAGTAGGTAATTTGTACTGTTCTCCTTTCATAACTCAAACTTAACTCGCGCAGCAACTTAATTTGGAAACATCTTTCCCAAAGGTAATCGCTGCCAGTTTAACAGATTCTCCTAAAGTTAAATATGGATAAAAGCTTTCTGCTAAATCTTTTACAGTGATTCCAAATTTAATAGCCATACTCAATTGTTGTATCAGTTCACCACCTTCAAGTGCAACTACTCTTGCGCCTATTAATTTATCGGTTTCAGTGTTGCGTATCAGTTTTATGAACCCTCTGGTATCTTGAGCTGCCAAGGCTCTTGGAACGTGAATTAAATCAAGTTTACTGACTTCAAAAGGAATTTCCTTTTTTTCTGCTTCAATTTCATCTATACCTGCTCCTGCGATTTGAGGGTCTGTAAATACTACCCAAGGTAATGATGAATAATCAATACTTGTTTTTGTTGATGAAAACGCATTGTTCACTGCTGTACTACCTTCGGTTGCTGCTGTATAAACAAATGCCGGTGTAATGGTGACGTCGCCTGCTGCATAAATATTGGAAATATTGGTTTCCATCTTTTCATTTACAATAATATGGCCGCTTTCTGTTAACTTTAGGCCAATATTCTCAAGCCCTAAATTAGAGGTGTTAGGCTTCGTCCCTGTAGCCACCACAATATGTCCTTTTTCAACAATTTGAGTTGTGGAACCATCAGGACAATTACAATGAATAATTGTATCGTTACCTTTCTTTTCAAATTTAAAAGCTCTAAAGTTTGGAAGGATTTCAATTCCTTCACTATTCATTTGTTCTACCAAAACATCTGTAATATCTTTTGTTTGACTGCGTAATGGCCTGTCGGTAAATTCAATGATACGTACTTTTACTCCTAAACGGTTATATGCCATAACAATTTCCAATCCGATATAGCCAGCTCCCATTATGGTTAAGCTTTTTGGTTTTTCTTCTAAATCGAATAAAGAAACATTCGTTAAGTAGCCTACTTTATTCAGTCCTTCAATACTTGGAATGTTTGTTGTCGCTCCTGTTGCTATAATGATGTTAGCTGCTGTGTATGTATCTTTTCCATTTACAAGAATGGTTTTATTATCTACAAATTCTGCCCAACCTTTAAGCATTGTTAAGTTTTTGAAATCACTTACCACATCCATATATTTTTGTTGCTGAAGTGAAGCAACCAATGCTTTTTTATCTTTTATGATTTGTGTAAAATCAATGTCTGCTCCTCTAGGTTTTATACCCTTAAAATTGGAATGCGTAGCGAGACGTACCGTTTCGGCAGCCCGAATAAGGTTTTTAGACGGTACACAACCCACATTTACGCAAGTGCCACCAAAATCTAATCCTGCATTTACCATAAGTGTTGTGAGCCCTAAACCTTCAGCTTTAATGGCTGCTGAAAATGCAGCTGAACCACCACCAATAATTATTAAATCGAATTTATTTTGGCCTTTGGAATTTACAGCGGAAACCTCTTCCTCGTCGACATTATTTACAACCGAATAATCACCAACGCTGTTTATAGCATCTATTACATTTGCCTTACTCATCTTATCAGCATCAAAATTAAATTCGCCTTTTCCGGTTTCGTGGTTAACTGTGGAACTTAAAACTCCTTCAGTTGCGTTCATATCCTTTTCGATATGTGTTGCACAACCTTTACAGGTCATACCCTCGATTTCCAATGTAATGGTTTCTCTATTTTGAGGCATTTTGATTTTCATTTTAGCTGTATTTTTCATTGAAATCGGTACTGTTTACTTATTAAAAATTAGACCTTCCCTTTAATTACTTCGGCCTTAAACCCTTTCTTTTCTATGATAAGTTTTAGGGCTTTGATACTTGTTTTTGAACCATCAAACTCAATAACAGCAATATCTCCAGGGTATTCAACCGAATGTTCCAAAACACCATCTACTTCCTTTAATGCATTATAAATAGCATTGGAACAACCAGCACAAGTAATGCCTGTAATTTTAAATTTCACCGTGGTTGCATTGTGTTTCTTTGAAGCTACTTCCACAACTTGATTTGTAACCTCCTTGCTTTGTGATTTGGCCTGAAAAGAAAACAGCATTAAAGCCAAAATAGGCACTATTGATAGTTTTTTCATAATGGGTAATTTTGCGTTTATTTATCTTTTATAACTTTGTATCCTGTTGAATTAATTGCCTTTTCAATAGCTACTTTAGAGGTTTTAGACTTATCAAACTCTACGATGGCATTTCCCTTTTCATACGAAGGGGTTACATTTATAATACCGTCCAATTCATTTACAGCGTGTTTTATGCTTTCTTCACAGCCAGCACAAGTCATTCCTTGAACATTAAAGTTTACAGTTTGAATATTTGATTGGTTTACAATGACCACTTCTTTTTTATTATCCGGATAAAAAATGGATGAATAATATGGAAATGCCAGCATTATAATTGCAAATGCTGTTACTATTCCCAAAAAGGTTTTTGACTGTATAAATTTTGATTTTCCTTCCTTACCGGCAGGCAGGTCGTCCGTATCGCATTCACAATCGATTTCCTTATGGGGTTTTAGTTTTTGATACCAAGCAAAGCCGAGCACTAAAATTGTTAGCCCGATTAGATAAGGTCTAAAAGGCTCAAGCCAAGAAAATGTTGAGGCAATTCCACTTGTTCCCGCGATTAAAGCCAAAACGGGTGTAATACAACATAATGAAGCTGTAATAGCAGCAAGTAAACCTGCACCAATTAATTTGTTCTCACGTTTCATATCGTTTCTAAAACTTTGTTTTTATCGAGTATTTCAAAAAACGGATTTAATAATGTTGAATATTCAGGGGTTAGTGAGTAAAAAATCGTTTGAGCATCTCTTTCGGTTTCCAATAAATTTCTGTCCTTCATTTTTCTCAAATGTTGAGAGATAGCAGAAATATTCATTTCGAGAATATCACTTAAGTCGCAAACGCAAAGTCGTTTCTCCTCAAAGAGTAGGTAAAGAATTTTTAGCCGAACATTATTTCCGACTAAAGAAAGTCCATTTGCCAAATAGTCAAACGATTCATTTAATTCTGAAACTGTCTTTTTACAATGGTTTATCTGTTCAATATCTGCCTGTTGTCTTATGCAAGAATTATTTTTCATAAGGCAAAGTTACAATTATTTCTTATTTAAGCAAATACTTAAATACAAAAAAGAATGATATGTAAATTTTGATCATTATGTTCCTTTTGTTCTGATTTGTGTTTTGCAAAAACTAAAACTGCCGAATTGTACATCTGTTCTTTTAGCTTGTAGGTGAGGGTATTGCTGGCTTTACAGTTAATTGTCTTTTAAAACTACAAAACAGAAAATTCTGTATGGTGTTGAATGGTGTTGTGTGGTCCTCTGATACACAGCGAATTTTGTCAAATCCTTTTTTTAATTCCGATGTTAATTCCTCTTCATTGTATTGTTTTATTTCAAGTCCGCTACATTTTTTTGGTCCGTTTTGTGAAAAGGTTCCTATTATTAAATAACCTCTTACAAATTTTGTCGCTATGTTAGTATATTTTTTAATCTGATCATCTGTTGTAAGAAAATGAAAAGTTGCTCTGTCGTGCCAAACATCGAAAGATGTATCTGGTTCAAATTCGGCAATGTCGCTTACAATCCAATTTACTTTACTTGCCTTTTCTCCCAGTCTTTTTTTAGCTTTCGCAATTGCTTTTTCTGAAATATCAAGTACAGTAATGTTATTATACCCTTCCTTGAGTAAATAGTCAACAAGTTTACTGTCGCCACCACCAATGTCTATAATTTTTGCCTTTTTATTTAGTTTGAACGAACGTATAAACTTCAGTGAAGTTTTTGGTATTTCTTGCGTCCAACTTACCTGGTCTGGATTTTTAGTTTCGTAAACTGTTTCCCAATGTTTCTTTCTGTCCAATTTCATTTTGATATCTAAATTCGGTTCATTGGTAAATCAATATATCATCTATTGATTTAAATATCCCTTTAATTGTGGTAAACACACCTTAAATCTCATCCAAGGATTTTCGGTTTTTGTCTACAGATTTCTTGAACTGCGTAGGTGTCATTCCGGTTACTTTTTTGAATTGATTGCTTAAGTACGCAACGCTACTATAATGTAGTTGAAAAGCTATCTCGCTTAATGTCAATTCGTCGTAGACAATGAGTTCTTTTACACGTTCAATTTTTTGGTTGATGATGTATTGCTCGAACGTGATGCTTTCGACAGACGAGAATAGGGAACTTAAATATTTATAATCCAAGTTAAGTTCGCCAGTAACAATATCTGCCCATTTTAATTCGGTCTTTTCATTGGAATAATGTATCTTCTCAATTACCAAATTCTTCATTTGCTCGATAAGCTGGCTTTTACGGTCGTCAATCAAACTAAATCCTGCATTTTGTAGCTTTTTTGACAAAGATTTTTTTTCGAATTCATTGAGTGTCGAAACCAATTCTACCTCTCCTAACTTGACAGCTTTGTAATCAATGTTCAATACCACCAAAATTTCGGAAACTGCCGATATACATCTCGGACAGACCATATTTTTTATGTGGATGGTATTATTCATAGGTTGAACAAATGCCTAATAAAATCTAAATTTAGATATATGATTAGTATTACAGCAGCAATAAATAATCCTATCATCGCTGAAATTCCGATAACCTTATCTTTTTTTGTAATCGGATTTTTCTGTTTATATGTATTTTTCTTGTTTTTTCTTCTATTTCTTCTACTTTCACTCATTGCCCTCTTGCTATTACTTGATTTTTCTTTTCTTAGCTTCTACAACTAATTTTATAAAACCATATCCCTCAATATAGCATGGTAAGATGCTCAATCCAATTTTAAAACTGTTTGGGCAAACTGCACATCTATTGTTTTGTCCAATCCCGGTATTACCTTGTCCAAACCTGTATCCGAGACCAAAATTTGCCCATGTGCGCTTATTACGCATGACATTGAAGAACTAAAATAGATATGGGTAACGGTGGCTTTTAAACTGGTATTATAAGTGCTGTTATTGTAGGTAATTGAGACCAGCCAATTAAAATTTATAGGATCATGTTCTTTTGATAAAAAATCCGTAGAGGGAATAGATCCTGAAAAACGTAAAATAAGCGGTTCCTCTTCCTCATTTAAATTGGTCATTATTTCAGGGTTATCTGTGGATAAGGTTTTCAAATCAAGAGTACCATTCAACTCTTTGCTACCATAATCCAAATACAAAGCGAGTTTATGACTTTCTGCTTTTAAAGGTTTGTCCCGTAACATGGCCATCATTTGAATATGTCCATTTTCGTTCCTGTAAATATTTTGGGCACTGACCGTATAATAGTTAATGAATAGAGCAAATAACAGGGTTAAAATAAAATCTGCTATTCTTGACTTGTTTTTGAGTGCATTAATCATATGTCTAGGGGTGTTTATAATAGTTAGTTTTCCCTTATTTTCTTTTTAATTATTTTTCTAATGGTCGGTGATGACGTATACCATAGCAAGAATCCACTCAAGACAGTAATTAAGCCCAAAAGTGAAAATGCTCTTAAAACAATGGTGTTGAAATTATCTCGTCCTTCATAGTCCATAGTATGCGTCATCCATAAAAAATCGAACCAACGCCAATCTCGATGACGTACTGTTTGAAAAGCTCCATTTTCAATCGCCACATAAGCCTTAAGATTTTCATCGGTTTTATATGAAATCTCATAAGCTGGTAAAGGTCTACCCCTATACTCGTGATGATTGCCTACGGATTCAATTCTCTGTATTTTGTCAAACTCTAAATCCGACAACATATAGCGTTCAGCTACCTTAATTGCTTCCTGTTTGGTGATTCCTTTCTTTTTAGCTCCTGAAACAGCGTTGTACAGATGCTCTTCATTTATCCAATAATAAGGTTTGTCATCAATTTCTAATAACTCTAAAGATTTTACATTCAACTCATTTTCCAACTCAGATAAACCAATCAAGTTCTTAAATGTAGCTTGTTCAGGAACGTCTTTTTTGAAATGGTCACCGTGAATCTCATCAATGTCTGTCCAACTGAAATATAGACCACTAATAGTCCACATTAAGAATTGAATGCCGATGAAAAGGCCTAAATACCTATGTGTTTTTCTAATTTTTAGTGCTGTATGCCTATTTACCATATTACTGATTTACCTTAAAGTGGAATTTTATAGAGACCTTCTCCCAACTCAATGAAATTGCACCTTCATTGTCATTAATCTTGTTCACTTGATATTCCAAGTGTTCGGTAACTTCATCTGAAATGATGGGTTTAACTTTGAAGCGCAAAACATCATCCTTCTCCTCATACTCGTCCTTGCCATGTTGGTCCCAATTTGAATTAAAAATTATGGTCCATTCTTCTTTTGATGGAATAGTAAAAAACCCATATTTACCGGCAGGTAACATTTTACCATCAATAATTAAATCCTTGTTAGTTTCTATCCAGGTAGCCATATGTGCACCAGCTTGCCACAACTGGTCATAAGCCAACAACCCACCAAAAATGATTCTATTTCTTACGCCTGGCGACGAATAATCTATATGAATATGGGCATCGCCTATCATCGCCATCGTTGATGTATGTGGGCTCAAAGGTTTCTTTTTATCTGGTTGTGCAGAAGTTTCTGAAGCTTTTTCCTCAACAACTACCTCTTTGTCTTCTTTCACTTCTTGCTTGCAAGAGACAATAAGAAAACCGATTAGTAATACAGAAAGGTGGATATATTTTTTCATTAAATTTTATTTTGCATTTCTTGACGAAGAATGTGTTTTAATAATTTTCCATTTACCTTCCATCTTTTTCAAGATTGATGTTGCTACTCCTTTTTTCTTTATCGTTCTACTTTCGCCTTTTTCATCTGGGTTTAGTACGATAGTGTAGATGTAAGTTTCAGTAGTAAAAGCATAGGGCAAATCTACTTCCGCATCAATTTCATAATCTGAAAATTCAAATTTCTTAAAATGCCCTAATTCTGGTCCTAAATGATGTTCTATGTAGTTTGCATAGGTACCCTCTATACCACCTGATTCAAATACTTCGGAATCCTTGGCAAATAACTCGAACGTACCTTCTGTCGTTAGGTTTTGCAGGGCATCTTTGTATGATTTCATTACTTTTAGAACAGCTTCTTTCTCTGTTCCTGAATCTGCGTTTTGGCTAAACAGTTGGCCTGTGGCAAACATAATTAGCATTAGGATTGTTGTTAGTTTTAGTGTTTTCATAATTTTAGTTTTATAATGTTTTATTTATTGACGTGTATTCTATTTATGTTGGCTATACCAAATACGAGTACCAAAAAGCTTAAAAAAACTTCCATTATCACTAAAAGTTTTCCCGAAATAGTTAATGGTACTACATCACCAAACCCAACCGATGAAAAAGTAATTAAGCTGAAATATATAAACTCGAAAAATTGTGGTATAAATGAATTGTTGATTGATGTAGTTGATTTAAAATTTTCTGAATTCAAAATATATAATGCTTGGTAGTCTGCTGAAAACGAAAGAACAATTAAAATAATTAACACAGCAAATAATGTAAGAACGTGTGTAAGTTGATGACTTTCGCCTATTATTTTACTTAGCTGTATAAAAGTGAGCCTGACAATAAAAACCGTTTTCACCAAAGCCATACCAACAATTATAAGTGCAAGAAACTGGTTATCAGAATCTAAATCTGCCCATAATGTATAACTTAATGATAGTGCAATGACCACACTTGCAGTAAGCAATACCTTTTTTAATAGTTGTTTGTAAAACCCTGTACTTCCAGGTTTTTCTATTTTGCTTTCTTGAACCATCTTAAATTTATTTGCTTAACTAAATAATTGAAGTGCCAATGCACCACTAACTATTATAATAAGTATTGTATAGACTATATAATTAATCCATTTATTAGCAACCGATTTTTCAGTTGTGTGTTTGCAACCATCTTTGCAACAATCTTTCATCGTTTTTTTAAATCAAATTTTTATTTCTTCTTTAAATAGCACTTGATTATGAGAGTTAGGCTCTATCCATCAATCAAAAAATAGGCCTCCCTCCCATAATCAAGCACTTTTTTATTAGCCTCTCTTTTTCATTTTCCATTATCACCTGACTAAGGAAGAGAAGTGCTGTTAATCAATTATTAGGGAGAATTTAGTTCCCTTCCTTCTTCAGGCTGCTATTAATTATATCAAATCTTGCTTTTTAAAATTTGTTGTGCCTGACAAGGGAAGGAGTTAACACTAACCATCAACATTTTTTTCCTTCCCGTGACAGGACTTAATGACTATTAATATTTCCTTAAGACTGGAACCGTTCTGTTAACTAATAAACCAGAAAGATTCCAAAACTTAAGGAAGGGGATTATCTAATTAATAGTCTTTTTTACTTTACCACATTTAAGCATCTTACTGCCATAATATGGGTTTCTCACTTGGTCACTGCTACTCAACCAAGAGCTACCACCATCATACATTGGGCAAAACTGCTCGTACAGCGTGTTTTTTGTACCTGTAATTGCTATCAAATCTGACATATCCTTACTTAAGGTTTTAAAATGCTCTCTTTGATGGCCCATATCACTTTTTGCAATATGTTCGGCGTGCTCTGTGGCATCTTCAATTATGTCAGCTAATTCTTTTTGTTCTTCTGCCGTATACTTTGAAGCATCAAAGGCTTTTAGTGAAGCGGCCAATTTAGAGCCTTCTTGGGCTGCCTTTTTGGTATCATCTGCAACCAAGGCATCCTTTAGGTTGAAGTAATCATTTAATATTGCTTCAGCCTTTGTATCACTATTCATATTCATCATTTTACTATGGTCCATTTTACTATGGTCCATTTTCATTTTTTCCTTTTCCTGTGCATTGGTAAAAGAAACTGCTAACAATAGCATTGTTGCGATACTCATTTTTAAATTTTTCATTTTTATTGTTTTTAATTGTTATTGTTTATATACTATCTTTTAATTGTTCTATCCAACGGATTAGTTCCTGTTTTTCAGCTTCAGAAAAGCTTGCGTCTTTATGAATCAAAGTGTAAGAATATAAAGGCATTTCGTCACTTTCAATCTGTTTGATGATTGACCTTAACTTGCTCTTTTTTCTTCTGTTTGATAACGAATCCCATTCATTAAAATTCAATTCAGCCTTGCCTTCTTTTATATGGTCTTCCAGAAACCAAGCAACAGGCTGAACTTTGTTATACCAAGGGTATTGCGTATTATTGCTGTGACAATCATAGCAGGATACCTGTAACTTTTTTTGAATATTCTCTGGCACATTATTGACCAACATAAAATCGGTGGAAGGAACAGAATCACTTTGGTTGCGCGTTGTGGGCATAAATTGAATCCCCACAAACGCTACCAATAACACAATCGCTATGATTTTCACAATCTTCATTTAATTAATCTCCTTTTGGACTTTCCCACAGGTCAACATCTTACTTCCGTAATAAGGATTCTTAACATCCTTGCTCATACTTAACCAAGCACTACCTTCATCATACATTGGGCAGAATTGTTGGTACAAGGTGTTTTCTGTTCCGGTAATGGCAACCATATCTGTTACATCCTTACTTAAAATTTTAAAGTGCTCTCGTTGGTGGGCTATATCACTTTCTGAAATATGTTCTGCGTGTTCCACCGCATCCTCAACAATGTCCTTTAAATCTGATTGCTGGGCATCCGTATATTTTGAAATGTCAAGCTTGCCTAAAGATGTTGCGAGGATTGCTCCCAACTCTTTGGCTTTGGCATTATCATCTGCTACCAAGGCATCTTTTAAGTTGAAATAGTCATTTAAGACTGCTTGAGAATCTCCATCTCCATTCATTGCCATTTCCATATCCTCACCATCGTGGTTCATTTTTGAATGGTCATCATCAGCACTCGTTTCAGAATGGGTAGTGTTCTCTGTTTTCGCATCTTTACAAGACACCGCTGTTAAGGTTATAAATGCTATTGCAACTGTACCTAATGTTAATTTTAATTGTTTCATCTTCTCTATTGTTTTTAAGTGTTTTACTTGATTTAATTTTCTTTTTTTAATATTAATTTCTTACTTAGACTAAAAATAATTATTGGCAATATTGTGAATTGAAGAACTGGCGAAACGCCTGCTTTTACTATTGGGATTAAGGGCATAGATTCGGCATACAACCAATCCTCTCTGTTAATATGCCAGATTTCTACAAGTGTTGAACTTAATGCTCCTACAAGCATTAGCAAAAGAACATTTGAAAAACTAAGTTTTTCAATCCAATACACATTTCTAAGTACCAGGCTAAAGACAAAGAAAAGTAACAGAAGGGTCAACATATCGGTTATTGAAGCCAATGTACAAAGCGAGATATGACTGAAATCATACTTAAATCCTTGATATAATGGCCCGTGAGCCAACTCCCAAATAAGGTTTAAAGCAAAACCTACTAAAGCTATGGTTGTAATCATCCGTTTGTAGTTTGACGTATCGGCAACTTTTTTATAAAAATGGATATATAAAATACTTACCAATACAAGTGAAAATATTGGGATAATTAATATTCCTGGACTTAGTGCTAACATTTATTATATACCTTTATGTTACTATGCATTTCTGTTTATTATTACCTATAACCCTATAATTATAGCTTTTCAATTACGTTATCCAGTTTAGAGGATATTTCATTGGCAATTTCATTTAGCTTTTCGTTTTCTACTGCCTGCATTGAAGCCATTGGATTTACGGCTGCAACTTCAATGACGCCAGCTTCAATTTCCTGGACTATAACATTACAAGGCAGCATTGTTCCAATTTTATCTTCTGCAAGCAAAGCTCTATGAGCATAGGGCGGGTTACACGCTCCTAAAATTCTATACTTCTTGAAATCGACATCCAGTTTCTTTTTTAATGTTTCCTTGATATCAATCTCTGTTAGGATACCAAAGCCTTCTTCTTTTAATTCTTGTGTGACTCTATCAATAACCTCTTCAAAAGTTCCATTAATGGTTTTGTTGAAATAATAGTTCATATTTTTATTTTTTAGAATTAATGACTCGTTTTCTTTCTTCATATTCTTCCTTGGTGATTTCACCATTGGCATACCGTCTGCCCAAAATTTCCTCAGGACTTTCTTTCTTGAGTATTTTGCTTCCGTTTTTTCCAGCATATAGGATAATCCCCAAGACAATTACTCCTAATACTATAATCCACGTATACATCATAACTTTATCTTTTAATTATTAAAATCTGGCTGTTAATCCACCGCCCCAACCATATCGGTTATTATAATTTCCTTGTATTGAAAAATTTCTTGAAAGGATATATGAAGCTCCTACCAACCATTGGGTCTCACTTTCATAAGAATTGTTGTTTTCCAAATCGTTTACCCAGCCAAAATCAATTCTGTATTCATATTCTCCCTCTAAAAAAACTCTTGGGAAAATCAATAACTCTCTGTCCAGACGTATTCTTGGGCGTAATTGGTGGTCTATACTCACATCTACATTAAATCGGTAAGGTGTAAAGTATTTAACCCCAACCAGTCCAACGGTATTGAACTCATCGTACGAATTCGGAATTTCAGTTTCGGTATTTACTCCTACATAAACACGTACCCAATCATTGAGGTACCTATTGTAATTTACTTCCGCTTCAAGGTTTTGGTCGTAGTCCAACTCTGCTCTCAAACCAAATTCATTGCGGATATTACTTGTTGTTAGAAAAAGTTCTGAAAAATTAGAACCTAATCGAGCCATTCCCCAGGAATAATAGTGGTCAGTCTCATCAATTAGTTTTTGAACTGGATAATCTGCCATTCTTTTGTCTCTTGGTGTGTCATAACTAAATACGCGTGCCATACCACCCATCATATGATACAGTACGTGACAGTGAAAGAACCAATCGCCATACTCTTCGTTATAAAATTCGATTACAACTTTCTGCATCGGCGGCACATTAACGGTATGCTTTAATGGGGAACGTTTTCCATTTTCGTTAATCACCCTAAAGTAATGCCCGTGAAGGTGCATTGGGTGGTGCATCATTGTCAGGTTATTGAGGGTAATTCTTGTTACCTCTCCCCCTTTGATTTTTATTTTATCCGTTTCCGATAAGGGTACACCGTTCATACTCCAGACGTAACGCTGCATATTTCCAGTTAGGTTCAATAAAATGTCATTTACTGGTAAATCTGCTTTATATGTGGTGTTTTCTTTTGCCTTTAAAAAATCATAGTTGAAATAGGTCTTTCGGGTGTTGTAATCAAACGAAGAAGTGTCCTTTTGCATCATTTGATCATTATGGTTCATATGCTCATCCATATTCATTTTATCATTCATTGCGCCATCCTTCATAGACATATTATCGTTCATATTCATTTGCCCATCTTTCATATCCATCTTCATCCCGTACTTCTGCATCAAAACTTCGGGTGTGTTTTTCTTTTTGTTGCCTACCATAGAAGGAGCTCCCATTTTCATATCCATTTTAGCCATTTGCTTCATCATTTCCACTTTATCTGGTCTGTCAATTCTTCTTGCGGGATAAAGTGTTCCTTGTCCTATACGTAAAGAGGTATCACCAGAGCCATCCTGTGCCGTGGCAGTAATTTCTACTGTACCTTCTGGAATGGTGACAATTACATCGTAGGTTTCAGCAATACCGAAAAGGAAGCGACTTTTTGATATAGGTTCCACATCAATACCGTCACTTGAAACAATCATTGGGTTACCTCCTCCGAAATCCATCCAATAATAGGTAGATGCCGATGCATTGATAAAACGAAGCCTTACTTTTTCACCTGGTAGAAATTCTGGATAGTCTGCTTGTTTTTTACCATTTGTTAAAAATGCAGGGTAGTAGATATCTGCAATATCTGCACCTTCCATACGGTCTCGCCAAAATTTGAACTGTGCTCCCAGAGCACCTTCTTTAATTACCCTACTCAACGGTACTGCTGTACCCTTTTTAACTTGATACCACTCGTTACCCCTCTTTAAGTTACGTAGTACATTCATTGGTTTTTCATTAGTCCAATCAGACAATACCACTACCAAATCTTTATCATAATCCAATGTTTTTTCTTTAGGCTGAATGATTATGGAACCATACACACCCTTTTGCTCTTGTAACATTGTGTGTGAATGATACCAATAAGTTCCAGACTGATTGATTGGAATTCTGTATTGGAATGTCCCCCCTGGTTCAATAGGTGGTGTTGTTAAATATGGAACACCGTCATAAAAATTTGGAAGTATTAATCCGTGCCAATGGACTGATGTTTCCTCATCCATTTTATTAGTCACATTGATTATGGCAAGGTCTCCCTCGGTAAATTCCAAGACTGGACCAGGAATTTGGCCGTTTATGGTCATTGCCTTGGACGTTACGCCTCCAAGGGTCATCTCCCTTTGTTCAAGGGTAAGGTTATACTCTTTGACGGGTCGTCCTTCTTCTTTCCTGTCATCACTATTTGTGCCGACTTGGGAGAATACTAATGAAGTTAAGAATAAGAGTAATATTGTGTTAAAAGTTTTCACTGTCATTATTATTTTTTAAGAATTTATAGAAATCTCTTTGAGAGTTCCTATTTAATTTCCTTTGTAATTTCGCCACAAGTAAGCATTGACTGTCCATAATATGGGTTTTTTACTTCTTTGGAAATACTTAACCAATCTGCACCTTTATTGTTATTTGCCATGGGGCAATGCATAACATATAATGCCTCGTCGTTGGTGTTAAATGATGTTTCTAGTCCAATCATAGTATTGGATACCTGTTGAAACGCTTTTCGAATCTCTTCCAGTGTTTTAAAATGCTGAACATGCTGGAGTGTATTCTTTAAATCACTGCTCAAACCCATCCAAACATTGTGCGATTCGCCAGTAAATAAAGCCATGTTCAATCCATCAACCGTTTTTAAGATATTTGAGCCTGCCTTTTTGGCGTTTTCCAAGTTGTCATTTGTCAAGGCATCTTTCATGGATAGATATTCAGTAAAAAGGGGCTTTAGAGCATCTTTGGCTTTTTGACTAACCGATACTTTTTTAGCAGCCGTTTTATTGGGTGTTCCATTTATGGCAGGCATATCGCCACCACCATGATTATGCCCAGTCATGGCAGGGCCACCCTCGGGATTCATCATACTGGGTTTACCAGCCAATTGCGCTGCGGCATCGATACTGAATGTACCATTAATGGCTATTTCTTCTCCTTCTTGAAGCCCTTCATTCACGACGAATCCATCTCCCAAAGCCGGTCCTAACGTAACATCACGCATCATAAAATTAACACCCTTGGCTGTAGTATTCTTTATGTACACTACAGAACGTTGCCCGGTCCACATCACGGCAGTTTTAGGAACTATAATAGCATCCGATTTTATTGGTAATTCTGCTTCTACGTTGCCTGATACAAACATTTCTGGCTTCAGTTTTAATCCTTTATTGGTTACTTCCACTCTGGCTTTCGCCACCCTTGTCATAGGATTGATTACAGGATCGATAAATGAAATTTTTCCCTTAAAACTTTCCCCAGGCAAGGATTGCACAGTAAAATTGACTGCATCTCCCTTTTTCACCCATGCCATATCCGATTCATAAACGTCAAATAAAATCCAAACATTATTTAGGTTGGCTATCTCATATATAGCCATCCCTTTCATGACATAATCACCAAGATTGACCTTTTTTTCGGTCACGTAGCCTGATATGTCTGCCAGTATAGGGAGTTCTTCTTTAACAATTCCAGATTCTAAAATTTGTGAAATCTGCTTATCGGTAAGCTTCCAGTTTTTCAGTTTTTCTTTAGCCGAGTTAAAAAGAAGTGGCTCTGTTTCCACAATTTTTCGGGCTTCAAAAAGTTCTTCTTGTGCATTGACCAAATCAGGGGAATAAATGGATGCTATTACCTGACCTTTGTTGACATACTCGCCCGTAAAATTGACCATTAGCTTTTCTATGCGCCCAGGAATATGGGAAGACTGTGAATACACAGATCGTTCGTCAGCCTCAACTTTTCCATTCAATCGAACAGATTTTACAGGCTTGGCCTTACCTACAATTTCGGTACTTACATTAGCAATTTGCATGGCCGTTGGCGACATACTAATGGCCATTGGGTCCAGTTCTGTACTGTCATCGCTTTCCAAGGGAATTAATTCCATGCCGCAAATTGGGCAGTCCCCTGGCTCGTTCTGTCTTATTTGAGGATGCATGGAACAGGTCCAAATGGTTTCCCCGACCATTTCACTATCGTGTTGATGTTCACTAACCGTATCGTTTTTGGAGCCTCCAAAAAAGAACCACCCAAGCAATAGCCCTACAAAAAGTGTAGTTACTGCTATACGTATTATTTTTTTAGTTTCTTTTGTCATGATGCTATTTTTTTGCTGTAATATAATCGAGTTTTGCCATCGCAATTCTATATTGGGATAGTGCAGTTATCTTTAGTTTATCGTATTTTAGTAGTTGTTGTTGCATTCGGAGCACCTCTTCAAAATCTTTTCCCGAGTTTCCGTATGCCGTATATAATAGATTCAATGCTTGTTTTGATTCCTCTATTTGTTCATCAAACAATGAAACTAAATCTGTTTGTTGCCGAATATCGAACAGAGCCATTTCGTAGTTTGAATTCAGTGAATTGGCTATTTCCTTTCTTTGGAACGTATAACTTTCTTGCATCAATTGTGCTTCCTTTACCGCTGCTTTGTACTTACCTCTAAAGATCGGGAGGCTTACGGTTATCATTGGCATGATGGCGTCTTTTCCATTATCAAATGGTGCAGCCACTCCTGGTGCAAGATCTTCACGTTCTCCGATAATGACATAATCCAGCCCTATACCCATCTTTGGTAAACCTTGTTTAATAGCTGCACGTTCGGATGCCTCACTTGCTTTTGTCTTCAAATCAATTGAATTCAGTAGTGGATGATCAACTATAAATGCATCATTATTATAACCTGACAAAACAGGATCTATAACGATGGTGTCAGTTATAGTAATAGGTTGCATCTCGTCGCGGTTGAGTAGTTTATTAAACGCTGCCAAAAGTGGTTTTTCCTTCTTATTCAGAATTCCCAAAATTGTCTTGGCCTCCTTTAGCATAATATCTACACGAAGTACATCTACAAGGGTTCCATTGCCATTTTTAAACTTTGAATTGGAAATGGTCTTATAAGATTCGAGAATAGCGATGTTGTTCTCCTCGATTTTTATCCATTCTTTCAGTTCGTACAACGGAAAATAAGCGGCCGTGACTTCATAATAGAGCTTGTTTTTGGCATCCAAAAAAGACTGGTACTTTGCTTCTGCCATAAGCGTAGCGGCATCTCCTTGAGCTTTTAATGTTCCAAACCAAGGAAACATTTGTGTTAATGAAAACCTTGCTTGTTGCGGCCCTACCCGTGTTTCTATCATTTGCCCTAACGCACTGACAGAAAGGGACGGATCCGGCAAAGTACTTACTTGAGGGACTTTTTGCAACGCTGCCTCAAACTCCTTGTATTGTGAAAGTAATCCGGGGTTATTCTCTGCCGCAATCTTGAAATAATCTTCCAGTGTTTGGGCCTGTAAGCCTAAACCACTAATTAATATTAGTGCTATAATTATATTTTTCATTTTATTCCAATTTTTTTGTTCTGATTATTGATGACCGTTTCCCTCCAAAAAGCCTGAAGAACGGGTACTACAAACATGGTCATGATTTGTATGGTCATTCCACCAAAAGTTGGAATAGCCATAGGAATCATCACATCGGCACCTTTACCAGTTGAAGTAAGCACCGGTAAAAGAGCAATGATTGCCACCGCGGCGGTCATCATCGCTGGTCGTACCCTTTTTTTGCCAGCTTCCAATACGGCTGCTCTAACAGCCGGAATTGTTTGTGGTTTTTTTTCTTCGAATACCTGATGTATATAAGTACCCATAATCACACCATCATCTGTCGCAATACCGAAAAGAGCGATGAAACCTACCCAAACGGCAACGCTCAAATTGATAGTATGTATTTGAAAAAGATCTCGCATGTTCACACCAGAAATGGAAAAATTAAGGAACCAATCCTGTCCATAAAGCCATAACATGATAAATCCTCCGGCAAAAGCGACAAATACTCCTGAAAAGTGAATGGATGACGCAATGACAGTCTTGAATTGAAAGAAGAGGAGCAAGAATATCACGATCAAACTGATCGGTATTACAATGGACAGCCTTTTCACAGCTCTGATCTGGTTTTCATAGCTACCGGAAAACTTATAACTTATTCCAGCAGGGACTATGAGTTCACCTGAATCAATTTTTTGTTGAATGGCCTCTTGCGAGTCATTTACCACATCGACCTCTGCAAACCCATCTCGTTTATCAAAAAGCACGTAGCCTACCAAAAAGGTATTTTCACTTTTTATGGCCTGTGGCCCTCTCACATATTCGAAATCGACTACTTGGGAAAGCGGTATTTGTGCCCCTACCGGGGTTGGGATTAAAATTTTACTTAATGATTCGGGATCATCCCTAAGTTCCCTTGGGTAACGTACCCTGATAGGAAACCGTTCCCTTCCTTCAACGGTAGAGGATATTTTCATACCACCAATGGCGGTCTCGATGCTTTGTTGTACATCTTCAACATTAAGGCCGTATCGCGATATTTCATCCCTATTTATATTGAGGTGCAAATAAGGTTTTCCCACAATACGGTCGGCAAATACAGCTTCTGACTTAACGGATGGCACTCCTTTTAATATCTCTTCCAACTTCATTCCAAAATCCTCTATAGTTTTCAGATCTGGCCCAAATACCTTAATTCCCATAGGAGCACGCATACCTGTTTGCAGCATCACCAAACGTGTTTCAATAGGTTGCAATTTGGGTGCTGAAGTAACCCCGGGTATTTTGGTAACCTTTACGATTTCATTCCATATATCATTCGGTGATTTAATATGTGGTCTCCAATTTCGAAAAAATTCTCCATTTTCGTCCACAATCAAGTCTTCTTCGGTAATTCCTCTTGCCAATGCCTCTTCGTTCGTAAGGGTATCCTTTTGAACGGTAATAAATCTGTCTTTGCGGTCCACTTTAAAATGAACCCTATGCCCTGCTTCGTTTAGAATAAATTCGGGCTTGTAATTGATGATGTTCTCATACATAGAAATTGGTGCGGGATCAAGTGCAGATTCTACGCGTCCCAGTTTCCCAACCACTAGTTCTACTTCAGGAATTTTCCCTACCATCATGTCGATTTGCCCTACCACATTCCTATTATATTCCACCCCAGAGTGTGGCATAGAAGTGGGCATTAAGAGGTAACTTCCTTCGTTTAATGATGGCATAAATTCTGAACCTATTCCAGGAAATAAATTTGATGCAGCTGTCCAACCTGAAGATTGCCTAACACTCTTCCAACCTACTGTTTCGAAACCTTTAGCTACAAATCCAAAGGTGGTATTGAACCCTATCCATACCAATACCCCAAAAAACAAGGTAACAAATGGGATAAGCATGAACTTTCCTTTGTTTTCCAGACACCATTTCAAAACAGGTGCATAAAAATGAACAATCGCCATAAGTGCTACTAGTATGATTCCAATTAAAAACAACACAAAGAAGTAGTTAATAATAATCCCATTTTGAGGACCTAAAGGCATCCATTCTTCAGTAAGGAAAAAGGAAGCTATAAAAATTGTTAATCCTAAATTAATATAGTTGGGATATAACTTATATTTCTCAGGCCATCTAGGTTCCATAAGATTATTGAAACCAATAAGTGATATAACCAATGGCAACCACATATGTGCATAAAAAGTAAAAAGAATTCCTGCTACAATTAACAGAATAGACCAGAAACGGCGTACTCGTTTTTTATTGTAATCTATACCCATTACAAAATGTGCCAAAGCAGGAAGCACAATAATACCTAAAACAAACGCACTTAATAGTGCAAATGTTTTTGTAAATGCCAAAGGTCTAAACAATTTTCCTTCTGCTGACTGCATTGCAAAAACAGGCACAAAACTAACTACGGTAGTAGCCAATGCCGTTGTGATAGCCGATCCTACTTCCACCGTTGCCTTATAAATGACCTGCATGAGTTCCTTTCCTTTAACACTGTGGTTCTCGGGCATTTCCAAATGCCGGATTATGTTTTCAACAAAAACAATTCCAACATCCACCATTACTCCAATGGCAATGGCAATACCCGAAAGGGCGACTACATTGGCATCTACTCCTGCATATTGCATGACTATAAAAGTCATTAGTACACCAACAGGCAATAAACTGGAAATTATAATGGATGCGCGCAAGTTAAGTACCAATACTAGTACAACAATGATACTAATTAAGATTTCGTGGGAGAGGGCATTTTCTAAAGTACCTATGGTCTCGTGGATCAATTGTGTACGATCGTAGAATGGTACGATGGTCAATTGGCTCTCTACCCCATTGGCCAAAGTCTTTTTTGGTAATCCAGGGGCAATTTCCTTAATTTTATCCTTAACGTTATTGATGACCGCTAGCGGATTGGAACCGTAACGGGCAACCACAACACCTCCTACCACTTCGGCACCGCCTTTATCAAGTATACCCCTACGTGTAGCAGGCCCTAAACTGACAACCCCTATGTCTTTAATACGCACAGGAACATTATCCTGAACCGCAACCACCGCTTTTTCAATATCTTCAGTCTTTTTTACATATCCGAGACCTCTAACGAGATATTCAGCCTGATTAATTTCTATAGTCTTTGCTCCAACATCCCTGTTCGATTTTTGTACAGCTTGCATGACACGATGTAATGGAATATTGTATGCTTTAAGGGCATCGGGGTTTACATCAATTTGATATTCTTGAACAAATCCTCCTATAGAGGCAACTTCTGAAACACCGTCAACTGCATTTAAGCCGTATTTTACATAAAAGTCCTGTGCGGTTCGTATTTCGTGCAGATCCCAACCGCCTGTAGGGTTATTATCTTTGTCCCTACCTTCCAATGTATACCAATATACTTGACCTAAAGCTGTAGCATCAGGCCCTAAAGTTGGCGTTACGGCATCTGGCAAAAGGCCGGCTGGAAGTGAATTTAATTTTTCTAAAATTCGTGAACGCGACCAGTAGAATTCAACATCGTCATTAAATATAATATAGATGCTAGAAAACCCGAATATTGAAGAACTTCTAATAGTCTTAACACCCGGTATTCCAAGCAAATAAGTAGTCATTGGATAGGATATCTGATCTTCGATATCCTGTGGTGAACGACCTGGCCACTGTGTAAACACAATTTGCTGATTTTCACCTATGTCCGGTATTGCATCCACCGGAACAGGATCTTTAGGAATAAACCCAGTATTCCAATTAAAAGGTGAGGTAGAAACACCCCATACAATCAATGCAATTAAGATAAGGACAGTCACTAACTTGTTCTCAAGAAAATATTTTATAATTTTATTCAACATATAATTTGATCATTAAACTTTTAAACATTGGTATTTGGAAAACACCAAATACAGTAAATCATCCTTACAACATTGTGGTCGTAGGATAAAAAAACTATTGTTTAAAAATCAAATTAAATAGGCCTCATCAAGCTTATAGATATGCCTGACAATAATAGGTAGAGGATAATTGTTAAAAGAAGGGATTACTTCTTCTGAAACTTCAAAAAGATTATTATACGTGTGAAAAAAAACAGCAATAAAAAACTGTTGTTCTTTTTCTAATTTATCAAAAGAAATCTTTAGAGTGTCCTGACCTTCAAGAACTAATTGCTTATCACTACAACAGTTTTTCTTGGTAATATCACATTCTTTTGACGATGGTTTTTGTTTAACTTCCATACCACAAGACTCAACGTTACCGAACATGGAAGTATCCACTAAAATATCACCACAATAATGACTCTCAATTGTGAAAGACAATGACGAGACAAACACTAAAAGTGCCATGCAAAAAGTTGATATTTTAAAGAAAATCTTTTTCATTTATTATACAAAAGTATAAAATTTTTATCAAAGTGTTTTTATTTAACAAATAATTTACATAACACATTGGGTTTTTATAGTGATCAATCTTTTTCAAAGAGTAAATTGTTGAGCCAAAATTACCTTCTGATTTTTATTAAGAATTATTCTAAATAATGTTGGATTTTCAAAAACAGCATACTACATTTGCCTTCTATTTAAAATCATTCTAAATAATTTATAGCTAATGAGAACTCTATTTTTCCTACTATTTATCTTACAATTTACAGTCCTATGTGCACAAACCAATCCTCAGAAAGAGGATTCTCTCCAACAAAAAACAGAACGCTTAAAAGAGGTCATTATTTCTGCCAACACCATACTGGGCAGTAAATTTGAGATTAAAAACAAAACGGGTTCTGCGAACTATATTTCCGAAGATGATTTAAAAAAATTTTCATATACAAATATCAATAGGGTATTACAAACGGTTCCAGGAATTAATATTTACGAAGAGGATGGTTTTGGACTACGTCCAAATATCAGTTTGCGAGGTACATCGCCTGAGCGTAGTGCAAAAATTAATTTAATGGAAGATGGTGTTCTCATTGCCCCTGCACCCTACAGCGCACCTGCTGCCTATTATTTTCCTACCATTGGGCGAATGCAGTCCATCGAAGTCTTAAAAGGAAGCAGTCAAATTCAATATGGACCAAATACCACTGGTGGTGCCATTAATATGATATCGTCCCGAATTCCAGACAAATTTTCTGGACGAGCTTCCATTGCCGCAGGGAATTATGATTCCAGAAACACTCAATTGCTCATTGGTGATAGCTATAAAAACTTTGGATTTGTAACGGATTATTTCAATTACAGCTCAGACGGTTTTAAGGATTTAGATGGTGGTGGCAATACAGGATTTGATAAATCTGATTATTTGGCAAAGTTTAGGGTCAACTCAAATTTAGATGCGAAAACGTATCAGTCACTAACATTTAAAATCCAGTATTCTGAAGAAGAAGCGAACGAAACTTACTTGGGATTGACCGATGAAGATTTTGAAGAAAACCCTTATAGAAGATACAGGGCATCGTCCGAGGATGTTATGAATGCCGAACATCAACAATACCAGCTTACCCATTTCATTCAAGTCTCCCCTTCTTTGAATATAAGCACTACTGGTTACCTGAATAAGTTCAAACGGAATTGGTACAAGTTGGACGACGTGAATTTAAGCGAAAGGGTGAGCATTAGTAACATCTTGTCCGCACCACAGGATTACCCCTTAGAATACCAAACCATTTTAGGAAATGACAACACCCAAGACGATGTTATGGGAATAAAGGCAAATAATAGAGTATATACTTCAAATGGTGTTCAGTCCATTGCCAAATTACGATGGGGTTCGGATTGGTTACAAACCCTGGAAGCGGGAATACGCTACCACGAAGATGACGAGGACAGATTTCAGTGGGTGGACAGGTACGCATTTCAAAACCAAGAATTAATACGAACCACGGTGGCCGAAAAAGGTACTGACGCTAATCGTATAAGCAGTGCAAAAGCATTGGCGGCGCACCTCTTGTACACCCTTAAAATTGAGAACCTGACATTAACACCTGGCTTGCGCTATGAAAATATAACATTAACACGAATGGATTATGGTACTGACGACCCAAACAGAACTGGTCAGGATTTAGCTATTCGCGAGAACAAAGTAGATGTATGGATTCCCGGCATAGGTGCGAATTACAGATTCAATAACTATATATCGGTCTTCGGTGGGGTACATAAAGGGTTTTCGCCACCAAGTAATACACCGGGACAAAATGCAGAAGAAAGTATTAATTATGAGTTGGGTTCTCGATTTGGCTTTAAAGGTTTTTCAGGGGAACTTGTCGGGTTCTACAATGATTATCAAAATCTGTTGGGAAGTGATTTGGCTGCAACAGGTGGCACAGGAAGCCTCGACCAGTTTAATGCAGGTGAAGTTCGTGTAAGTGGCCTTGAGCTTTTGCTAAATTACAATTTGCTATACAATACATCAGAGAAATTTAAACTCCCTCTATCGATTTCCTATACGCTTACCGATACCGAATTCCTGACCAGTTTTGACAGTAACGAAGATATCTATGGGGTGGTTACCAAAGGGGATGAAATACCATACATTGCAAAAAACCAATTAAATGTAACATTAGGGCTACAACATAAGAAATTTGAAGTAAACTTAAATTCACGATATACAGGTGCATTTAGAACCAAGGCTGGTTCTGGACCTATTCCAGAAAATTTCAAAGTAGATTCTAATTTTGTCGTTGACTTATCTGCACATTATTTCCTTAATGAAAATTTTACATTATCAACTAACGTGATAAACCTATTTGATACAGAATATGCGGTATCTCGTGTACCAGCAGGATTACGACCTGGTCATCCTTTTGGGTTTAATTTTGCCGTCGGATATGAATTTTGAGAAAAATTTAATTGGATGACAAAAGTCATATTTTTGTTCAACGTTTAAAATTACTTTTGTAAAGTGCCTTTTATGTTTTTTAATAGCTAAATACTTAGCATAAAAAGCTTTAGGAATACTTTCTTTAATTGAACAAATTTTTGATTGTTGAACAAAAATTTTTAATTTTATAATGTGAAATCTTTTTTTTCTAAAATAGTATCCTTCTTTTTAACAGCTTTAATACTGTTTTCTACCTCTTCTTTTACGGTAGATATGCATTTTTGTTGTAATCAATTGGTAGATATAGCTGTTTGGAACAAAGCAAAAACCTGCACAGAAAAGGTTCAAAAGAAAGATTCACCGTTAAAGCAGTGCACTACGTTACAAGAAAAAGACTGTTGTAGTAATGAATCTTTTGTAAAAACTGGAAATGACACCATTAAAAAGGCTAATACAAAACTTGAGGCCGAAACCGTAATTTTCCTTAATACTTTTTTCTACGCTTACGTAAATTTATTTGAAGGGCTTGAAAAAAATATAGTTCCTTTTAAACAATATAGGCCGCCCTTGATATCCAAGGACATACAAACTCTTTACGAGACTTACTTAATTTGATTTTCTTCCTTGCAGATTGAACATATCAATCTGTATCCTCTATTATAGCCAAAGAACATCTTCTGGCTAAATGTTGCTGTACCCAATTCTCAACAACACTATTAACCTTGTACTATTAAGAAAATTCAAACTATTTGGCAAAATGCCTAATAGCAATACATCGATTATTATGAAAGGACCCAAAGAATTTTGGATTAAGAATATGGTCTGTAGCCGCTGCTTAAAAGTTATTAAGCAAGAACTACAGGAATTGGGAGTTACTGTGCTTTCATTAGAATTAGGAAGATTATTGGTAGAAGCACCAAAAAAAACCAGCAATGAAATTGTCGAAGCTGTTACAACTGTGCTTCACGCTAATGATTTTGAAATTGTACAAAAAGAAGAAGAAATGCTCGTAGAAAGAATGAAAGTCATACTAATAGAACAATTGCAAGAGTTACCATTACATATTAAGGTAAAAACATCTGAACTATTAGCATCAAGACTTCATAAGGATTACAAGACCTTGAGCAAATTGTTTTCAGCCAACGAACAGACCACTCTGGAAAAGTATTTTATCAAATTGAAGATAGAGAAGGTTAAAGAACTTATCCAACTTAAACAACATTCCTTTTCTGATATCGGCTATTTACTGGATTATAGCAGTGTAAATCATTTATCCAGACAGTTTAAGGAAGTGGTGGGAATGAGTATGACCGATTACAAAAACACAGGAAATTGGAAACGGAATTTCTATGATGAAATTATATAGATATCAACGAAAGTTATGCAGATAAAGAATCTGCAAATCAAATAAATTTAATTTTTTAAAACCAAATAATTATGAAAACAAAAAAAATCTTAGTGAGTACAATATTCGCAAGCTTGATATATGTCTTGTTTGTAAGTTTTACTCATAACCCAAAAGATGAATATGAAGCATTACAGCAAAAAAAATGGGTTGCACCAGCCAGTGCTGACAAAATTGTAAATCCTTTAAAAGGAGATGCTACTGCAGCTGCTTCGGGTAAAAAGACATATAAAATGTTATGTTTTGTTTGCCACGGCCCAAAAGGTAAAGGAGATGGTATGGGTGGAGCAGGTTTGACGCCTAAACCAACAGATTTGACTACCGAAGAGTTTCAATCTCAATCTGACGGTGCAATTTTTTGGAAAATCACAGAAGGAAGAGCACCAATGGCATCGTATAAAACATCCATTCCAGAGAAAAAACGTTGGGAACTTGTTAACTATTTAAGAACTCTACAACAATGAAAAAACTAATCATACTAATATTAATATTTGGAGTTGGCCATACAGTTTATGGGCAAACTTACAATAATTTTGACACGGACAGCACTACAACCACCGAGCCATTTAACCCGAGCAAAACCCAGTTTATGATAAGGGGTTATGGCCATACAGGCCTAAATACCATGAGTAACGATGATGAGACAGAATCATCATACGTAGGGTCTGCATTTGCACCCATCTTTTTATTCAAACACTCCGATAAGCTACTTTTCGAGGCAGAATTAGAATTTGTACTAGAAGGCAATGAGCTTGAAGTAGGACTTGAATATGCCGATGTAATGTACGTTCTTAATAAAAACATGACCGTACGAGCTGGTAAATTCTTACTGCCTTTTGGCACATTTATGGAACGATTACACCCAGCTTGGATTAACAGACTTCCCACAACACCATTAGGTTATGGTCATGATGGTATTGCGCCTTCATCTGGTATTGGTGTAGAGCTACGAGGTGCTTTTGACCTTGGAGGACCTTCTTTAAACTATGCTGTATACTCAACAAACGGACCAAGACTAAAGGATGGCAGTGAAGAACCTGAAGAAGCTGGTATGTTAATGTTTCAAAATTTTGAAGACAATAATAACAGTAAAGCTTTTGGAGGTCGTATTGGGCTATTGCCTTTTGCAGATTCCTCAACTGAAATTGGCTTTTCTACATATTCAACAAGTAAAGTTGGTAATAGAGATTCAGAATACGAAAATGTGGGTGCTTTTCTTTACGCTTTAGACTTTTCATTTGTAAAACAAATACCAGCACTTGGAGGCTTTGTAGACATTAAAGGGCAGTACAACAACTCTGATATTGATGATGCAACTTTTATCGAAATACATGAAGAAGATGGTGAAGAAGAAGAGGAAGAATATACTTTCGGCAATAATAGCAACTCTTTTTATGCTCAATTAAGTTATCGCCCGACGATGGCTGAAAGTGATTTTATGAAGAAACTTGAGTTTGTTGGAAGATACTCTAATTTCAATGCACCAGAAGGCGCCGAATGGGAAGAACAATCTGAACAATATGCCTTCGGTCTGAATTATTGGTTAACATGGCGGTCAGTCATAAAAATAGCATACCAAACAACTGACAGTGTTGGTGGTCATGATGGAGGCGGTATAACTAATGGCTTTTATATTCATTGGGCTATAGGATTCTAATAAATTTTTAAACACAATAATCATGAAAACAATATATAAAATATTCATCGCAGGAATAGTACTTCTTTTTTCAGGAGCCGTAATTGTAAGCTGTTCTTCCACCAAGGATAAATACACAGCTGTTACAGATGTAGAAGAAGAATTCAAAATTGAAAAATCTGGAGCTCAAATGTGGGGAGAAGCTTGTAATAGGTGTCATTTAGCACCTTCACCAGCAGATTATAATGATACCGACTGGGAGACGATAAGTTTACATATGAGAATTCGGGCAAATTTAACTGAAAAGGAAATCACAAAGATTGAAGCTTTTTTAAAATCTGCGAATTAATAGCTGATAATCCATTCCCTCAACTATAGATATTTAGATTGATGGGAATGGGTTTATAAAAATTAAAATAAATGTTTAACTCAAAAAATAAATTATGAAAACACTACTAATTGTTTTATCGGCAGTTGGACTTTTAAGCTTAACCAGCTGCAAACAAGAAACAGATCCTTTAGCATTAATGGAAAATCCTGAAACTCGCACAGAAGTTTTTAATGCCATTTCCAAAAATCACGACTATATGACCGAATTTATGGAAAGTATGCACGACAACCAGCACGCAATGAAAATGATGCAGGGCAACAAAAAAATGATGAGCTCAATGATGCAAGGAGAAGGAATGCAAATGATGATGAAAGACAGTACAATGATGCACTCAATGATGAACGGAATGATGAATGACGGCAAAATGATGGGCACTATGATGAAAATGATGCACGAAAAAGGGATGATGAGCGAAGACTGTATGGAATCCTGCTCAAAGATGATGGGCGAAAAAGGAATGGATATGCAGGGTATGAACAAGATGGACGATATGGATAGCCCAACCAAAGGTGAGCATACCGAGCATCATTAATTTTAACTTTTAAAATAAACAACAATGAAAAATAATCACTGGATATGGATGGTCATCGGTTGTGGATTACCATTACTGTTTATCTTTTTTGCACCATCATTAGGTATAGGAAGCAGTTCGTCTCTATTCATCTTCATCCTCTTTATGTTTGCTTGTCACTTATTTATGCCTCACGGTTCACATCGCCACGGTGGGCACAATCATTCACAGAATAGACAAAGAGAACACGAACACGGTAGAGATGTTTCAAAAACAGAACCAAAAGATGAACACAAAGGGCATCATCACCATTAAATACTAAATGATGAAACAAAAATTTCAAATAAGCGGAATCAGCTGTGGTGGATGTGTATCAAGAGTAAAAAAGACTTTGGAAGAACATCCCAATATAGAAAAAGCAGAGATTTTTTTGGCACCAAAAGGTGCTGCACTTATCACGATGAATGAAGCACTTTCTGTTGCCGAATTACAAAAGCAACTTGATGGGCTCAATGGTTATACAATCACAGAAATAAATTAATAACAACTTAAAATTAAAAAATATGCATTTATACGACGGACATTTTGGAGGTATGCACCTAATATGGTGGATTATATGGATTATTTTATTGGCTTGGATATTCTTTATCCCAGCAGATATCCCTTATCAAAAAACAAAGAAGGACAGCCCACTGGATATTCTTAAAAACCGCTTTGCAAAAGGCGAAATATCCAAGGAAGAATTTGAGGAATCAAAAAAGATTTTAAAATCAGACAACTAACTCAAAACTTTAAAATTATGTATCGATTAAACGTAAAAAAACTCGGATTTGCTTTCGGTCTTACGGGAGCACTAATTTACTTGGGCTGTATGATAGTTATGTCAACAGCAGGTCGAGAAGCCACTATCGATTTTTTCAACAGCCTATTGCACGGATTAGATACCACAAGCATTATCAGGATGGATGTGCCATTATGGGAAGCCGGTTTGGGAATAGTACAGATATTTATTTTAGGATGGCTAATAGGTGCCTGTATTGCGGCTTTTTATAATGCGCAAATAAAAGTCAAAAAATAAGAGAGTAATATAAAATTTATGCAATATGTCTGGTTCATATGGTCTCTTATAATTCTTGCGCTTTGGGCAATAATCTATTTGTCAAAAAAGGGGTATAGAAAAGAAATGCTCAAAATGAGCCTTATCACTATGCCCTTTGGCCTAACAGAACCCTTGTTTGTTCCAGAATATTGGTTTCCACCTTCTCTATTCCATTTAGCGGAAAGAACAGGTTTTGATATTGAGAGCCTTATCTTCTCTTTTGCTATTGGCGGAATAGGGACGGTATTGTATAATCTGATATTCAAAAAAGGCTATATAGATATGCCTCATACCGAACGGAGCCACCAAAGACATAAGCTACATATTTATATACTTTTTGTTCCAGCCATTGTATTTGTAATATTTAGTCTTTTCACCGCGCTTAACCACATCTATTGTGGCATCATTGCAATGTTTTTTGGTGGTTTGGCAACATTGTACTGTCGCCCAGATTTAAAAGGAAAGATATGGGTTGGAGGAATCTTGTTTACCATACTGTACTTCATTTATTTCGGAAGCATCCTTCCGTTCTATCCCCAATATGTGGAGTTGTACTGGAATCTGGACAACCTGACCCATATTCTTGTTTTGGGAATCCCAATTGAAGAGTTACTGTTCGCTTTCACCTTTGGTATGTATTGGTCTGGATTATATGAACACTTGTATTGGAGAAAACTTATAAAATCGAAAGAAATGTCAACCAACTAAAACATTCAAATTATGAAAATATTATTGGCCATAGATGGTTCAGATTTCAGTAAAGTAGCCATTCACGAACTTATAAAAATGACCCTATCCTCAAATAGTGAAATTCATATTATAAATGTTTATGAACTTCCTAAAACAACCGGTCTGGGATTGCATACTATGGGCGGCAGGATAGGAAATTACATAGAAGAAATTAGAAGTAACGCTCAAAAATTGGGAAACAAAATCGTTTCAGAAGCTTTCGATAAAATCAAGGCCGAAAACAAGGCACTTTCCATAACCACAAGTGTTGTTAGTGGCCTGCCCAAAAGTACTATTTATGAAAAAGCAGAAGATTGGGGTGCAGATTTAATCGTAGTAGGCTCTCAGGGTCACGGTGCACTTTCACGCTTAGTATTGGGCTCTGTATCCCAATATTTGACCACAAATACCAAATGTTCAGTACTCATTGCAAGAGATAGAAATAAAAAATGAAAGAAAAGCAAACACATAGCATTCCGTTGGAATCCACCTGTAAGATAACAGATGAAATCTGTCTTCCAGATACTAAATTACCTCGTGTGGTTATCGTTGGTGGAGGATTTGCAGGTTTGGCATTGGTTGAAAAACTGAAACACAAAGAAGTTCAAGTGGTTTTACTCGATAAAAATAACTTCCATCAATTTCAACCTTTATTATATCAAGTGGCAACGAGTGCGTTGGAACCTGATAGCATAGTCTTTCCGTTCAGAAAGCAATTCAATGGCTATAAAAATGTGGTGTTTCGTTTGGCGGAAGTAGAGGAAATTCAACCTGCCTCAAATATAATAATAACCAACAAAGGAAGAGTTTATTACGATTATTTGGTGTTAGCTACAGGAACAACCACCAACTTTTTCGGTATGAATACCGTAGCTGAGAACAGTTTGGGGATGAAGGATATTCGAGATTCCCTAAATATTCGCCATATGATGTTGCAAAATCTGGAACAGGCAGCCATTACCTGTGATGATAATGAGCGGGATGCGCTAACAAATTTCGTTATCGTTGGAGGTGGTCCGGCTGGTGTGGAAATGGCAGGGGCTTTGGCAGAATTCCGTAAGTATATTCTTCCCAAGGATTATCCAGAATACCCTTCTTCTATAATGCACATCTATTTGATAGAAGCTATTGACGAACTGTTGAGCACAATGTCAGACAAGGCATCATCGAAAACTCTAAAATATTTGGAGAATTTGAATGTAAAGGTATTACTCAATGAATCTGTAAAAGATTATGATGGCTCAAAGGTTATCACAAATTGTGATAAGACCATTTTAACAAAAAACCTAATATGGACAGCGGGTGTGAAAGGACAATTCCCAAAAGGGATTGATGAAAAACACGTGGTCAATGGCAACCGTATAAAAACCGGCTCATATTTAATGGTAGAAGGCTACGAAAACATTTTTGCCATAGGCGATATAGCGGCTATAATCACAAACGAATGGCCAAAAGGACATCCACAAGTAGCACAGACTGCTATTCAGCAAGGCAAATGGTTAGGTAATTCACTATTAAAAATCATTAAGAACGAGGCTCCAGAACCTTTCGAATATAAAGATAAGGGTTCATTGGCGACCGTAGGAAAACGTAAGGCAGTAGCTGATGTGGGCAAATTCAAGTTTGCAGGTTATTTCGCTTGGTTGCTATGGTCTATTGTTCACTTGTTATCTATTAGCGGTTTTAGAAATAGATTGATGGTTGGTTTTAATTGGGCGATAAGCTATTTCACTTATGAAAAGAGCAACCGCCTGATTATTAGAAATTTTAAACCAAAAGCCAAAGATTCACAAACAACACCAAAAAAAGAATATAAAGAAGAAGTCAAAAACACACCTTAATAATGCTACAGAAGAAAACATATAGTGGAATACAGAGTGTATTCAGTGCCACTTCAAAAGGCCTGAACAACACAGGTATTGTGCTTCTCATTACGGTTATCATAGCAATGGTATGGGCTAATTCACCTTGGCAAGAAATGTACCGCAGCTTAATGAGAATGGACATTTCTTTTACGGTAGGTAGTTTTGAAATCACTGAACCCCTTCTGCTTTGGATTAATGATGGCTTAATGGCATTGTTCTTCCTTCAGGTTGGTTTGGAGCTAAAACGTGAAATATTGGGCGGGAAACTATCGACTCCTCAAAACGCCATACTTCCTATTGGTGCTGCCATAGGAGGTATGGTCGTTCCCGCCCTTATTTATTTTTTGCTCAATTCTACTGGAGAAGCTTCTCAAGGTTGGGGAGTTCCAATGGCTACGGACATTGCTTTTTCATTGGGTGTATTGGCACTTTTCGGAAAACGTCTGCCCATAGCTTTACGGGTTTTTTTAGTAACTCTTGCGGTTGTAGATGACTTGGGTGCAGTAATGGTAATTGCGCTGTTCTATACCTCTGGCATTTCTACTATGGATCTTTTTCACGGGTTGTTGTTTTTTGGAGTATTAATCATCGGAAATTATATAGGTATTAGAAAAACTTGGTTTTATGCATTAATAGGTATTGGAGGTGTATGGCTGGCTTTTTTCTTTTCGGGTGTCCATCCTACTATAGCAGGTATACTTACCGCTGTAGCAATACCAGGAAGAGTGAAAATTAATGAAGGAACATTTCTAAAACGTTTAAGAAACCTTCAGGCACGTTTTATAAAGATTAAACCCGTACAAGGAAGACTAATCTCTGATGAACAACTCGAAATTTTAGAAGATATAAAAACCACCAGTTCAGAAGCCGAAACTCCTCTCCAAAAGTTAGAAAAATCGCTAAGCCCTATCGTAAATTTTATGGTACTACCACTTTTTGCATTGGCGAATGCGGGCATACACTTGCACGGTGAAGTGGGTCAAGTGCTACTTAGCCCAGTTAGTTTAGGGATTGGTGCAGGCTTGGTTTTCGGCAAATTTTTGGGTATTGTTTTCTTTACAAGATTATTCGTTGCATTAAAACTGGCAAAATTACCCGATGCCATTAATTGGAATCAAATTTACGGTGTTGCTTTTCTTGGAGGAATAGGGTTTACAATGTCGTTATTCATCAATGAATTGGCATTTAAAAGCGAAGAATTTATTTATGCCGCAAAAGTGAGTATTCTTTTTTCTTCACTCATAGCAGGAGTTATAGGGTCTATCATCTTAATAAATAATTTGAAAAAACCACAAAAGTTATAAATAGTAAAATGATGAAAAACACCACAGATAAAAATAATAAGCTTTCCTTAATCGGTTCCATATCCCTTGGTACTGGAGTAATGATTGGTGCTGGCATATTTGTCCTTATGGGACAAATAGCTGAGTTAGTAGGCGATTTATTTCCCATTGCATTTATTGCAGGTGCCGTTGTGGTAGGGTTCAGTTCATATTCCTATGTCAAGTTTTCAAATGCTTTTCCATCGTCTGGAGGTGTGGTCAAATTCCTTAACAAATCCTATGGGCCTGGAACAACAACTGGGTTTTATTCTTTGCTGATGTACGCATCAATGGTAGTTTCAGAAAGTTTGGTGGCAGGCACTTTTGGAGCATATACGCTTCGGTTGTTCCCTGAAAGTTTTGCTGGGTACGCATCCGTTCTTGGTATTCTACTTTTGGTAACCGCATATATCGTGAATATATTAGGAAACAGGGTAATAGGTGCAACAGCTACCTTTACAGCAGTCATCAAAGTTTTTGGTATTGCATTGCTCGCCATTGCTGGTTTAATTGCTTCTGGATTTGCAGACATTACAGGAAACTATATTCCTCAAAATACCGAAGCTTTACCACAGGGCTTTGGCTTTGTGGCTGCATTGGCATTGGCAATCCTTGCCTATAAAGGATTTACAACAATCACGAACCAAGGGGCCGATATTAAAAACCCGCATAAAAATCTTGGTAGGTCTATCGTGTTTTCCATACTTATCTGCACACTGATATATGTAGCCTTGGCATTAGCTGTTGCGGGAGGTTTAAGTATTCCTGAAATAATTGAAGCAAAGGATTATGCTTTGGCTGCCGCTGCACGTCCCGTTTTTGGGGAATGGGGTTCTTGGATTACCATAGCAATAGCGATTGTAGCAACCGTTTCAGGGGTTATAGCCAGTGTGTTTTCGGCATCACGTTTATTGGCAATGTTGAGCAATATGAAACAAGTCCCATCTTTAAAAAGAATGGGGAACTTTAAAAATCCTGCACTTATATTCACGGTTGCCCTGGCTATATTACTAACGGTTCTTTTCGATTTGACAAGGATAGCATCCATTGGGGCTATCTTTTATCTTATTATGGATATCGCTATCCATTGGGGGCTGTTCCGGCACCTTAAAAACGAAGTGAATTTTCGGCCTATTATCCCATTAATAGCCATCGTATTGGACATTGCAGTATTAGCAGCCTTTCTTTATATAAAATATCTGAACGATCCATTGGTGCTTATCGTAGCAGCGATTGGGATTGTTCTAATACTTGTTGCCGAACGTCTTTTTATGATTTCACATACAGACGATGAAGGTAATATGCCGATGGGAATGGAAACTACAAACAATAAAACATAATTAATAAAAATCAATTTATATGAAAAACATAGCAGTTATAGGATATGGAGTCATTGGAAAAAGGGTGGCAGATGCCATCAACTTACAAAACGATATGAAGCTTTCGGGCGTATGCGATATCATTAGCGATTGGCGCATTCAAAATGCCGTAAGAAAGGAGTATGATATTTATGCAGCTACCGAAAAAGCAGCCAATGATATGGAGTCAAAAGGAATTTCAGTAAAAGGAAACTTACAGGAACTTTTAAAAAAATCAGACCTTGTTGTGGACTGTACGCCTAAAAAGATTGCTGCTCAAAATGTAGCGATTTATAAAGAACAGAATATAAAATTTATTTTGCACGGTGGCGAAAAACACGAAACCACAGGGCATTCCTTTAGTGCAGAAAATAATTACAAATCAGCTCTAAACTTGAATGCGACAAGAGTAGTTTCCTGTAATACTACGTCTATTTTAAGAACCTTGACCGCTTTAAAAAGAGCCGATTTATTGGATTATGCCAGAGGTACACTTTTAAGAAGAGCTACAGACCCTTGGGAAAGTCATTTAGGTGGTATTATGAATACGATGGTTCCCGAAAAAGATATCCCAAGCCATCAAGGTCCGGATGCTAAAAGTGTTGACCCAGAACTGGATGTCATCACCGCAGCGGTAAAAGTACCCGAAACATTGAGCCATCTGCACTATTGGAATGTGAAATTGAAAAAGCAGGCGACAAAGGAAGAAGTGCTAAATGCTTTCAAAACTTCAAGTCGTATTAAATTAATTCAATATGACCAAGGTCTGGTTTCTAACAATACCATTAAGGAAATGTTTCTGGATATGGGAAGACCTTGGGGCGATATGTATGAAGTAGCCCTATGGGAAGATATGCTGAAGGTACAGGGAGACGAACTCTTTTATGCCTACGTGGTCGATAATCAAGCTATTGTAATCCCGGAAACAATTGATGCTATTAGGGCATTAACTGGAATTGAAACAGATGGTACAAAATCCATAGCCAAAACAAATGAAAGTTTAGGAATCCATTAAATACTATCAAGATGAAAACAGACAAGAATATAGTAGAACTTTTAGGAGAAAAAGCAGACTTCTATTTAGAACACGTTTGTGAAAAAATAACAAAGGATGAATTGCAAGTGCCAAGCAAAAATAGTTTAGAAAAAGTATTTGGCAATAGCAACAGAAATTCACAGGTGCTTCGAAGTCTTTCACAATTGTACAACAACGGAAATCTGGGAGGTACAGGCTATTTAAGTATCCTTCCTGTGGACCAAGGTATTGAGCATAGCGCGGCCTTTTCATTCTATAAAAACCCAGATTATTTCGACCCAGAGAACATTATAAAACTCGCCCTTGAGGCCGGTTGTAATGGGGTGGCTTCCACGTTTGGGGTTTTGGGTTTGAATGCCCGAAAATATGCCCATAAAATCCCTTTTATCGTTAAGATTAACCACAATGAACTGCTTACCTACCCGAACAAATATGACCAAACACTCTTTGGTAAGGTAAAAACCGCTTGGGATATGGGAGCAATTGCCGTAGGAGCTACGATTTATTTTGGTTCAGCGGAAAGTAACAGACAACTCAAAGAAATAGCAGAGGCTTTTGAAGAAGCTCATAATCTTGGTATGGCTACCATTTTATGGTGCTATACACGAAATGAAGCTTTTAAAACAGATAAAGAAGATTATCACGCATCGGCCGATGTAACCGGACAAGCCAATCATATTGGAGTAACGATACAGGCAGATATCATCAAACAAAAATTACCTACCAATAATTTTGGTTTCAAAGAGATAGGATTTGGAAAATATGATGATGAAATGTATAAAACCCTTACCACAGACCACCCTATTGACCTTTGCAGGTTGCAAGTAGCCAATTGCTATATGGGTAAAATAGGGCTGATTAATTCAGGTGGTGGTTCCAAAGGCAAATCAGATTTGTCCGAAGCTGTAACAACTGCCGTTATCAATAAAAGGGCTGGTGGTTCTGGGCTGATAATGGGAAGAAAAGCATTTCAAAAGCCCTTTAGCGAAGGCGTGAGAGTATTACAATCCGTTCAGGAAGTGTATCTGGATAATAAAATTAATATAGCATAATCAACAGAATGTTTGACACAGAGATAAAATCATTAAAATCACTTAACCACTACCTCCTTAAACTGGTAGAAAGCCGTCTATGGCTTAAAGTAATCATTGCTTTGTTGTTAGGTGTTGGATTTGGTCTGTTATTGAGTCCACAAAATGGATGGATTTCTAAAGAAACAGCAGATATCGCGGGGAATTGGCTGGCATTGCCTGGTGTCCTGTTTCTGAAACTGGTTCAAATGATTATGATTCCGTTGATTGTGGCTTCCATCATTACTGGAATAGCAAGTAATGATAAGGACAGTCTAAAAAAATTAGGTGGTGGGGTTTTGTTATATTTTCTAGGTACTACGATAGTTTCGGTAAGTTTGGGTGTCATACTATCTCAACTTTTTAGACCTGGTCGCTTTTTACATCAACAGGCTCTAGCTGAACATAATGAAATTACAGCTGTTCCAACGGAAAATCCAGAGCTTTCCTTCGGAATTGAAACGATTCCTGATGCCATCTCAAACCTGCTTCCTGAAAATCCATTGGCATCTATGGTAAGTGGTGAAATGTTAAGTATTGTGATTTTCACAATCATTATTGGTGTAGCTGTGCTATCTCTTGAAAATGATTTACTGCGCCCAGTAAAGCTGCTTCTAAGTGCCATTCAGGAAGTCTGTATGACAGTAGTAAAATGGTCAATGCTTCTAGTGCCTATTGCTGTTTTCGGACTTATGGCGCAGCTTACCTCTAGTGTTGGTTTAAGTTCTCTTTCCGGTCTCACCTATTATGTTGGCGTCGTCCTGCTCGGTCTATTACTTTTGGTAATTTTCTATTTAGGGCTAATTGTGCTTCTTGGAAAAGCAAACCCTATGCATTTCCTAAAAAAAATAAGGGACGTTCAATTATTGGCCTTTTCAACCACAAGCTCTGCGGCCGTGATGCCACTTTCCCTTCAAACAGCCGAAGAAGAATTGAAGGTGGACAAGACCATTAGCAATTTTATTATTCCCATAGGTGCAACCGTCAATATGGATGGCACTGCACTCTATCAAACCATAACTACGCTATTCATAGCCCAAGCCTATGGCTTGGAAATGAGTTTGCTCAATATTATTGTGGTCATCGTAACCATCGTTGCTGCTTCAATCGGCACACCTGCCATTCCCGGAGGTGGTGTGGTGATACTCGCTTCTGTTTTGGGAAGTGTCGGTATCCCAGCCGAAGGCATCATCATTATTATTGGTGTAGAAAGATTGTTGGGAATGTTCAGGACTGCTGTAAACGTAACGGGTGACCTCACAGCTTGTATGGTTTTTAATAGGTTTTATGGTAAAACCCCAATATTGGTTAATGATAAAACTTTAAAAATATGACATTACTACTCATATCCATATTTTTCATTTTTCCTGTGGTCGCTATAGCAGGATATCAACATTATAAGATTGTTAAGCACCCAGCTTATGATGCTGACAAAACACTCTTAAATTATGAAATTATAGGTGCGGGTGAAAACAAACTCGTTTTGCTGCACGGTTTGACAGGGTCATTGAATTATTGGAAACGCAATTTAGAAAGCATTTCAAAAACACACACTTTGCTATTAATAGACCTTTTGGGTTTTGGTGATTCGCCAAAACCACAAAGTGATTATTCGCTTTCAGTTCAACTTAAAGCTTTAGAATTGGTTTTGCAAAAAGAAGGATTCAATGATGGAAAAACCATAGTTGCCGGTCATTCTATGGGCGCTATAATTTCAATGGCCCTATTGGAAAAACACTCAAATTGGCTCAAAGCAGGCATTTTTATTGGAATACCTGTTTATCAGGATGCAGATGAATTTAAAAAAATTATGTCCTCACATTCCTTTGTGGACAGAATATCAATAAGCAGATTCTCTAAATACATCTGTATGATTCATCCCATTTTTATGTCGCGTGCATTTAAACCAGACAACCTCACGGATGATGTTTATGAAGATGCAAAAAAACACCATTGGCAGAGCTACTATTATTCGCTTACGAGGATAATCCTAAAAACAGATTTATACGGGATTGCAAGAAAGATTAGAAACACAAAAGTGCTTTTCATTCACGGAGCAAAGGACACTACTGCACCGCTCAAAAATGCTATAGACTTATCAAGAGAATTTACAAACGTAAAAACTGTTACCTCTACAGGGGGAGACCATCAGTTCTTTCTAAAAGAAGCAGAATTTGTATGGAAGACCATCCAAGATTTTTCTGTTTCAGATAAAAAATCACAAAAAACAATTTTAAATGAATACTAATAAAATTAAACATATAGGTGTATTTACCTCTGGAGGTGATAGTCCAGGGATGAATGCAGCCTTGTACGCCATTGCAAAAACGGCTGAAGCAACTGGTATAAAAGTTAGTGGTTTTAGAAAAGGATATGAAGGATTGATAGACGGTGACTTGGTTCAATTTAAATCACACGAATTACAAAAACTGACCCAAAAGGGTGGCACAATTCTAAAGACCGCACGAAGCAAACGTTTTCTCGAACTGGAAGGTCGAAAAAAAGCCCTGCAAACCCTAAATGCAAACAAAATAGATGCCCTGATTGCCATTGGTGGCGATGGCACATTTAAAGGACTACTTACTTTTTCAGAAATATGCGACATTCCGTTTATCGGCATTCCTGGTACTATAGATAATGATATTTCAGGAACAGATTATACCCTTGGTTTTGATTCCGCAGTAAATACAGCCATTGAGAATATTGATAAAATAAAGGACACTGCGGAATCTCACAATCGGGTATTCATTGTGGAAGTAATGGGCAGGGATTCTGGCTACATCGGTATTCATTCTGGATTGATGGTTGGTGCGGACGCCATATTAATTCCGGAGAGCGGTACGGACTTTATTAACCTTTTGGGTAAGGTGAAAAATTACGATAGCGAGGATGCTTTTCTAATCGTAGTTTCTGAAGGTGACGAAATTGGTGCCGAACTTGTTTCTTCAAAAATAAAGGAAGTCAACCCCAATGTCGATTTACGAATTACAAAACTTGGGCACGTACAGCGTGGTGGAAATCCTTCTGCTTTAGATAGGATGTTGGGTATTAGGCTTGGGGTGGAAGCCGTAAAATCACTTTTACAAAGTAAAAAGAATGTAATGGTCGGGATTTTAAACAATCAATTGCACTTAACCCCTTTTAATGAAGTGGTCAAACAACATCAGGTCAATAAAGAATTGCACGAACTCTTAGAACTATTTGGAAAATAAAAACGAGAAAAATGAAAACATACATAGAGGAAAGACCTTGGGGAAACTTTGAACGCTTTACCCATAACGAGATTAGCACCGTAAAAATACTTACGGTTAATCCAAACGAAGAGCTAAGTCTACAGTTTCACCATAACAGGGAAGAATTCTGGAGAGTAATAGATGGAACGGGAACTTTCGTAATTGGCGACAATACCAAAGTTGGCCATAAAGGGGACGAATTTTTTATCCCGAAGGAAACCGTACATCAAATAAAAACATCTGATTCTTCTGTAAGCATCCTTGAAATTGCTTTTGGAAATTTTGATGAAAACGATATTGTCAGGCTAAAGGACAAATACAACAGGGAAGACCCCAAATAAATATTACAATATGGAACATACACATCAAATTAATACCAGAATACCCATAGAGAAAAAAGGGATACTGCTCAGTCCCACTAAATTGAAATTTGAGAGCAATGGGGTTTTAAACCCTGGAATATTTCAAGAAGGTGAAGAGGTGCATATCTTTTACCGTGCGGTGGAAGATGGCAATTACTCTACCATTGGATATGCCAAAACCAATGAGCATTTAGATCTCATAGAAAGGAAATCAAGCCCGTTAATAACTCGTGATTTTGATTATGAAAAACATGGTGTGGAAGATGCTCGTATTGTTAAAATTGAAGACACCTACTATATAACCTATACCGCTTATGACGGCATCAATGCCATGGGTGCTTTGGCAACTTCAAAAGACCTGAAACATTTTGAGAAAAAGGGGATAATCACACCGTTGATTACCTACAATGAATATAAATACCATTTGGAACATTGTAATCAGGAAAGATTGAACCCTAAATATTACCATTACTACAACTTGTTTGCACAAATTGGATTGGTAGATGAAAAACACAGGTATTTAAGAGATAAGGACATCGTATTATTCCCAAGAAAAATAAATGGTAAATTTGTAATGCTCCATCGTATATGGCCAGGAATACAAATAGTACAGTTTGAAAAATGGGAAGACCTTACCAAAGAGTTTTGGGAAGATCATATAAAGAACCTTCATGATCATATCCTCATGGATCCTCTATTTGATTTTGAAGTGAATTATCTCGGTGCCGGATGCCCTCCCATAGAAACAAAGGATGGTTGGCTGATGATTTACCACGGAGTTTGTGAAACCCCCGTTGGAAAGACCTATCACGCCGCCGCTGCATTACTGGATATTGATGACCCCTCAAAAGTAATTGGACGATTGCCCTATCCCCTATTTTCCCCGGTAGAGGAATGGGAACTGAAAGGTGTAGTAAACCACGTGGTGTTCCCAACAGGTGCGGCATTGTTCGGCGGCGACCTCCATATCTATTATGGAGCGGCCGACAAGCATACGGCGGTAGCTAAAGTAAGCCTACAACTATTATTGAGTGAATTAAAAAAAACAGCTATATCATGAAAAATCATAAAATTTTATTCGTATGCTCATATCCTCCACGCGAGTGCGGTATTGCTACTTTTTCACAAGATTTGATACGGACCTTGAAAAGATGCTTTGGCTCAACCATGGATATCGAGGTTTGTGCTCTGGAAAATGAGTGCTGCGACGCTAATGATTATCCAGAGGAAGTTAAATATAAAATAGATGCCCAAGAGTTAAATTCCTTTTTCCAGGTAGCCAATAAGTTAAATGAAAGGGACGATATTGGAATGGTTTGTATACAACACGAGTTTGGGCTGTTTGGAGGTGACTACGGTAGCCATTTGGTGGCTTTTCTACTAAGGTTAGACATCCCTATTTCTTGTGTGTTTCATACCGTGCTACCCAATCCAGATGAAAAAAGAACTAAAATAGTGCAAGCGTTGGGTGATCTTTCCGAGAAACTGATCGTTCTTACCAATAAATCCGCAGAAATACTAGAAAGTGATTATCATATTGATACTAACAAATTAGCTGTCATACCCCATGGCACCCATATTGTACTATGGAAAGAAAAACAACGGCTTAAAAATAGATATGGCTTTCAAAATAAAAATGTGCTCTCCACATTTGGTTTATTAAGTGAGAATAAAAATATAGAAACAGCACTTCGTGCATTGCCAAAAATACTCCAAAAATTCCCTAACACAGTTTATCTGGTTTTAGGCAAAACACATCCTGATATAATAAAGAGAGAAGGCGAAACATATAGAAATGCGCTTTTAACAATAGTCGATGATTTAGATATTAAAGACCATGTCATTTTTATAAACGAATATTTGGAACTTACCAGGTTGTTGGAATACCTATCCTTATCCGATGTTTACTTATTCTCATCTAAAGATCCCAACCAGGCCGTTAGCGGCACTTTTGCTTATGCCATGAGTTGCGGAAACCCTGTTATATCAACTCCTATTCCCCATTCTAAAGAATGTCTTGATCCCAGTACTGGTATTTTATTGAATGATTTTGAAGATCCCATAGGAATTAGCGACGCTGTTATCGATTTGCTGGAACAACCGTTCATAGCAACATCAATGGGGAAAAATGCCTTTCTTAGAATGCGTGCTTTTAGTTGGGAAAATGTTGCCATTTCCTATTCCGATATTTTTCAGGATTATTTGCAAGACAGTAATTCTTTGGATTTTAGTTTGCCACCCATAAAAACAGACCATATTGAAGACATGACCACTGACTTTGGGATGCTTCAATTTTCGAATTTTAGTGAACCAGACACGTCTTTTGGTTATACCCTTGATGATAACGCGAGGGCGTTAATAGCGATGCTTATGTATTATAAGAAAAAAAGAAATGACAAAGTCCTGAGACTCATTGAAATTTATATGGACTTTATTGTGTTTTGCCAACAGGACGATGGACTGTTCTATAATTATGTGGATTTTGAAGGGCAATTTACTGTTCAGAATACCGAAGTGAACCTTGAAGATTCCAATGGCAGGGCCATTTGGGCGCTTGGCTATGTATTGTCTCATACAGAAAACCTACCAAAAAGTTTAGTAACCAAAGCAGAAAACTGTTTTAAGAACGTCATGCAGAATGTAGCAGATTTTAATTCCCCACGAGCCATTGGCTTTATATTAAAAGGACTTTATTATTATCAAGAAAACAAGCCTAAAACCCAATATAATCAATTAGCGGAAACATTGGCCCAAGAGCTCTTGCGTGTTTTTAATATTACCAGTGATAAAAAATGGGAATGGTTTGAAGATTACCTGACCTATGCCAATAGTATATTACCAGAAGCGCTTTTATATGCTTGGCTTATCACAAAAAATAAAAAATACAAGGACGTTGCCGAAACTACTTTCGACTTTTTATTATCACAATATTTTATGAAAGGGCAAATTAAAGTTATTTCTAATGACGGATGGTTTCACAAAAGAAATAAACGTACCTTTCATGGTGAACAACCTATTGAGGTGGCATATACCATTCTTTCATTGGACCTGTTTTATAGAGTTACCCATAAAAAGAAATACGCCAAACAATTACATACCGCGTTTAGTTGGTTTTTAGGCAATAACCATCTCAAGCAAATTATGTACAACCCTGTTAATGGCGCCTGTTATGATGGCCTTGAAAAAGAAAATATTAATATAAATCAAGGTGCGGAATCCAGCTTGTGCTACGTAATGGCGCGTTTAGTTGTTGAGGGTTACCCTTTGGAGGTTGGTCTTAAAGAAAATAAATTAGATTTAAGTTTAAAGATGGACTCGGCTTCAAAACGTGGCAAAAAGATCATCCAAGAAAAGTGCATCGGTAAAAGTTTAAAAATAGAACGAAATGTATTAAACAGTTAGCGATTTTAATCCTACCAAGCAATAAAAAAGTAGTTATGACGGAGGCCTTTAAAAATATCAACCCTTTCATCCTTGGACTGCTCATCAGTCTGGGCATTGGCCTTATTCTTGGGCTGGAACGTGAATATGATAAATTGAAGGAAGAACAAGGCTTTGCAGGTATAAGAACCTTCCCAATTGTTGCCATTATTGGTTTTATATTGGGAAATCTTTCCACAACCTATACACCTTGGTTGGTCATTATCATTGCGGCAGCATTTCTTTTGTTTCTGTCTTTGAGTCATCTTTCCATAGTACAAAAGCATATTATGACTGGTATTACCACCAATATGGCCTTGTTCGCTACGCTAATTTTGGGTGTTATGGTTGCCAATCATTTGCATAAGGAAGCAGTTGCGACCGCAGTAGTCGTGGTTACGCTGTTATCATTGAAAACGACCTTTAATACATTCATTAAGAATATTACTTCTGAAGAGCTCTTTGCTTTTATTAAGTTTTCAATTATTGCGCTTCTTATTTTGCCTTTCTTACCAAATCAAGATTATGGTCCAGAGGGATTACTTAACCCTTTTGAGATTGGAGCGATAATAGTGATAGTGTCATTTCTGAATTTCATTGGTTACTTTCTTGTAAAATATGTAGGTTCTAAACGTGGTATTCTGCTCACTGCTATTTTAGGCGGATTGATTTCAAGTACCGCAGTAGCTTGGATATATGCTTCGCGAAGTAAGGAATCGCCAGAACTTTCAAAAGAATATGCTGCGGGTATCATTATAGCTTCCGCAATTATGTTTCCCAGACTTGCGATTCTGGCCTATATTTTCAATAGTGCCATACTTTTAAATTTAGTCATTCCATTTACTATTCTTACCCTTATCTGCTTGATAAGCGCACTCTTATTCATCAAAAAGAATACAGATGTCACAAAAACAGCTATCAATCTGGGTAATCCGCTCAATATTTGGAACGCCCTTGGGTTTGGTGGTATTTATGTGGTCATCCTGTTTGCAGTTTTTTATGGAAATCAATTTTTTGGCGAAAGCGGTTTATACTATTCAGCCCTAATTGCAGGATTGGCAGATACGGATGCAATAACTATTAGTATGGCAAAATTTGGGTCATTGGAAGAAAAACTCACGCTGGCCACCAATGTCATTATAACAGCAACCATAAGCAATATGATTGTAAAACTTGGTATTACCTATTTCAAAGGTTCTAAAAAGACCGGGAAACTCGTGATGCTAATTTTTGGAACTGTTGTCATCGTAGGGTTAGTATATGTTTTAATACAGTTAGGAAATTAAAAAAAGTGAAATGAAAACAACAGTATTCAGCACGCATAAGTTTGAAGAGCCGTATCTCGTAAAAGCGAATGATGGCAAGCATCAATTAAAGCTGCTTGAGAGTCGTTTAACTCAAGAAACTGCTATTCTCGCAACGGGTTCTAAAGCAGTAAGTCTATTTACGGGCGATGATGCCTCGGCACACATTCTTGAAAAATTCAATGCTTTTGGCATAAAATATATTGCTCTGCGTTCAGCAGGATTCAATCACGTGGATTTAGCAAAAGCAGCTGAACTGGATATGAAGGTGGCACGTGTTCCAGCCTATTCCCCTTATGCCATTGCAGAGCATACAATGGCGCTCATACTTGCATTAAACCGAAGACTGATTAAAGCCCACAATAGAGTGCGCGAACAAAACTTTTCATTAAACGGTCTCACTGGTTTTGACCTAAATGGGAAAACCGTTGGCGTGATTGGAACAGGAAAAATAGGGTCTGTATTGGTAAAAATACTACACGGTTTTGGTTGTAAAATACTTGTTCAGGATGTCATTGAGGATGAAAATTTAATCAAGTTTTACAATGTAATCTATACCAATTGTGAAACTATTTGTAAGCAGTCCGATATCATAAGCTTACACGTACCACTAACGTCTTCAACGAAACACTTGATTGATGCAAAACATATTTCATTAATGAAGCAAGGCGTAATGCTTATCAATACAAGTCGTGGTGGATTGGTCGATACCAAAGCTGTTATCGAAGGATTGAAAACTAAAAAAATTGGGTATTTCGGAATAGATGTGTATGAGGAAGAAGAAGGATTGTTCTTTGAAGACCATTCCGATGACATTTTGCAAGACGATGTCATTGCACGCTTAATGACTTTTAATAATGTTTTAATTACCAGTCATCAAGCTTTTCTGACCGAAACAGCATTGGCCAATATCGCTGATACCACTATTTACAATCTCGACTGTTTTGAAAAACAAATTGCTTCAGGGAACGAAGTCACTATAGATGAATAAATGCTTTATAATTGAAAGATATGTTACAACTTATTTTGTTCTGGTTTAAAACAAAGGCAGCAAAGGCTGCCAGAGAAGTACTTTCTACCGACTTTAGTAAGGATGAAATTGAATCCATACTTAAAGGGTATTGGTCGGGCTATAAAGCACTGCGAGGCGATATCGCAAAACAACCTACAATTGGAGGAACAGTTATGGTTCATCTTGCCGGAATGTCTACCGCTTTTTATAATGAACTTACAAAAAGAGAAATTAGCGCAACGCAAACCACGCAATATTTTTATGATATAGCCTGGAAGGTGTACAAAATTATGGGGAGGTTTTCTTGGAACTTAACCAGGTTAAAATATCGGAATAAGTCAAAAAGACTGGCGTATGCTACAGAATTGTTTAGGTCTTTTCCGTTTAACCATCCGTCCTATAAATGGGAAAATATCCCTCAATTTGATAATACAGTACGCTTTGATTGCAAAAAATGCCTCGTTGCAGAATATTTCGAAACCCAAGGGCTCTCAAAGTTCTGTGTCAATACTTGGTGCGCATTGGATTTTCCTCTGGCTAAAATGTGGAATGCCAAGTTGGAGCGTACAAACAGTATCGCAGGAGGAGCAAAAGCCTGTGATTTTAAATGGATACCAAATGACTAAAACTTAATAAAAATGAAAAACATACTTGTACCCACCGATTTCTCTGAAAATTGTGTAAAAGCTGCAAATCTTGGCATCAAAATGGCTAAACTTTATGATGCCGAAATACATTTTTTGCATTTAATGACAACCCCTGTTGATTGGGTTAAGCTGGACAAGCTAAAGGAAAAACGATACCCCGAAACCCTGAAGAAGATTGGAAAAGCCAAATCGGCTCTTAGGAAATTGGACAGAAAAGCGGAAAGTCAAGGGCTTAAATGTCGAACTTTTCTTCAATTCGATTCAGGACAAAAAGATATTTTGGAACATTCTGGTCATTTCCACCACGATTTCATCATTACAGGAAGTAGCGGTACCAAAGGCCGTGTAAGGGAGATAACGGGCAGTAATGTTGAAAAAATTGTAAGAAAGGCAAATGCGCCAATTATTGTGGTAAAAGAGGATGAAGTAACGTTTCCTTTTAAGGACATCGTATTCCTTTCAGATTTTAAGGAAGACGTGAGCATACCGTTCAAGGAAGTGCTGTCCATTGCAGAAAAATGTGACTCAAAAATTCATTTGTTACGCATAAATACAGAAACGGATTTTAATAGTATAGAACTTGGGTTGAACCCTGTTAAGGAATTTCTTCAAAAATTCCGTGATTTCAGCAAATATTCAATGAGTGTTTACAACGAACCTTCAGTGGAAGCAGGCATCAATACATTTTTAAATCACCAATCAGCAGATTTGATTGCGATGAGCACACACGGAAAGACAGGATTTTTGAATCTTTTTTCAAAAAGCATTGCCGAGGGCATAACCAATCATTCTGCTCTACCAGTAATGACAATACATATAAAAAAATGAAACATCCAATCAACATAGTAAAATATTCGGGCGATGTGGTAGCCTTTGATGTGGAGAAACTTATCAATTCCTTAAAACGTTCCCAAGCAAGTGAAAAATTGATTGAGCAAATAGTAGCACAAGTTCAAGACCAATTATACGATGGTATTACCACAAAAAAAATCTATCAAATGGCATTTAAAATGCTAAAAGGTAAGTCGAGAGTAAGTGCTTCAAAATACAAACTCAAAAAAGCCCTGATGGAATTAGGTCCTTCTGGCTTCCCATTTGAGAAGTTGGTAGGCAAACTATTGGCGCACGAAGGATTTTCAACACAGGTTGGTGTCATAGTTCAAGGCAATTGCGTTCAGCACGAAGTGGATGTGATAGCCCAAAAAGACAATACCCATTATATGATTGAATGTAAATACCACAGTGACCAAGGTAGGTTTTGCAACGTGAAAATTCCCTTATATATCCACTCAAGATTTTTAGATGTTGAAAAACAATGGGAACGACAAAAAGGTCACGAAGCCAAGCTTCATAAAGGAGGCGTGTACACCAATACACGATTTACAAGTGATGCGGTGCAATATGGTAAATGCGTAGAGCTACTATTGACAAGTTGGGATTATCCAATGGATAACGGTTTAAAAGACAGAATAGATAAGTTGGGACTGCACCCTTTAACCGCATTAACTACCCTAACCAAAGCTGAAAAAACAAAGTTATTAGATGAAGGTATCGTGCTCTGCAAGGAGCTTCACGAAAAACCTGTGTTATTGGAAAAGATAGGAATTGATAAAAAAAGACACAAAAAGATTTTAGAAGATTCAGAAGCGCTATGTAAAAGCTCTTGAGAATTAATAATATAAAAGTTCAACAATCTTAAAACAAAAATTATGAAATGAGCCATAGCGATTCTTGATAACAACCGAGATTTTTAATGGCGAATTACATCTGACCGATAAAAAACAATAAAATTTAAACAGATGAAAACAGATGAACTGCAAGAACAGAAAAAAATTGACCTAGAGCCATTTTACCAAGCATTGGAAGATGACCCAAAACTACTTGAGGAAGCCCTTGAAATATTATTGGGTATGGTAAACTTCGAGCCTAAATCCGTAAAGAAGTTGGCACTCTTAATCAAAGAGGATTCCCGCAATCTATATAATGAAATAGCGGAATTGAGCAAATCAAACCAAGAAAAAGGAAATACGCCTTCCTGTTGTGGTGGACATTAAACAAATAACATAAAGATGAAAAACAATAAAATAAACATCCACTTTCTAGGAGCGGCAGGTACAGTAACCGGCTCAAAATATCTAGTGGATACAGGAGATAGAAAGATACTTATAGACTGTGGACTTTTTCAAGGGTTAAAGGAATTGCGTCTTAAAAACTGGGAATATCCACCAGTTGAAGTTTCAGAAATTGATATGGTATTGCTTACTCACGGCCATATGGACCACACAGGGTATTTACCTCGATTGATAAAACAAGGCTTCAATGGTCCCATTTATGGTACGAATCCTACTTTGGACATTGCAAAAATCATTTTGAACGATAGTGCCAAAATACAAGAACAGGAAGCCGAACGTGCCAACAAAGAAGGCTATTCAAAACACAGTCCTGCAGAACCGCTTTACGATTTAAAGGATGTGGAAAAAACCATTCCGCACTTTAAAGGAATTCCACAATCACAATGGATTCCATTATTTGACGGTATTAGAGTTCGCTTCCAATACAACGGACATATTCTGGGTGCAACCTATATTGAGTTGGATGTGCACGGAAAACGTTTTGTCTTTTCAGGAGACATTGGTAGAACCAATGATTTATTGCTCTATCCACCCCTAAAACCAAAAAAAGTGGATGTACTTTTTATAGAATCTACTTATGGTGGAAGGCTTCATCCTGACGAAGTGGAAGCACTTCCGCAAATTGAAAAATTGGTCAACGACACCATTAATAGAGGGGGCAGTCTATTTGTCCCAAGCTTTTCGGTAGAACGTGCCCAGCTAATGATGCTCATCTTTTGGAAATTATTGAAAGAAAAGAAAATTCCAAAAGTTCAAATGATTATGGACAGTCCGATGGGTGCCAACGTATTGGAATTGTTTCATAGAACTCGGGATTGGCACAGATTAGAAGACAACGAATGTGACGAAATGTGCTCACACTTTACAGTTGTTAGCAGTTATCGTGAAACAATGGAATTAAGAACAGATAACAAACCAAAAATCGTGATTGCAGGAAGCGGAATGCTCACAGGCGGAAGAATGCTAAACTATCTTGAAACACAGGCACAAAATCCAAATAACACCTTACTTTTTGTAGGCTATCAAGCTGAAGGCACTCGTGGCAGAAAATTATTGGAAGGTGAAAAAGAATTAAAAGTATATGGAAAATGGGTGCCATTTAAAATGCAAGTAGCAGAAATTGAAGGGCTTTCGGCACACGCAGACCACGCAGAGCTTATGGACTGGATGGACAATATAAAAAACAAACCCGAACGTATTTTCATTGTACACGGTGAAAAAGAGAGTGCAGAAGCATTGCAAAAAGGCATCAAGGAAACTTATGGGTGGGATGCAGAAATTCCGCAATTATACACCATCGAAGAAATAGAATAAATCACAACAATCAAAAAAAATATGGACACACACTCAAACATATTAAAATACAAACACCTCGGCATCTATACCCAAAACGAGAATGTAGTGTATATGCGCGAAGATTGCCACGTTTGTATTTCAGAAGGGTTTGAGGCACTTACCCGAATAAGAATATCCAACGCAAGTACATCAATCGTGGCAAGTCTTAATGTTTTGAATTCTGATATCCTGTTGCCCAATGAAATCGGACTATCAGATGCTGCTGCGAAAAAACTCAATGTGTCCCAAAACGATACATTATATGTTTCCCATTTAGAACCTATAGAATCATTAAGCCACGTTAGGGCAAAAATCTATAACAAAAAACTGGATTATAAGGCCTATAACAACATCATAACCGATATCGTGGAAGGCGATTATTCCAACATCCACCTTTCGGCATTTATTACTGCCTGTGCTGGCGACCGAATGGATATTGATGAAATAAGTGACCTTACTAAAGCAATGATTGCTTCCGGAAAGCAACTGAACTGGAACAAGGATATCGTGGTCGACAAACATTGTATTGGCGGATTGCCTGGCAATAGGACAACACCATTGGTAGTTGCCATTGTTGCCGCGTATGGTCTTACTATGCCAAAAACATCCTCACGGGCAATCACTTCGCCAGCAGGCACAGCAGATACAATGGAAGTACTGACCAATGTTACGCTCTCTTCCGAGGAAATAAAGACCGTAGTAGAAAAAGAAGGCGGATGTTTTGTTTGGGGCGGTACAGCGCAGTTAAGTCCTGCCGATGATGTGCTCATTAAAATTGAAAAAGCCTTGGATATTGATAGCGAAGGTCAGCTCATTGCTTCAGTACTTTCTAAAAAAGCCGCGGCAGGTTCTACGCACGTGGTCATAGATATTCCCGTGGGAGAAACCGCCAAGGTTCGCAGTACCGAAATGGCAGAAAAACTAAAAAATCATATGGAAACCGTTGGAACTGCTGTTGGGTTGAATGTAAAAGTTGTAGTTACGGATGGCACGCAGCCTGTTGGAAGGGGTATCGGTCCAACTTTAGAAGCCATAGATATATTAAAAGTTTTGAAAAATGAGGAAGATGCACCTAAAGACTTAACAGAAAGAGCATTGCTTTTAGCTACTGAACTATTAGAACTTTCTGGAAAAGTAGAAAAAGGAAAGGGACTGGAAACCGCACATAAAATTCTCAAATCTGGAAAAGCATATGAAAAATTCGTAGCCATTTGTAAGGCGCAAGGTCAATTTTCAAAACCAGTTTTAGCACCTTATAAAATTGAAATTAAAGCTGAAAAGTCAGGCGTTTTGCAACGAATTGATAACCGTAAAATTGCAAAACTTGCCAAGCTTTCTGGAGCACCACAATCTAAATCGGCAGGGATTCTTCTAAATGTTCATCTGGGAAAACCCATTGAGGAAAACCAATTGCTTTATACTATATATGCTGAATCCAAAGGTGAACTTAACTATGCCTTGGAATATAAAAACAACCATAACGACATCCTAACTATAATTTAAAAAACTATGAAAACAATATTATTCAGTCTTCCCGGAAATGAAGAACTCACAGAACTAATGGCTACAAAAATGGATGCTGAAGTGGGCAAAGCCACTTTGCGTAATTTTCCTGATGGGGAATCGTACACACGTATATTATCTGATGTTAAAGATAAATGTGTGGTACTGGTATGCACCTTACACGAACCGGATGAAAAACTGTTGCCGCTTTATTTTTTAAGTCACACAGCCAAATCATTGGGGGCAATGTGTACCTGTTTGGTAGCACCCTATTTGGCGTATATGCGGCAGGACAAAGTATTTAATGAAGGTGAAGGAGTGACTTCTGGTTTCTTCGGAAAATTGATTTCTGGTTTCGCCGATAGCATTACCACAGTTGACCCTCACTTGCACAGAATTAGTTCGTTGGGAGAAGTATATCAAATTCCAAATAAAGTGATTCACGCTGCCGATGCCATTTCAGAATGGATAAAAGAAAACATTGAAAACCCGGTACTTATTGGTCCCGATTCTGAAAGTGAACAATGGGTTTCTGAAGTCGCCAAAAATGCTGGAGCACCATTTATAGTATTACAAAAGGTACGTCACGGTGACCGTGATGTAGAAGTCTCTGTTCCCGATGTGGATAAGTACAAGAATGCCACACCTATTTTAGTAGATGACATTATTTCCACAGCCCGAACAATGATTGAAACCGTACAACATCTTAAAAAAGCAGGAATGAAACCGCCTATTTGTGTAGGCATTCACGCCGTTTTTTCAGGAAACGCCTATCAAGATTTATTGGATTCCGGAGTAGAAAAAATAGTGACTTGTAATACCATCCCACACTCTTCAAATGGAATAGATTTAAGTGATATTATGGCAAAAGAGGTAAAAAAATTAATGCACCATATATGAGAAAACAAGGCTTTATAGTACTAATCACTTTATTCAGCATCACAATGACTGGACAAACTGAAATGCTCATTGGGCAGATTTCAGGCAGAGTTGTTATTCGGGAAAACTTTGATGAAAATGGTTCTTTTTTAAATAAACAAACTTTCAAAGCCAGTGAAACAATAAAGAAAAATGGATACTATGAAATTGAGGTAGTTACGGAATTGTTTGATAAAGACAAAAAATTGACCGATAAATACACCACAACCTATCGCTGTAAGCCTGATGAGGCAAGTGTAATGGTAATGGCTTTTCCGTTTTCAAACCCAAAATCAAAGGAGACCGAAATTAATACCACCTCTAAAAAATTTAAAGAGCTCTACGATTTGGACAACCTTGAAGATATAGAATTGGAAATGAGTTTTGATTCGGGCTTGTTGAATTTTTTTGGCTCAAAAAGTACCATAAAAATTTACGACCGAAAATTTAATAATAGCGAAAATAATATTAATTCAAAAATTAACATTAAGGCCTATGCCTTGGGAATTCGCATTAAGCAACTCAATTATACTGTTAACGAGAAATTAAATGCACAAGGTCTATTGACCTTTCAAAAATTTACCGAAGAAGACAACAGTTATTTTACAATGACTTATAAATAAAAATAAATGAAAAATTATAACACCCTTTCAGAAGCTATTAACGATTTGCAGACAAACGAATACCCTTATGATTTCAACTTAAAACCTGAATGTCTGGAATGTGCTTCCCTGAAAATTGAAATCCATCCAGAGGATTTTACGGTAGATAAGACCTATCGTTTTGAAGGTATGAGCAGTACCGATGACAATAGCATTCTATACGCAATATCTTCCAAAGATGGAATAAAGGGACTTTTGGTAGATGCCTACGGCGTCTATGCTGAAAACATTTCAGAAGCAATGAGAATAAAATTACGATAAAGCATTAAAAATGATAGATTTAGATACAATTTCGACGCAACCGCCCTCGAACATTTCAAAAAACGAGGGCAAGAAGGGTTTGGTTCAGTTACGCAAGGAACTTTTTGAACTTCAGAATAAGTTTTATGCCGATGGACGTTTTGGCTTACTTATTATCCTGCAAGGTATGGATACCTCGGGAAAAGACGGCACCATTCGTCATTCCCTTAGCAGTATGAATCCTCAGGGCGTTCAAGTAAAATCGTTTAAAAAACCGACCGAGGAAGAGTTGAAGCATGACTTTTTATGGCGTGTCTATCCGCATATTCCCCCCAAGGGTATGATCCAGGTGTTTAACCGTTCGTATTACGAAGATCTACTTATGCCTATGGTAGCAAATTCACTTTCGGAGGAAGTGTTAGCCCACCGTTGCAAACTTATAAAATACTTGGAGCAGCATTTAAGACTGAGCAACATTCACGTACTTAAATTTTTCCTACATATTTCCAAGGAAGAACAGAAAGAGCGTATTCAGGAACGACTTTCAAAACCCCATAAACGCTGGAAATACAGTATCGCAGATGAAAAGGCGGCGAAACAATGGGATGCCTATAGAGCTGCTTACAATATGGCAATAACCAACTGTGATGATCCTTCTTGGTATATCATTCCCGCAGATAAACGCTGGTATCGCAACTATAGTGTTGCAAATATACTGACGGACCATCTTAAAAAACATAATTTAAAATATCCCAACACCTAAAACAGAATACTATGGACAATCACAAAGATCACAAAGACAAAGAAATGGACCATTCTAAAATGAGCCACGAAAAAGAAGACCACTCAAAAATGGATCATTCAAAAAAGAAAAAGGGTGGTGGAGACCATTCCGGTCATAGCCCTGGTCACGGAGAAATGGGTCACGACCATCATAAAATGATGATTGCCGACTTTAGAAAACGGTTTTGGGTAACACTCGTGCTTACCATCCCCATATTGTTCTTCTCACCAATGATTCAAGAATTTTTCGGATATGAATTTTTACTTCCGGGTAATTCATATGTGCTTTTTGCACTTTCATCTGTTGTTTACTTTTACGGTGGTTGGCCATTTTTAAAAGGGTTCTGGTCTGAAATAAAAAAAGGTGCTCCAGGAATGATGACCTTAATTTCTATGGCAATTTCCGTAGCTTATTTCTATAGCACGGCTACCGTTTTTGGCTTAAGGGGTGAAGACTTTTTCTGGGAGCTATCAACACTTATAGCCATAATGTTGCTTGGCCATTGGATAGAAATGAAAAGTGTTTTGGGTGCTTCCAAAGCCTTACAGCTTCTAGTAAGTATGATGCCTGCCGAAGCTCACAGAGTAAAAGGCGATACAATTGAAGATATTTCATTGGAAGATTTATTGAAAGATGATGTGATATTGGTAAAGCCCGGCGAGAAAGTTCCTGCCGATGGTATCATAATCGAAGGGTCTAGTTATCTGAACGAATCCATGTTAACTGGAGAATCAAAACCAGTAAAAAAAGAAGAAAAGGATAAAGTAATTGGAGGTTCTGTAAACGGCAATGGCAGCATAAAGGTAAAAGTGGTACATACAGGAAAAGACAGTTATCTCAACAAGGTTATCACAATGGTTGAGGAAGCACAAAAGACCAAGTCCAAAATGCAAAATCTATCGGATAGAGCAGCAAAGTGGTTGACTTATATTGCCTTGTCTATAGGATTTGGTACGTTGGCAGTTTGGTTAATTCTAGGGTTCCCTTTCGTTTATGCATTAGAAAGAATGGTTACCGTTATGGTCATCGCTTGTCCACACGCACTTGGCCTTGCCATTCCACTTGTAGTTGCGATTTCTACCGCAGTATCTGCTCAAAATGGGCTATTGATTCGTAATAGAACCGCATTTGAGGAATCACGCAAAATATCCACTCTGCTCTTTGACAAAACAGGAACATTGACTAAAGGGGATTTTGGCGTTACCCGAATTGAATCGGTAGATAAAAAATATACATCAGATGAAGTATTAAGACTTGCAAGTGCCTTGGAGCAAAGCTCGGAACATCCTATTGCCGTTGGTATTATAAAAAGGGTTAAGGAAGATAAGGTTGCTATTCCCAATCCTGAAAACTTTAATGCGATTACAGGAAAAGGTGTAGAGGCAAATGTAGAAGGCAAGCAGGTGAAAGTAGTGAGCCCTGGTTATTTGAGGGATGAAAAAATCACCATTCCTGAAGATGCGTATAGTGACGCTGCCGAAACAGTCGTATTTGTGTTAATTGAAGGTGCGTTAGCAGGATACATTGCTCTTGCTGATGAAATAAGACCTGAATCTGCCGAAGCCATAAGGGTCTTTAAAGAGAACAACATAAAAGTCTTGATGGCAACTGGCGATAACGAAAAAACCGCCAAAGCTGTGAGTGAAAAATTAGGGTTGGATGGCTATTATGCCGAAGTGCTACCACACCAAAAAGTAGAAATTGTAGAAGAGTTGCAAAACAAAGGAGAGTTTGTGGCTATGACTGGAGATGGCGTAAACGATGCGCCCGCACTTGCCAAAGCTGATGTAGGAATCGCTGTTGGTTCTGGTACTGATGTAGCCGCCGAAACAGCCGATATTATATTGGTAAATAGCAATCCACAAGATATTGCAAACCTAATTTTGTTCGGAAAGGCTACGTACAATAAAATGATTCAGAACCTAATATGGGCAACTGGGTATAATGTGGTGGCCATTCCATTAGCTGCAGGTGTTCTATACTCTTCTGGCTTTGTTTTAGGGCCAGCTGTAGGAGCGGTATTTATGAGTTTGAGTACAATTATAGTGGCTATTAATGCGCAATTATTGAAGCGAAAAATCGGTAAAAAATAAATGGATAGAAAAGAAAAACTCAACAGGATATTTTTAATTCTGTTGAGTTTATTTGTAGTGATGTTGGGCTATGGTATATTATTGCCAACCCTTCCTTACTATACCGAAAGGCTAGCAATAAAGGGCAATCTCGACACCGATTTAATCAACTTCCATATTGGGTTACTTACCAGCATTTATCCTCTATTTCAATTAATTTTTGTTGTCGTTTGGGGAAAGTTATCTGACAGATATGGTCGTAAACCCGTCATTATTATTGGTTTGATTGGCTTTGTAATAATGCAATTGCTAACTGGGCTTGCAACATCACTTACGATGCTATATATCGCTCGGATTTTTGGTGGTGTTTTCACTTCATCAGTTATTCCTGTCAGCAACGCATATTTAAGTGATATTACTTCAGAAAAACGTAGAACGAAGATAATGGCCTGGTCTGGTGTAGCCATTAGTTCAGGGGTTATTTTTGGACCCGTTATCGGTGGCTTTCTTTCGCAATCAGACCTTCATTTTGAGTATGCAATTGGTCAACTACATTTGGGTCGATTTTCCACACCTTTTTTATTCGCTGCATTATTAGGTTCTATTGTTTTAGTCATTGTTGTAAAATGGCTAAAAAATTCAGTTCGCATCCATAAATTTACAACTCAAAAATTCACTTTTCGCTTCTCGTTCAGCCAATATTTTCTTGTTCTATTGACGCTATCATTTGTCATCCAATTTGTAGTGACCTTGTTTGAAACTGTTTTTTCAATCTACGGTAAAGACGAATTAGGGTTTAACAGCAACCAGGTTGGTATTGGTTTTATGCTGTGTGGTACAATAATGGCTGTTTTGCAGCCTGTATTTGCCAGTTATGGGGAAAAGATTCTATCTACTAAAAAGCAAATTGGCTTTGGGTTATTCATTTCAGGAATTTCATTAATTGCCTTTCCTTTTTTCAAAAATGAATTTGTTGTGTACGGTTTAATTGTGGTGTTTGCTGCTGGTGGTGCTATGGTTACACCTAATTTGCTGTCTGCTGTATCCTTGTTATCCAAAACAAATACTGGTAGAAATATTTCAATACAAAGTTCAACAAACAGTATTGGTCAGATTTTAGGTCCCATTTTAGGAACTTGGTTGGTTACCGGTGGTTTTTATTATCCTTTTATTATTGCCGGGGCGGTTATTTTAATTTCAATAGGATTTGTTTTACCCTCAATGAAATCGAAAGATACCTTAACGTGAAATATAAATTTCAAAAAAATAAATCATAATAAGCATTTGATGATTCATAAATCAACAACTGAAAAACAAAAAAAACAATTACACGATAGCAAAGGTGACAATGAGTATATTCAATTGCTGCATTCTGGCGAAGAGTATTTTATTCGACTAAAAAAAATAATTCGAGGTGCACAAAAAGAGATACATCTTCAAACCTATATTTATGAGAACGATGAAACGGGAAATGATATAGCCGCTTGCCTGAAAGAAGCTGCTCAACGAAATGTAAAAGTTTATGTTTTATTGGATGCATATGGAAGTGCAGCTCTTCCTGATAGTTTTATACAGACTTTGATTCAGCACGGTATTTTAATTCCTTTACTTTTTTTAAAAGCATTAAGGTAAGGGGTCAAGTAATCTGGTTCTTTACCCTCAAAATATTCTAAAATCAGAGGATTCTTCGCAAAGAAATGACTTATAAACTTAATCCAGTCTTCAACGGACAAATCGCCGTTGATTTTAAATAACTTTTTTGATTTACTTTTTACTTGATATTCACCTTTAGTCTTGGTGTTAAAGTTATTATCTCTTCTTTCGAAATATTCATCTTCGGTATAGAGCTGCAGTGCCCCGTCAAAATGGCGAAATACTTTTGAATTCATATCAAATTCCGCGTGAACATAGCGTACTGGAAAATATTTTACTTCATTTATATTAATTGTTATACTTGGTTGCTTAAATTCTAATGCTTGGAAAACTTTGATTTCATCATATGTGTACCAATACACATCCAACGCATATGCTTTTGAAAAAAGGAAATCAAGTTCTATATCGTCTAAATATTGTGGTGGTCTTAAGCTGGAAACACCATCTTTTATTTTTGAAATCTCTTTGGTGAATTTTCCACCATACCAGGTATCTTCTTCAATAAGGACTGGACCACGGATGTCTATTCGCACTCTGTCTAAATCCAATGCAATACTCACGTCATTATACTGAAAATCGTGTTTCCAAAAATGCTCAATAAACCTTGGTGCGAAATTATTGCCAGAATAAAATCCTCTTCTAAAATAATTGCTAGCAAATAGAATATAGTTTGGTGCAAAAAGTGCACCTTCAGAAAACAATTTCTTTTCAAATAATTCTGAGAGAACTTGAAAATCTACCAAACCTTCCTTATCCACACTTATATGTTCATTAAGTCTGAGTACTATATTTTCGCAATTACATAAAACACCTAATCCCATTTGGTAGTCAAAATCACTTAGCCTCACTTTAATGTTTATGGTTTCACAAAAGCTAATGAAGGATTGGATTAGTTTTGCATTTTCAGATAATTTACACGCCTTTTCGTCTTCTATAAATGCTAAATATTGTTTTATTCTTTCTTCTCTATCCATACCTAATACTCTTTCAATTTAGCTACTCTGTTAATACGAGAGAGGTAGTGAATATTTTTAGTGTCTTTCTCATCTTGATTCATAGCCAGTTCAATTTTTTCCATTAATCCACGAACGGGATTTAAACTTCTTAAGGTTTTTTTTCCCAACAGCTTAAGTACGAACAACATTGGCCCAGTGGGTACACCACTGGCCACACCAATAGCTAGATTAAGTGTTTGCGCACTTAAATCTATAATGACGCCTGTTTTTCTTTGGGATTTCAGAAACTTTTGCACTTCGGTATTATACAATTCAACCTTTTGCTTTTGTTCTTCAGGATTGAGACCAGCCAAAACTTCAAGCAACCTCTTGCTGTTGGGATATACAATCTCTTTGCTCAGAACTTCTTCCAATTCCAGTATTGGTATGTAGTCATTCATTTTTATAAGCTCTATTGGTTCTATAAGTGTGTTCCCCTTTATTAGCTGTTGTTCACCATCAACAAAATCTTTAAGAGAATTGATTGTTGCCCGTTTATAGAAGTTTAATAAAGTACCCATAGTTTCTGTGTAGGTAGCATCCGTAAATCCGTCTTGTCCTTTTACTGGGAAATATGTAGCATTCAATGAATTAGAAAGGTGCGCCGCATAGGAAAATACATTGAGCATAAACTCACTACTCTCACTAATGTTTCCCTGAGGTGGATTGTCAATAATTTTGTTTACACCATAAACCGAAGCGCTTAGAATTCCTCCCAATTGTAAAACGTCAAAACTTTCACGCTTGGCAGTAATGGGCCAGGTCAACGTTTTAAAAAGGATAGAAGCATCCATTTTGCTTTTTTTCGCAACTATCTCACTTATAAATTTTAGTTCTTTTATAGAAATCCCATCACCAAATAGGTAGTTATCCGCAGTTTCAACTATATCACATTGTTGCAAGCAAGCTACAGCTCTTCTAGAAACAATAGCATCGGGTTTTAAAGCAAAAACTTCGTCAAGAAACTTCCTGTCATAACGTGAAATATCCTGAACGAGAATCAACGTGATACGTTCACGCAGAATTAATTCGAGGAAATCTGACCTTTTTATGGATAGCTGTTTGAACCACTCGTCCATATTTTTGATTATGGGCGGCGATAAGAATATACGTTGGTATAACAAGATGCAATAGCGCAAATCTACATTTGGAAAGACGCTAAAGTCAATATAACACGCATACTCATTTTCGTTGAGAAAGAAGAGACCATTTTTTCTAAAATTACCTTCGTAAATAGCATTGATATTATCGTACCAGATTGATTCGTCACGTTGTATGAATTTAGGCTTGTTTCGAACAATATGATTGCAATAGTAAACAGTAGCTTCATCTTTTGAAAACCCATTCTGCTGAGTTGGCGGACTGTCAAGTTCGTCTATATGTATTCTAAATTCCAGCCCACTTTGGTGTCTTTTTAAGAAATCTATGAGATTCCCTTCTTGAAACCTTGTCAAAAACTGTTTTTTTCTGATACCGTTTTGTTCTATCCAGTAATTAGCTATATGTATGTTTAAAATCCCTTGTTCATCCGTTATTTTATAAAAATTAATATGTGGAAACTTAGACATTAACATATCTGCCCATCGAGACATTGGCATTAGCACCCCTTGCATTCCATTGGGGATATCCCTATCCTCTAAAGATGGAATTAATTTGGTTTTCCCTTTAGGTTTTCTTGTAGAAATTGCAACTGGAAGAAAAATTGGTTTAATGGATTTTTCAAATTCTTCTTCGATAGTACCAAAATCAACCTTTCTGTTTTTGATATAAATGATGAAAGAGTCGTCCGAAGTTTGATAAATAAAGGTTTGAAGTTCGGGATATTTTGCTCTTAGATTTAAGTCAGTTTTGCGAACCAACCCATAATTTTTCTGCTCATCGTTTTTAATTGTTATATAACTCATCTGATTTTCTTGCTTCTCTTACCACCTGAAGGCTCCAGCCATCAATTCAATTTCTGCATTTTTGATTCCTATTTCTTGTGCCACAGTTTTCCAATTCTTCACTACGGATAACACTTCGTTTAAAATAGTTTCCATCTCTGTATTATTTAATCTAAAATATTCGCCAACACTTTTAGCCAAATCAAAACTTAAAGCGTTATCATCCATATCTATATTTAGAGACAAACCATCTTTCTCTATCGAGGGGTTTAGGTCATAAGCAGGCGATAAAACCCAACCTTTTTCGGTTAATATAAATCCGTGATTTCGCAAATGGTCATCCGTATTAGATATCGCTATATTAAATACTATACGTCGCCAAAGTTGATGTAAATTAGCCTCGACATCCACACCATAATTTTCTATGAATTCTACAATTTCGAGATAACTTGGCGCAGACTCTTTTATAATATCCTCTGTATTACCTGTCATCGTCATAGCTGAAGCAAAGTGAATGCGTTTTTCAGTCTCTCTATCAAATCTTTTGGTCAGAAACGTATGGTACTGACCGCTTATCTTTTCTATTTTAGAATCTGCCATATGTATACCTGCGGCAGTTGCTAGTCTATAGGCTAAAAACTCCCAAGCGGCTTTATCAATGGTATCTGTCTTTGATGGGAACTTCGCAATCCAAAGATTCTTCTTAAGGTCAAAAATATTTGCCTTTGGTCTAGCACCTCCCAATGATGAACCTGGCGCTATCAATACAGCAATCCATTTTCTTACGGCTTCACTTTGGTCATCACTTTCTAACTGTTTAGCTGCTTCTTGTAATTCTCCAAGCGAAGACCACGGTGGTGTTGGGCTTTGAGCATCGTTATCTAAAAAAGGTCCTTGCAGTTCAGTTTTAAAACGCAAAGCACCCATTCTACTTTCGTCAAAAACCCCAAGTAAATAATCTATTTCATAGAGTGTAGGTGCCTTTTCATTCTTTGCTCTAGCATCTTGAGCAGCCCTACGTTTCATTAAGGTCTTACCCCAAGTGTCTGGCATACTATCTAAAAAAATACCGAAATTCTCTTTGTTAGCTGGATATTGTGGCCCCGAATAAAACTCTATATCCGGGTCTAACAATCGTTGTGCATTGGTTTTTAACCAATCCTTGTCATACTCAAAACTAAATGCTTTTTTCCCTTTAGCAAAGTGAGCGGAAAGTATGCCTACCAAGGTTGGTTTCTCTAAAGCTGCCCAATCTGCAAATACGTATATGTCAAATTTTCCTGTTGCCATAATATTTATAATAAATCAAGGTCTTGCAGTTTTCTACCAAATTCATCATCCACCGCTAACTTTAGAAAATCATCTTGAAGATTGAGCACCCTAAATACATTAAAGTACAAACCAATAGCTACGGCCGGATCGCCTTTTTCAATACGATAAAGGGTGGCTCTATGAATACCTGCACGTTCTGAAACTTGCTCGGTAGTAAGCTTTCTTCTCTTTCTGGCTAGCTTTATATTCTCACCTATGTTTTCAAAAATCTTCTGATACTTTGGAAGAATAATTGTTTTCTTAGAATTCATTTTGTTGTTTATTTGCGACAAATATATTACTTTTGTAGTAAATAAACAACATTTTATGAATTACCCAAAGATTGAAAAAGATATATTAATTCATACGGATAGAAAAGAATTCAAACTTTATACTGATAAAGTCTTGATCGAAAATTTAAAAACAAAAAAAACTCCTGTTGAAATTTCAGTGGATGTAGTTCCATCAGATGAGCCAGATATAGATGACAGAGATTGGATTTACAATTCGTCACTTTTCGAAATCTTCGCATCTATACCTTTTATAGAAAATCACGTAGCTCCATTATCAGAAGCATATAACGACTTTTTAGAAAAATTTGATTCATTTCTAGAAATTTTTAAAAGTATGTCACAAATAGATGGTATTGAGATGGCGCCATTTTCACTCCACTTTGAACTTGAGAATACATACATCTTAAAATTTCTTTTTCATCCTCTACCAGAGAAAATCGATTATGTAACTATGTTGGCTTCTGCCTTTGATACAATCGCTCACTTACATCAAGAAAAAGAAAGTGAATTGAAAACTGCCATACAAACTTCATATTCAAGAAAGAACAACAAAAAGTATTTAACCTTTACAGATGGTAGTTGGAAGGTACTCAACCCATTATTGGAAGTTGGTAAAGAAATTACCAAAGACTACAGAAAGGACAGGGATTGGCGAGTCAAAAAACCCCACATAATACTCAATCAGGATAATTTTACTCATCGATTTATCTTTGATTCCAATTGGGTATTAGTATTTGACCACTTAGAAACGATGCTTATTCAGCCCAATGACGTAGCATTGTACTCCAATATTGCTGATAGATGCCTGAATCAGGCTATGGAGTTTTACGAAAAAGTCATTTTGCCACGACATAAACAATGGCATGGTAGTTTTCCTTCTTTAGAAAAACAAAAAGAGTATTACGACTATTTTGAGATAATTATTCAGGCGGTCATATTTGCATATACAGCCTTGGAAGCTTTTGCTAATATATGTATACCAGCAGGATGGGAATACCAAACAGAAGCCAATGGTGTAAAAACCATATATTCCAAAGAAGCAATCGAACGAAAATTTGAACTACGTGAAAAGTTTAAAAAAGTGATACGCCCAATTTTGAATTCTCCTGACCCAACTCGTGAGGACTGGTGGATGCCTTTTATTGAGCTTGAAAACCTAAGAAATGAAATTATCCATACGAAACAATCCAGGTCCGAAGAACGCTATGCAAAGTTGCTTTCTCAATCTATTTTTGACATTGTTAGAAACCACAAAAACATCATACAGTTTTACGGGGACCATATCTCTAAATATAGGACTGAATTCCTTGAAGAGTATCCATATGAATTTGGCTATGACGACGTTATTCCAGGGTTAATGACTGATAAAAATTATTGGAAATCATACAAATCTATTCGTAATATTAAATTCGACAAGTCTGATGAAGAAGAATAAAAGGAACTTAGAAGCAATAGAAAAATTATTAATTAAAACAAACTGGTTTTTAAATTATGGCAAAACGTTACAAAGAATATGAAGACATCGAAAAAGAATTTTATTTCTATATAGGACTGCTCTCAGATAGATTTGCCAAAATGGAAGTACTTGTCCGAGATATGCTCGGGGCATTTATATCAGATGATGATGTTCTCAATGCTTATCTTTTTGAAAAGAATAGTCTTGATGCGAATATCAAACTCATTAAAACGATAAATGTAAAATATGACTACGAAAAGAAAATTCTGGCTGAAATTTTAAATGAAGTAAGTTATATAAAATCAGAACGCAACTCTTTCATTCACGGTATATGGTCAGAGCCCATAGCTAAGGACAATGATATCATTATCCATTGTATCAATCCCAAAATGAAATTTGAAAAAGAACCCAATGGTAAAAGATGGTCTTTTGGTCACGGAAAATTGGTTAGACTTACGTATATCAAAAAACTCGTAAGTAAGATAGAAGATATTATGGTTTCGCAGAAAGCATTTATCGAAAGACTTCGAAATTTTGACTTGGAATTTTGGATACCAAAAGGTTAAGCTAATTAAAAATTGACTTCACCTCCTCATAAACCCGCTCAAAATTAGCTTCTAAATCAGCCTGAGAAAATTGCTTTGATTCCTTCGGTAGCTGCCTGATGATGTTAGATAGTTTAAAATGTACTTTCTTATCCTTCCCATCTGCATACGTGATAAATTCTCCCTGTTTCAATCTGAAGAACACACCAGCTCTAATTTTTGGAATTTCCTTTTCCCCGGTTGTAATGCGAGTATCAAAATCGAGATTATGGCCACGACTGATGCTTTTAGTTGGGTCTTTGATGATTTCAAAGAAACGTTCATAGTACTTTGCCGTGTCTGGGTCATTTACTTTACCAAAAAACTGGTAAGACAAATTGCTCAAAATAGCTTTACTCGCCTTATCACCATACATCATATCATTCTGGATTTTATCCTGCATCACATAAATCGTAGCAATATCATAACTTCTAAGCGTTGCCGGAATACGGTGCATATTCAACAAGCGAATCGTTGGTGCTTCTTCCATCAGCAAGAAAGACGGTTTAGAATTTCGTAAGCTCATTTGTTTTGTAATGGTGTGAATAATAGTGGCGATGACGGGCGAATAGGACGTTTCATATTTTGGGTTATTGACCACGGAAATAATTGCAGGGTTTTCCTCACTATTGATATTCAATGGCACTTCGTCTGCAGATAGTGCCATAAAAATTCGTTGTGTACTAATTCGTTTCAGCGCATTAGCCAGGGTACTTTTCACACCAGCTGTCTGCCTATCCGAATCCTTTCCGCTTATAAAAGCATCTGCCATTGCTCTCGAAGTGGTGTTGGTTTCCAAAAACTGAATAAGACTATCGGTATCGAGCATTTGATAAATCGCTATTAAATGTGGCAACGTACAGTAGTTAGGATAGTCGGTTTTCAGTTTCCAAATCAATCCACCAATTAATCCCTCGGCTGCATCGTTAAAGAATTTGGTTGTTCCTGTAGTTCCGCTTTCCCTTTGTTCCAAAAGATTTTCAATTAGTACCCTTGAGACTTCGTTTACACTTTCCTCATTCTCTAAATAGCGTGGTGCTATGGGATTTACCCTGTGAATAATTTTATCAAAGGAAATGACCTTAAAAGGAATATCGCTATCCTTAAAAAGTGGATACGCCATTTCGGTCAGCTCAAAATCTTTGTAGTCGTGAATGATTCCACAAAAACGCTCTCTCCGGAAATGTTTTAGAAATCCATACACCACACTTTCTGTCTTTCCACTTCCGGCAGAACCGATTATGGACGCGCCTCTTTTGATATTATCCAATTTGAAATTCCCTTTGGTCGTAGAAAAACTGACCTGATATTTAGCATTTCCATTTTGTGCGTTTTCAGTTTTATGAAGAAAAACATACAGTCCTGTATTAATTAGCATAAGAGGACAAACCAAATACAATAATATCGATATTAATTCATTTCCTTCAGAAGTATAGAATAGGAAAAAAGCAAGTATCATAATATTTAATAAAAACGCATATTTGCTTACTCGAAACATCGCATAGAAAATGGTACTGGCTAAACCAATAATTGAAAGTATCGTTATAAGGTTGTCCATTTGCATACCCTCTATATTCCTATTGAACTTGATTTAATGGCCACTTCTGCTCCACGTCTTAACCGTTTGAAAACCCGAAGTGCAATTTGTGTTTGACTAACTGGAATACTCGGCGCTACTGGCAATCCTGTTTTGGTTATCATTTTAAACGCCAAAGCTTTTTCATTGGCTGGTAATTTCATCAAGGCGGCGAAATACAGGTTAGGATTCTTTACAAAATCTTTTTTTGCTTTGTAGGTCTCGGCAAAGTTGCGTTTGTAGCCAAAAGTTTTGTCAAACGTTTTTTCCGCTTTGGCGAAAAAGGCATCCCTATCAAAACCACGCTTTACCTTTTTGCCGTGCATTTCAACTTCAGAAGCTTTGTGTTTACTTCCAGGCGAAAGACTGACCGTATTAGAAGCATCCTTTCTGCTCACGATGATATGGATATGACTTTGGTTTCCATCTTTCGCCATTCCCTGGACAATTCGTTTTCCATTTTGTTGATGTGGTGCTTGGCGTTCCAATTTGGCAATTACCTTTTTCATTTTGTTGATATTACCTTCAGCTCGTCCTTCTTGAATGTTTCTGATTTCGGTTTTCAGCTGAAGTATTTTTGTAGCAAAAGGTTGGTTTTCTTTAATTTGAAAATCTGTTCCTTTAAAGGTTCGTTGATGTTCAATTTTAGCGAAGTATTTTATGTCATCTATGGTTATGGGTCGTCCGTGAATTTCTCGATTGAAGCTGGCAACATAATCTTTCATCAGCTCACGAGTATAGGTTTTTAAATCTTGGCTATTGTTCTGAAGTTTTTGCAATTCATATTTTGAAGGACTGACCGTGATAGAATAAAACTTGGGTTCTTTCTTTTTCAATTTTGCGGTATTTCCATCGATTTCTTTGACCACTTCTTCAGCGGAAATTTCATCGCCATATTGATTGAAAAAATGTTCCATTTCGTGCTGTTCCAAACCTTGATTTTCTTTTTCTAAATAGCCTACAAAATCAGCTGAACTTTGTGAATAATTGTTGCCTAATTTTTGAGGTGTGATTGTAATGTACATAGCTCAAATATTTAGAGTTGGGTGCTTTGGTTTTTCTTTTCGCGAAAGCGGACTTCCTTCTTTTCTTCGGCATATTTCTTTTCTACAATCAGCGGTTTTTTAGTTGGCTCTTCGGTCTCAAAAAGGGACTGAATCATCGCCACCGTAGGTTTGGTCTGTGTCTTTTCTACGTCTCTCATTATGGCAATAACCGCATTGATTCTTTTGAGTAATTTAGCCTCAATGGTACGTCCCGTTGGTCCTAATTTTTCCTTTGGCGATATTTCGTTGTAGAAGAAAAAATCGAGCATCGTGGACATCGCCTCGGTGTGCGATTTGAAGTACGTGCGTGAGAAAGTTTGGAAACGTTTTGCGGTTTCCTTTTTAAATCTAATTCCAATAAATGAGTCCATATTTCGCCGATTTGTCGCAAAATCTTCCCTAAAAATGGGCGTTTACAGCCCGTTTGTCGCAAATCGTTGATTGTCAAAAATTTAAGATATATCCAAATTGCTGGTTATCAGCTATTTGAAAACGAAAAGGAATCCGAAACATCGCGCAGCGTGTTACCCTCTTGCTATTCCTTTTCGTCACGCGCAAGCGTGACAAAAATCCATACAATCCGGCTAAAAAGCCGATTGCCATTTTCAAGGAAAATGATTTTCCGATATGTTATTTTTCGATGTGTACGGTTATCGGCGAAAGTCGAAAAGTGGATAACCCTACGTAATTCTGAATGCTGAATTTCAGCGAAATAAAGATACGTTTTTTTCTTTACTATATGTTAATCACATACAAAAACACCTCTAAATTTTAGAGGTGCTTGCTTTTAATTTCATACAATTTATATGTTGAATATGTATTTGTACGAATACAAATTCCGAAGTGCTTCTTCATCAAGCATCTTATCCAAATTGGTATTATGCTTGGTTGCATAATCCATAATATCCTTGCCATATTTTTCCTTTACATCTTCCTTAGAATTGGCAAGTAATCGCTCTTGTGTTTCCTCGCTCAAATCGGTAAAATTCAAATAAATCATAGCTTTCTAATTTATAAAAGTCCATTATCAGAAAAGCTATAATAATTCCCATCAGGTGCAAATATCAAATGGTCCAGAATGGTAATATCGAATAATTGTGCTGCCTTTTTTATTTTGCTTGTAAGGTTTTTATCTGCCTCACTTGGCATCAATTTTCCGCTTGGGTGATTATGCGTTAGAATTATAGCTACCGATAAGGATTTTAGAATGACGGCAAATAAAATCCGAAGGTCTATTAGTGTACCTGTAATTCCGCCTTGTGACAATTGATAGACACCTTTCACTTTGTTACTGTTATTCAACAATACAACTTTGAAAGTTTCCTGTATGGCGATTGTATCTTTATCCCAATCCTCAAAGAGCAGTTCAGCCGCATCTTGTGAACTACTTATTTTTTGCCACTCAGAGGATTTTAACCCTCCTTTGTAGCTTATTTTTATTTCGTTAACTTGTGCTTTCATTGTTATCTAATTTTAATTAATGGATAATGAAAAAGAGGGCGCAACTTTCCAGAGGAACGCCCTCTTTAATTTTGAAGATTACTTGTCGTTTTTGCTTCCAAGTAATAGGATTTCATCGGCTACAACTTCCGTTACATAGCGTTGGTTGCCATCATCGGTAGTGTAGGTTCGGGTCTTTAGCTTCCCTGTAATTCCTACTTCTTTACCTTTATCAACATAGTTCTCTACAATTTCGGCAGTCTTTCCCCAAGCTACAACGGTATGCCAGTTGGTGTCCGTTTGCTTTTCGCCTTTACTGTCTTTGTAATACTCGTTTGTAGCGAGTGAGAAGCGGGCTACTTTCTTACCGCTTTCAAGGTTCGTAATGGTTGGCTCTTGTCCAACGTTTCCAATTAACTGTACGTGATTTCTAATAGTACTCATAATGCATTGTTTTTAAAGCCTGTTCTTTTTTTACAGACTTGGTTAATAATTATCCCCTATTTGGTTCTAATTGAATTTTAAGGGGTGTTTGTTCTTTTCTTCTGTGCATCGCACAATGGATAGAGTGGGTTTTGTCAAGACTTTTAGGGTAAAATCAGGTGTGTTTGCGACGTAGAAAAATCCTTGGATTTTCAAGGAAGTAGAAACCTTATTTTTCACTAAAACTTTGTATAGTCTTGACAAGTTCCATAAGGGCATTAGCAATTCTTTTAAACGCAGTTGCGTTTGAGCGTACCGACAGTTAAGCGAGATAAGCAACTGCGTTTAAGTTAGAATTGGTTATGTCGTGCCTGTTTTTCGATGACCCGAAAAACAACAAAGGCTTTATCCATTATAAACCCCTTAAAATGTGTAAGACAGCGGTTTGGTTTTTAAGGATTTTCGAGTGAGGGCTCAAGAAGACCGCGCCGAAAATCCTGTCAAGAAAATCAAAGCGATGGCTTTCCGATTAGAAAAGCGGACTTAATTCACAATTTCGGCTCTGGAATGAAGTGTTCCTTCCCAGTCTCGATAGCTATCGGGACGGGAAGGGTTAGCGGAACGGAAAGCTGAAATTGGGGATTGTGTCCAAGACTATTTTAGTGAAGCTCTTTTCACGAAATGTAGATTTTCGCGAAATGTAGGGGAATGTGCTGAGTGGATTAGAAGTAACCGTTTGTTATATATTTAGTCATCCAGTTTGAGGTACTGGATAAACCTTTGACATAATGCTATGCCATAGCATAGACTTCATCAAACAGCTTTTTATCTAACCGCTCTTGTTGGCCGAAGCTTTTCTTCAGGACGTTATGAAGTACTGAATTGAATGCATTGTAACCTAACCAAATATTCGGTTCTTCATTGAGCAACAAGGCTTCATAGTTCAATATTTCGATGACTTCACGAGATTTTTTCGACGGGTCGCTGTTCTTATCGCTACATTCGTACCGGAATAGTTTCGTTTTGTCGAGAATCGCCTTTACAAATTCTTGTGTGTCGATGATTTTAAATTCCTTCATCTTGTCGAATTTCTTGGTAATGGTGTAAAATTCATTGTCCAGAAATTTATCGAATAGGTTGTTCAATCTCGGCATAATCAGGTGTGTATTGTTCTTACTATGTTTTATGGAAAACTCGATTTCGGCTTGTGATACGTGCAGACCGTTTGAGCACACTTTTCTATAAAACCCAAAGTGGCCAGAGGTCTTTTCACTTCCGTCATACGAATTTTTAAACCGAAGCATCGGCAGTATCAAGTCCTTGTCGTTCTTGACGGTAAACTGGCTTTTGTCGTCGATAATAAAGTCCGTAATGAATGACCTGTCATTTTTGTTGATGGTGCGTTTGTGGAAATTCAGCTCTGCATCGGTCAGCATTTCTTCAGCTTTCTTGAAGAACAGTTGATTCGGAATGTGTCCGTAGCTGTTCGATACCACATTGACGATTTTGCCATTTGAGATAATAGCATTTTCAAGCCCTCTTCGGGATTCCATCTGTGTCAGACTTTTTAAGGATTTCATTTCTGATGGAACATAGATTTCATCCTGTTGCAAATTTTGTAAATACATAGCTTTTGAATTTAGATTAAACATTTTCTGATAATACTCGATAATAGTTGGGATGCTTATCCCTGTAATAAGCCAAGTGACTTTCGCCACTATCAATGCTGTAACTTTCGCTACTTTGTTCATAATGCTTTTCCGCTTCTTGAAGCGAAATTTTAGGTTCTTCAGATACTCGTTTCATAATGATGTATTTTGATTAAACAATATTTGAGCAGTACCCAAACGGAAGCTAAAATCTCAGCTCAAAAGGAAACGGAATAAATAAGCGTAGGATGTTGCGTGGGCTTTATGCCGTAGTCTTTTGATGGGTGCATTTTACGAGTTTACCTTTGCGCTAATTATTGATTGATAACCCCTTCCTTATGAACCCATCTTTCAAAGCACTATCATAAAAAAAGAAAAAGGGCCAGCACGAATGCCAACCCTTCTTCAAACAACAGAAGCTACTCGTTGAGTTCCTGAATTTGCTTTTCAAGAACCGTGATGCGCTCTTTCAAACGTTCCTCACGCTTGTCTCGTTTTTCGGCATATTCCTTTTCTATGCTGGTAATCTTGGATTTGAAATATCCTTGCATTGCGTAGTAGAATGAAATGTTCGTCAAATTGTTGACGTGATTGCTTTCGCCAAAATGCACTTGCTTTGTGAGCATATAGCGTATCAACTTGTGAAAGATTTCCTTTTTGAAATTCTTCTTGAAATTCTCGACCATTTCAACTTTGGTCATCTTTGAAGTGTCGCCCAAGAATTTTGAGAAATACTTTTGCTGGCTCATATAGTCAACATTATTTTCAAAAAGCGATATTGAGAATGCCACCATTTCATCTGTTGAAAGTGTCTTCTTTGTATCAATGTATTTCGTCTCACGAATCATTTCTACAACTTCTTCAAACTGCTTGTTGTTCTCAATTTGCTTCTTACGGATTTCCCTTTCGTTGATTTTGACGATTTGTTCTTCAGGCGTACAATCTGCCATCTTCCTATTGGCCAATGGCGCCGAATATTCCGTAGAATCGTTCTTGGATTTTTCAACAATCTTTACAAAGATTTCCTTGTGCTGGAATGAATCGGGATGGAACACAATACCATTTTTAAACCCATCTTCTTTTGCTGAATTGAATTTTTCCAATGCTTCTTTATAAGTCTGCATTGCTTCATCCAATTCTGCCTTTAACTCATCTTCAGAATAATCGTAATGTTGATATTCTATTTTAATGCCATCGATTGTTGGCTCAATCGGATTCTCTAAAATTTCAACATCGTCCAGTAAATAAACTTTCAATCCGTTCTTTACCAATTGGGATATAATGAGCTTATTGTTTTCGTCATCTGCCCAATACTGTCGTATTTCAGGAATTAATAAGATGTTCTCTTTCTTGGATTTCTCAATCAGGTTCAAGAACGATTTATTTTTCTTCGTTTCAAAACAGGCTGCTTTCGTGCAGACCATTTTACCATCGCCGAACAGATTGCCTTGATTTGCCGCGTTGAAAGGACATTCAACGCAAGACCCAGCTTTCGGAACCAATTTTTTATCGGTAACATCAAAGGATGCTTTTTCCAAGTCATAAGTCTGGTCTTTAATCATCCTGTTTATCTGATGTGCATTAAAATCCTCGCCCATCGTTTCCAACATCATCTGTTGCTCTTCCGGTTCAAAAAGTGCCACGCCTACGCCCAAGGAAATGGTCATTTCGCCATTGCGTACAAAATGCTTGAAACCATCAATTAATCCGGCCAGTTTCAAACGCTGTCTGATGAAGTTATCCGTTCTACCCAATCGCTTCGCAATTTCGGTAGGTGAATATTTCTCACTTAGGTAAGCAATCGCATCGGCTTCTTCGGTCGGTTCAACATCCTGTCTTTGCAGGTTTTCGATGATTTGAACTTCCAGAACATCATTATTCTCATAAGTTCTTACGATACAGGGTACGGTCTTTTTTCCTGCAAGCTTGCTCGCACGATATCGGCGTTCGCCCATCACGATGATATAATGGCCATTTAGTTGCCTTACCGTGATTGGCTGCAACACACCGTGCTTTTCGATACTCTCAGAAAGCTGCTGCAAGGCATCATCATTAAAAGTTTTTCTGGGCTGTTCAAGGTCAGGCTTGATTTTACCCAATGGTAAGTTCTGAATTTGAAGTACTTCGGATTTCTTTCCGTTTACTTCTTTCTTGGCAGTAGATTTCGCTCTACTGCGCTTCATTTTGGTACTCGCTTTTGTTGTCATAATACTCAAATTTTTGATTAAACAATATTTGAGCAGAAACCAAACGGAAGATAAAATCTTGGCTCAAAAGGAAACGGAATAAATGAGTAAAGGAAGAAGCGTTGGCTTTATGCCGTAGTCTTTTGATGGAAGTATTTTACGAGTTTACCTTGCGTGTATATTGTATGATAATAAACCCCTCAAACGAAGAACAGAGGTTGAGATAACCTAAAATTTATTAATCCTCAATACAGAAAATAGGATTTGTTATCAAATGAATGGATATAGTACTAAAGCCAATTCAGTTCTGAAAAAAGGTAAAATGTTGTACCTATGTTGTACCCAAGGTCAAAAATCGTGAAGAAAATCCCATTTTTTAAAATGAAAAAGCCGAAGATTTCTCTTCGGCTTTTGTGCGGATGACAGGAATCGAACCTGCACACCTCGCGGCATCAGATCCTAAGTCTGACGTGTCTACCAGTTCCACCACATCCGCATTTTAAATATTTTAACACTTTTTTTTAGGTTAAATCCTAAGTCTAGCGTGTCTACCAATTCCACCACGCCTGCATCAAAATCCTTTACAACACTTAGGACATATTGTAAAAGGAGTGCAAATATAAATAATACTTCCAAATGATTGCCAACTTATCCTGAAATTTTTTGAAGGTTTTTTATTCGCGAAGCCAAACCTTCATTTTTGGAAAGGGGTATCCGCCTTCAACGTCGGTCATTCCCATCCATTGCAGCAATGGAAGCCCAATGTAGTTTTCACTTACAAATTGTTCCCGCAACCATTCCGCTTCGCCTTTGTAACCGTCCTCGTGAAAAACAATTTCGGGAGCCAAGCCTATATTCTTTGCAGCAGCGTAAGACCATAACAGCACTGCCATTTCCTCACCGGCTTTTTCTGCATTATTTTCAATTACGTTATCGTTTAAAACCTCTCGCTCTTCTGATTTTGTTACCGCAATATGTCCCGCTTCGTGCACTAAATCGCCAGGGTATTTAAGCTTTTGCAAATCAATTTGCAGGACGCCATTTTTAATTTGGATACCGGGCAAAAAGGTTTCTGTTTCAATTTCGGTGAAATTATATTGAATGGAAATTTCATCAAAAAACTGAAAAATCTGTTCCAAAACCGAGTCGCGTTCTTTCCCCTGTTCCATTAAAACTCCTTTTGTAATTGCAGTATCATTTCCCTGGAAATTTCGGTATCCATCAATTTCAATTGTTCAATCATTTGCAATTTTGTTTCTCGGGAATATTCAGGTTGGACGTTTTCAGCTTCAAAATTATAGCCACTTTCCGCAAATAATTTATCAGACCAATCATTGCGCAAACAGTCCATCACCAAGTGGATTCTATCAGTTTTTCCTTCGTTGCGAACGCTGTGTGGCAAGTTGAAATTGCCGTACCAACATTCTTCGGGAAGCATTTTTACTTCTTCATGATTGACAAAAAAATGAACCCCTTCATTCGTAATAATTGGAATGTGAATCCTGAAAATCCCATCTTCATAGCCCAAATTATAATCCGTGTGCTCTTTAATAATGCTGCCAGGTTTTAAATTTAAAAGTCTGATTGATATCTTTTCGCATTCAAAAGAATCGATAATTGCTTTGAAATAGGTACATTTTTGAAGCAGCTCCGTGTCTCTATATTTTTTTTCGGTTTGTGGAAGCGCAAAAATATTGTTCATTTCGCCATTTTGGGAACGCAGCGAGATTGAGGTCCAATCTCCGGAATAATCATTTTTGTTGAAGTGTGAAGTGAATTCATACTTTTTACATACCTCCAAATCCTTAAGAAGTTTTTCTTCCGAAAAGTGAAAAGGCAATTTCAAAAAAGCAGTTTTCATAAAATGAAAGCGTTGGTTCACCTGCCAAATTACGGCATTTTTAGTACTTTTAGAAAAAATAATATATCAGAATGAAAAGTGCTAAAACTTATATTGAAAAAAACAAAGAACGGTTTTTGGATGAATTGATCGAACTGTTGAAAATACCTTCCATCAGCGCCGATTCAGCTTACAAAAAAGACGTTTTAAAAACTGCGGAAGCCGTAAAAAAGCAACTTGCAAAAGCGGGATGCGATTCGGTGGAAATCTGTGAAACGCCGGGTTACCCTATTGTTTACGGCGAAAAGATAATTGATAAAAAACTGCCGACCATTTTGGTTTACGGCCATTACGACGTGCAACCGCCAGATCCGTTAAATTTGTGGGACAGTCCGCCGTTTGAGCCGGTCATCAAAAAAACAAAATTGCATCCCGAAGGCGCCATTTTTGCACGTGGAAGTTGTGACGACAAAGGCCAAATGTATATGCACGTAAAGGCTTTGGAGTATATGACCAAAACCGACCAATTGCCCTGCAACGTAAAATTTATGATTGAAGGTGAGGAAGAAGTTGGCAGTAGTAGTTTGGGGTGGTTCGTCAGCAAAAACAAAAAGAAATTGGCCAACGATGTTATCTTGATTAGTGACACGGGAATGATTGCGAAAGATGTACCGTCAATAACCACAGGCCTTCGCGGCTTAAGTTATGTGGAAGTGGAAGTTACCGGCCCAAATCGTGATCTGCACAGTGGTTTGTACGGTGGTGCAGTGGCCAACCCGATAAACGTTTTAACAAAAATGATTGCCTCGCTTCACGATAAAAACAATCATATTACCATTCCCGGATTTTATGATGATGTGGAAAAACTTTCCAAAAAAGAACGCGAGAAAATGGCGGAAGCACCCTTCAGCCTTGAAAATTATAAGAAAGCTTTGGACATTGACGCTGTTTATGGCGAAAAGGGATATTCCACCAACGAACGCAATAGTATCCGCCCCACATTGGACGTAAACGGCATTTGGGGCGGCTACATAGGCGAAGGAGCCAAAACGGTAATTGCAAGTAAAGCTTTTGCAAAAATTAGTATGCGTTTGGTACCAAACCAAGATTGGAAAAAGATTACGGAACTATTTACTAAACATTTTGAGAGCATTGCTCCGGAAGGCGTGCGCGTAAAAGTAAAACCGCATCATGGCGGGCAGGCGTATGTTACGCCGATTGACAGTTTGGGCTATAAAGCCGCTGAAAAAGCGTACGAAGAAACTTTTGGAAAAACCCCAATTCCGCAGCGAAGTGGCGGAAGTATTCCAATTGTAGCATTGTTTGAAAAGGAACTGAAAAGCAAAACCATATTAATGGGCTTTGGATTGGACAGCGATGCCATCCACTCGCCCAACGAACATTTTGGGATTTGGAACTATTTAAAAGGGATTGAAACCATTCCGCAGTTTTATCACTATTTCACCGAATTGAGCAAGTAATTTTCATATAAGCCAAGTTTCATTTAAAGGCATTTTAAAATCCCCTGATTGCATCCCCAAAAGTGTAACTACTGATAATCAATAAATTCGCTACCTTTAGGATTCAATATAGCTAACCAAATATTTTGAGTTGTGAAGAGGGGCAAAAGTTTCTGGGATGAACTAAAGCGACGCAATGTAATAAAGGGGGCCATTTCATATATAGTGGTGTCATGGCTCCTTATTCGCATTGCTGCACTGTTGAAGGATATTACGGAAATGCCACTTTGGATTTCCAAAAGCTTATTTTACCTGCTTTTGATAGGTTTTCCCATATATTTATTGCTTACTTGGATTTTTGAATTTACACCAACTGGTTTAAAGCGAACCAGTAAAGTAGCCGAATCTGCTTCCATCCGAAAAAAGACTGGAAAAAAACTCAATAAAATTATAATTGGAATATTAGTGCTTATTCTTGTTGTTCTGGTTATTGACAGGTTTATTATAACCGATAAAAAACGTGAAAATACTTTTGCCACCCCTGCAATAGCAATGAATTCCAAAACCATTGCGGTACTTCCATTTGAGGATTTTTCTGAGAAAAACGACAACGAATATTTTGCGGATGGGCTTACAGAAGAACTTCTGAATTTATTATCGCAGATCAAAAATCTGAAAGTTACTTCCCGCACCTCAACCTTTTCGTTTAAAGATTCAGAACTCCAGATTCCTGAAATTGCAGAAAAACTAAACGTTACGTATGTCTTGGAAGGTAGCGTGCGCAAATCTGGAAACCTACTTCGTATTACCGCACAGCTTATTGAAGCAAAAGAAGATAAGCACCTATGGTCTGAAACGTATGATAGAAATATGGATAACATATTTGCAATACAGGACGAGGTCTCAGAAGCCGTGGTAAAAGCACTGGAGCTAAATCTGCTGGATTCAAAACCGCTTCCGAAGTCCAAAAAAACCAATCCCGAAGCCTATAAACTTTATTTGCAGGCCGTGCACGCATATAATTTTTCCAGCGATGAACAGAAACTGGTAGAAGCTGTTGCTCTAGCCAAACAAGCACTGGAAATGGACAGTAAGTACGTGCCGGCCTGGCTGCTGCTTTCAAGAGTGTATGAAACCCAGGCCAACAATGGAACCCTAGGTTTTAAGCAGGGCTATACTTTAGCAAAGGATGCTGCAAAAAAAGTATTGGAAATAGACCCCGAAAATGCATTGGCCTATGCATATTTGGCAGATTATGAATTAAGCTATGACTGGAATTTTACCAAAGCCCAACAATTAAATGCAATAGCCCTAAAACTGGACGGCTCTAATCCCGAAATAATAAGCCTTACATCTACGCTTGCACTGGCTTTGGGCAAGGTGGATAGTGCCGTTAGACTTCAGGAATATTCAGCAAGTTTAGACCCCCTAAATCCCGACTCCTATTATCAGTTGATGAATGCATATTATTGCGCAGACCAGTTAGACAAAGCCGTGGCAGCTTCCAAAAAGTGTATAGAATTACAGCCCAATCGCTATGCCGTGCATTATTATTACGCGCGTATCTTATTGCAGCAAAACAGAACTGAAGCCGCTTTGGAAGCTATTAAAAGAGAAGAAGATGAAGGATGGAGCCTGCAAATTTATGCCGACATATATTATAAATTGGGCGATATGGAAAAATCTAATGCCTATATGCAGGAACTTATTGCAAAATACACTAATGATATGGCCTATCAAATTGCAGAAAGCTATTCCTTTAGAAATGATACCGAAAATGCTTTTAAATGGTTGGATAAGGCATACGAAGTACACGATGTGGGATTGAACGAAGTCTTGTCTGAACCTCGCTTTAGAAATCTGCACAACGATAAAAGATGGCAAAAATTTATTGACAAAATGGGCTTCCCTATAACTGATAACGGCACACCATGAACCTTAATGATTTTTTTAACGAGCTAAAAAGAAGAAACGTCTTTAAAGGCACGGTTTCATATTTGGTATTTTCTTGGGTTCTGCTTCAGGTTATAGCTATACTCACCCCTATCATCAATGCTCCCGTTTGGTTTGGAAAAATGATTTTAATTATTTTGATTGTTTTGCTCCCGGTATGGGTCTGTATTTCATGGTTTTTTGAAATTACGGCAGACGGTATCAAAAAGACCAAGAATGTTCCAAAGGAAAAATCCATTGCCAAAAAAACGGGACAGAAACTCAATACCTTCATTATTGCCTTTTTAGCATTGGCGATAATTTTATTGTTTGTAGATAGGTTTCGGTTGCGATCCCAAAAAAATGAACCCACCATTGCGCTGGAGACGAATCCTGAAAAATCCATAGCTGTTTTGGCGTTTTCAGACATGTCGCCTGACAATCAGCAAGGTTATTTTGCAGATGGTTTAGCAGAAGAGGTGTTAAATTCCCTTGTTAAGATAAACGAACTGCAAGTTACTTCGCGCACATCAGCCTTTTCATTCAAAAATAAAGCAATGGGCTTGCCAGAAATAGCAAAAGCATTAAAGGTGGCATACATCCTGGAAGGCAGCGTACGCTCACAGGACAGCATTATAAGGGTAAGTGTAAACCTGGTTGAGACAAAGGGCGACAATAATATTTGGTCACAGACTTGGGAAAAAGAGTTAAAAAACATTTTTAAGATTCAAAATGAAATTGCCAAGGCAGTAGCTGAAAATCTTCAATTGCGTATTTTGGATAAAATAATTCCGAAGGTAAAAGAATCAAACACCCAAGCCTACACCTTGTTTTTGGAAGGTCGTTATATATTTCACAATAACTATGACGATTCATCTTTGCTAAAAGCTGAACAATTATTGAAAAAATCTTTGGCTATGGATTCCACATACGCTCCGGCCTTAATAACGTTGGGCAATATTTACCACACAAAAAATAATTTCGGAATTATTAATTATGAAGAAGCTAAAAAGCTAACCTATCAAGTTGCAGAAAAAGCAATAAGAGCAGACAGCACCTATGCGGAAACTTATGCCTTTCTGTCTTTATTATCTTTGGAATACGAAAATGATATTGGTAAAGCTGGAAGACTTGCTGAAAAAGCTTTGCGTTTAGAAGCCCATAATGAAACCGCTTTGCACAGGGCTTCAGAAGTAGCGCTTCTAAGGGGCAATACCGAAGAGGCCATTGCTATCCATAAAAAAGTAATTACGCTGGATCCTATAAATGCTGGTAATTATTACAGTTTAGCCAACACCTATTATATGGCGAAAAACTTCAAGGATGCCGAAATAGCCATAAAGAAATCCATTGACTTAAATCCCAATCAAGATGTTGCGTACTCATTATATGCGCTAATACTAATGAACCAGAAACGTTATAATGAAGCCTTAGAGGTCATTAAGAAAGAACCTTTGGAAGGGTTTAGGCTTCATGTAGAGGCTATAGCCTACCATTTTCTGGGTGATAAGGAAAAATCCAATTCCGCGTTGACTAAAATGATCAATGAATATGAAAAAGCATGGAGTTTTCAAATTGCGGGAACTTATGCAGTGCTCCAAGACAAAGAAAAAATGTACTATTGGTTGGAAAAAGCACGGACATACAATGATCTTGGACTCATCGAACTACCGAACGAACCTATGTTTGAAGCCTATAGGAACGAGAATCGCTTTAAGGAATTTATGAAAAAATTAGACTATAAATATTAGTCTATATTTTCTTCACAAAATCAGTAATTATCACAATCTGCTGCCCATCAACTTTGCCTTCAATGTATTTCTCGTTTTCATGATCGAGGGAAATTCTGCGCACTGCCGTGCCCTGTTTGGCTACCATACTACTTCCCTTCACTTTTAAATCTTTTATTAAAACCACAGAATCACCCGCTTCCAAAATAACGCCGTTACTGTCGCGGTGAATAACTGCATCTGCTTTTGCTTCTGCCACTCCAGCCTTAGCCCATTCTTTTGTCTCGTCTTCCAAATACATCATATCCAGCAAATCCTGCGGCCAGCCTTCAGTTTTTAATCTGTTCAACATGCGCCACGCCATAACCTGCACAGCAGGAACGGTGCTCCACATACTATCATTCAAACAGCGCCAGTGATTGGGTTCAACTTTTTCGGGATCTTCAATTTGTTCATTGCAAGTGTTGCAAATAAAAATGCTTGTTTCCGCCACATTTGTTGGAGAGCTTGGCACTTCATAAACATTTAAATTTTCTTCAGAACCGCAAAGTTCACATTTATTATCGCTTCGCTGTTGTAATTCTTTTTCTGAGATCATTTTTTTAAAATTTGTGCAAATATAAACTATTCTGCTTTGAGTTAAGTCGAGCACTTCGCCTGCGCTCAGCATGACAAGGTTGGAATTTGGAATTTGCTATTTAGAATTTTCTGACCTCTACATTTGTAGAATTAAAATTTTTGTTCTACGTTTGTAGAATACAAATATATTTCAATGATGGCTTTATCAAATTCCGAAGAACAATTAATGCAGATTTTGTGGAAGCAGGAACGCGCTTTTATGAAAGATTTAGTTGATGCGTATCCTGACCCAAAGCCAGCAACAACAACTGTTGCCACACTTTTAAAGCGAATGCAGGATAAGAAGTTTGTAGATTATAAACAACTTGGGCGCTCTCGTGAATATTTCCCATTGGTGAAAAAGAAGGATTACTTTTCAAAACACGTTAATGGGTTGATTAAAAATTTCTTCAATAATAGTCCGTCGCAGTTTGCTTCGTTTTTTACCGAAGAGACCAATCTTTCCAAAAAAGAGTTGGAAGCGCTTAAAACATTAATCGATTCTGAAATTAAAAAGAAGTAGTTATGGAACTATATTTACTGAAATCCGCAGCCATTCTTGCCGTCCTTTTCGCCTTTTATAAAGTTGCTTTGGAAAACACCTCCATGCACACTTTTAAGCGTTTTTATCTCTTCGGAAGTTTATTTGCCGCTTTTCTAATTCCGCTTATCACTTTTACCAGTTATGTGGAAGTTTCGCCCATCGTGCCCATTTATTCCGAAGTAACTCCGCAATTAAATTATACTGAAGTTGAACAAACCTTAAATTACTGGCCGTTCGTGCTTTGGGCGATTTATGGCTTGGGAGTGCTGTTTTTCAGCATTAAATTTTTCAGAAATCTTTTTGGATTAATCCAACAAATTCGGAAAAACCCAAAATATAAAAACACCCCTTTTATAAATGTGCTTTTAAAGGAAGCTATAATTCCGCACACATTTTTCAACTATATATTTCTGAACAAAAAGCAATTCGAAAACCGTGAAATACCGCAGGAAGTCATATTTCACGAAGAAACCCACGCGCGCCAGAAACACAGTTTGGACATTATTTTTGTTGAAATATTGCAGATCGTGTTTTGGTTCAATCCACTGTTCCATTTCATCAAAAAAAGCATCAAACTGAACCACGAATTTTTGGCGGACCGTGCCGTTTTGAAAGCCGGCGCAGAAACCTCAGCATATCAAAAAATACTTCTTGCATTCTCATCTCCCGATAGCTATCGGGATGCAGCTACGCCTTCACTGGCGCATTCCCTGAATTATTCATCAATCAAAAAACGATTTACCGTTATGAAAACACACACTTCAAAAAGAGCCATTTGGCTTAGAAGCTTATTGATTTTACCGTTGCTATCTGTATTAATTTATGGATTTAGCACGAAGGAAGTTTTAGCGAAGTTCTCTGAAAATAACACAACAATTATAACTGACACCATTGAGGATATAAAGATTGTTATTGATAAAGATTCTAAGCTTACTTTAAATGGAATACCCGTTGATTTTGAAAATTTAAAAAGTGAAATAAATAAACGAAATATACATTTAAGCACAGATCAAAAACAAAAATATATTTCTGGGAATGTGGGTTTTTACAACGAAAACGATAAGGATAAAGCTGAAAAGATTATAGAAATATTCTATGCCAGCAACCTTAGGAAGATTAGCATGTCCAATATAAAAAACTTAGAGGATGCAAATTTGGATACAAATGTTATAGTAAATTCATATTCTGGAAAAACTGTTACAGAAGCTGAAGTTTTATATCAAGAATACTTAAGGGATCTTGAAAAATTTAAAGCGGCAGGAACCAATGTAAAAAATGACGGAAACAATCCTTGGTCAGTTCAAATAGATGAACCTGAACAAAGAGATGAAAATACTGGAAAAATAATTCAGCAAAAAGCCACCGAAGCTGAATTGGCAGAATACAACAAATTAGCAAAAAAATATAATGCGGTGGATATTGAAAAGCGAAAAATTCCACTGAAAGATCTGAAGGTTTTAGAAACCATTTATAGAAAAATGACCGATGCGCAAAAAGCAAAAGCGCAGCCTTTTCCAGAATGTTTTCCGCCGCCTCCACCTCCTCCGCCAAAACCACCAAAAGTAAAAATGGGCGAAAAAAGTGATATTCCACCGCCGCCGCCAGCCCCAAAGGTTTCTAAAACACCATCAGCAGAAAACGGAAATTTATATATGGCTCCCGAGGCTCCGCCAGCGCCAATTGCAGACCCAGTGGAATATGTAAAGGAATTGGGGAAACGGGGAGCTACTTTTTACATAGGCCCACATAAATACAGTACAGACGAAGCGATTGAAATGGTGAAAAAAAGCACGAACGATGTTACTATAGATGTAAGCCAATATCCGATAGTTCATTTAGGCGGATGCTAAATTAATTACCAAATATTATTAAAAAAAATGCTTCCAAAATTTATAGTTTGGAAGCATTTTTTCCTTGTTGGAATTTTTAAAGTTTATTCCAAGTGTCGTTCAAAACATTTACATCGGGCAGCATTTTATTGGGATCCAAAACCACGCGCTGTACTTGTTTGGTCGTTTTTAAAAGGTGCGTCCAACTATTGCCGCGCTGCCAGATTTCAACGGGAAGCGAGATTTCTTCTTTTGAATTGTCATCATAAATCACCTGAAGCTGCACCGGCATCGGGATTTGCCCATCGTTTTCAACTGTAATCAAATAATTTCCGCTGTAAGATTTCACTTCAGAAATACCCAAATCTATGTTGCCATTACCGTAAAACCACCCTTTCCAAAACCAGGAAAGATCTTCGCCCGCAACGTTTTCCATATGGTTGAAAAAATCGTTCGGTTGCGGATGTTTATACGCCCATGTGTGAATGTAGCTTCTAAAGGCATTGTCAAAACGCTGCCCTCCCAAAATATATTCGCGAAGCAAGTAAAGACCCACTGCGGGTTTGTAATAAGCGGTATAAGCCAAATTCATTGCATTGGCCACATCAGGATAGGTATCAATGCTCTCACGGTTTTCGTACATTAAATAGCGCACTATGTTTTTCGGATTATCAGTAGTTGTTGGGAATTCACCATTGTTAAAAGCCTCGGTACTATAATGGTTTATAAAAGTGTTGAAACCCTCGTCCATCCACGGATAGCGGCGCTCGTTGCTGCCCACGATCATCGGGAACCAATTGTGCCCGAATTCGTGATCGGTAACGCCCCAAAGATCCTCGCCCTTACTTTGATAATGACAAAAACTTACACCGGGATATTCCATACCGCCCACGCTTGCCGCTACATTTATTGTATTGTGATAGGGATAAGTAAAGTATGTTTTAGAGTAAAACTCAACCGAAGCTTTTGTGAATTCCGTTGAGCGCGACCAAGCATTTTTACCGTCGCTTTCCTTTGGGTAAACTGATTGTGCCAATCCTGTTTTGCCATCGCCAAGATTCATGCGCGCTGCGTCCCAAATAAATGCTTTGGAAGCCGCCCAGGCCACATCGCGGGTGTTTTCCATTTTAAAATGCCAGGTGAGCATGCCATCGGTCTTCACAGAAGCAACAGGCTTGCCAACTTCTTCCGGCTTTATGATGTAAACGGTTTTATCGCTTTTCTCAGCTTGTGCCCAGCGGGTTTGCTGTTCTTTTGTAAGTACATCGTTGGGGTTCTGTAAAACCCCGGAACATACTATCGTTTGATTGGCTGGTGCGGTAATTTTCACGTCGTAATTTCCATATTCGCAATAGAACTCACCTGCTCCTAAATAGGGATCAGTATTCCAGCCAACCACATCATCAAAAACCGCAACTCGAGGATACCATTGCGCAATGGCGTAAATAGTTCCGTCCTTTACTTCCAGTCTGCCCATGCGGTCCATTCCTTCAACGGGAACCTTAAATTTGAAATCCATTTTTATTTCAACTCTACCTCCTTTAGCTTCCAAAGGTTTATCCAACCAAAGTTGCATACGCGTATCGGTAATTATATGTTTTGAAGAAGTTCCGGTCTTGGTTTTTGCCGAAACATTTTTCAACTCAAAACCACCTTCCACGTCGCCACTGTAACGATTGCCCTGAACTGGAGTTGTCAAAGTTCCTCGGGAGTTTTCAGTGAAACGGTTTTGTTCAAGATATAACCAAATAAAATCTAAGGTCTCCGGACTATTATTTGTGTAATATATAGTTACATTTCCTGAAACCGTGTGCGTTTTATCATCAAGCGTGGCTTCCAAATTATAATCGGCCGAGTTCTGCCAATATTCCGGCCCTGGTTTTCCCGAAGCGGTACGGTAAACATTACCTTGTCTGTATGAAAAATTATCAAAAAGATGTTGGTTGTCTTGTTTTACTTCCTGTGCAAATAATGTAAACGAGATTGTTGTGAGAAGCAGTGAAACCAAAAAACTGCAGGTGAAATATTTCATTAGTGTTCAGCTTTAAAAATAAACGGCTAATGTACTAAATGCTATGTAAAAATGCTGTTAAAGAATTGTCATTGCGGAGGTAAAAGGGCATAAAAAAAACCTCCAAAAAAAGGAGGCTTTCTTAGTAGCGGGAACAGGACTCGAACCTGTGTCCGCCGCGGCGGATATAGGCTTGACGAGCTATTCAAAATGTACGTTTTTGGCGATCCATTCCCTTCCGACGCCCGTCTTTAGGTATTTTTCAAAACACATGGCCTCATTTTTGGTCTTAAAAAAACGTACGAAGACCACGCTCCAGGGCCTATAACGGACTGTCCAACCTTTTTCCGAAAGTGCATTATGCGATTTAAAACGTTCGATCAGGTTTGAGGTATAGCCCTTATAAAGTTTTTTCGTTTTAGACGAAGCCAGTATGTAAACCACGTATTCTTCCATCTATGCAAAAAACAAAAAAGCCCCAAGTTTCCTTGGGGCTATGTTGTAGCGGGTACAGGACTCGAACCTGTTTCCGCCGCGGCGGATATGGGCTTGACGAGCTATCCAAAATGTATGTTTTTGGCGATCCATTCCCTCCCGACGCCCGTCTTGAGGTATTTTTCAAAACACATGGCCTCCTTTTTGGTCTTAAAAAAACGTACGAAGACCACGCTCCAGGGCCTATAACGGATTGTCCAACCTTTTTTCGAAAGTGCATTATGCGATTTAAAACGTTCGATCAGGTTTGAGGTATGGCCCTTATAAAGTTTTTCCGTTTTAGACGAAGCCAGTATGTAAACCACGTATTCTTCCATCTATGCAAAAAATAAAAAAGCCCCAAGTTTCCTTGGGGCTATGTTGTAGCGGGAACAGGACTCGAACCTGTGACCTTCGGGTTATGAGCCCGACGAGCTACCTACTGCTCTATCCCGCGATATGGACGGCAAAGATACGAAGCTTTTTAGAGTTTACAAGGAAGAAATACTAAATTTTTCAAAAATAAAAACCCTTTCATTTTTCGATGCCTTTCTTTACTTATATTTAAAAGATGAAAAAGAACTATAGAAAAATTATTTACGGCATTCTGGCATTGTGTGCGGTTTTCCTGATAGGAACAATAGCAGCCAATTTAATTGTTAAAAATAAGGTTGAGGATTTTATAAAGAACCGATTGCCGCAAAATATGACCAGAGCCTATGATGAAATTTCCGTAGAAACTTTTGGCGGCTCACTCTCCATCACCAATGCCTCACTTATCATTAAAGACAAAAGGAATGAGGCGCAACATACGTTTGTAAACGTCGAAAAACTTAAAATTTCCGATGTAAGCTATTGGGATTATTTAATCCACAATGAAATACACATAGAAAACATCACCCTCGAAAATCCGACGATAGCTTATTACCAAGATCGGGTCCAAAAAAGCGAAAACAGCACGGATGGCGGTCTAATTTCAATTTACAAACCAATTATAATCGACAATCTGAAAATAAACCATACCAAACTGGCCATTTTTGAAAAAGGACAGGATTCCACAAAACTCTATACCAAAGGCCTTTCCGTGGAAATTAATGGTATTAAAATAGACAACAACACCATTGCCCGAAAAATACCGCTTGATTATAAAAACTACGAGGCTAAGAGCGATACGCTTTTCGTAAAGGTAAGCGCATTTGAGAATCTGACCGTACAGGATTTTTCCATCCAAAACCGCACTGCCAATTTTAAAAATTTAGAGCTAAAAACAAAGTATTCAAAACAGGAATTGTCAAAACTGATTTCGAAAGAGCGCGATCATTATGACCTTTCAGTACCATCGCTGTCGGTAGAAGGAATTGATTTTGGTTTTAAGCAAAATCGTTTTTATGCAAAAAGTAAAAAGGTTTCCCTAACCGAACCTTCACTGGAACTATTTCGGGATAAACTGGTGGCCGATGAGACCAAGACAAAGCCTTTGTACAGCAAAATGCTTCGGGAGCTTCCATTCGCGCTCACTGTGGATTCCCTTAAAATATCGGACGCGAAAATAGTTTATGAAGAACGTCAAAATGCAGAAAACATGGGCGGCTCCATCAATTTTGAAAACTTAAATGCCGAAATGGCCAACGTGAGCAACACTTATAATAGCCCTACCAAAACAGAAATAAAAATAAAATCCAATTTTATGGAAAAAACCCCCATCACAGTAAATTGGAGTTTTGACGTTCAAAATACGGAAGACCAGTTTCAATTTAGGGCTGAAGTGGGGCAGCTTGTTGCTGAAAGGTTAAACAGTTTTACAGAACCAAATCTAAAAGTAATGCTGGAAGGTAACACCAACAAAACTTATTTTACAATTGATGGAAATAATACCAGCTCAACAATAGATATGAAAATAAACTATTCAGACTTTAAGGTAACTTTGTTGCAAAAAGACGGAAAAGAAAAAAATAAGTTTCTCTCGACGATAGCTAATATCTTTATTTCAAAAAACAGCGAGAAAAAAGATGAGTTTTACAAAGAAGGAAAAGCAAATGCCACTCGTAACAAATCTAAATCAGTTTTTAATTTTTTGTGGATAAACGTTAAGGAAGCTCTTATTAAAATTTTGATTTAAACAAAAGCTTAATGACTGATCCACTGTATAGCGTCCAGTCTTTGTTGTGTAGGGAAAATTCGAAGTTCGGCATTGAAAAAAAGCTTTTCGAGCGTACTTACAATCTGCAACCATTTACGATCCGTCACTACAGCCACTCTATCAAAACGGTTTCCGGTTTTAATTTTAAACGGTAAGCTTTTAATAACAGCTTTAAGTGAAATATCTGCATTAATAGTATCTTCTATATATAGACTCACCTTATCATAGACCTCAAGTTTATTATTTACTTCTATTTGGATTTTTTCTACTGAACCTTCATCATACGGGCCATCAACAATAAAACCAATAATATTATCTGCGAGCGTGAAAGAGGAGATCATAGGGAAGTATGTCAGGTTTGTTTCTATAAATTTATGAAATTAAAACTTACTGACCAATACTGTTCGCTGAAAAGCCAATAAGTTCGCCATCTTGAAAGGTTACTTCCAATTCAATGGGGTTGCAACAAATCTCACAATCCTCAATATATTTTTGATGCCGAACCGAAGTATCCAGCAACATCGAAATTTCTTCCCAACAATGGGGGCATTGAAAAAAGTGTTCGTACATAGCTATTATTTCAATAAATCATTTTCCCCCAGCTCTTTCTCTAGGGCTTCTTTTACAAATTTATACCCTGCGTTTTTTGCGTAAAAGAAATTTGCCAAAAAAGAAAGAAACTTGTTCTTCAGCAAATGTTTCACTATCAGCCCGATTCTATCCTTGATTTTGGATTTGTAACGGCTTTCAAATTCTGAAAAGGATAATTTTGGGTACGGCAAGTCCTGAATTTCGGCATCCTTTCCGTAGTTTATTTTATCCACCTGGTTGTCAAAATTCCTCAGGACGCGCATATCGGGTATAATAGGAAAAAACTTTTCGCCATTGGGATCCATTGCAGGCACCGAAAATTGATACCTATCCTTTATGGCGCTATTTGGTACAATGCTCAAACGCTTTTCAATATCTTCAGAAGCTACCGCGAAATAATACCGCAAAAAAACTTGGCAATTCTTTCGACCCAGCTGAAAATCGTGCTCCCGAAAATCTCGACTCAAAAAGCCTGCAAAACCACCAATGGGAGCAGCAGCCAAATCATTTTTGGGACGAACCCACTTCCCGTCCTTTTCAATTTTACGAATAGGTTCAATTAAAAATTTAGTCCGATCGGTCATGTCCAGCGCGTCCAAAATACCATCCTGGTTGAACATTACTTGATTGCGAAGCGCTTTTAAAAGCCCTCCTGCTATGCTCATAATTCCACTGCCACTTTCAGCAACGTCGTGATCTTTGTTCGGAAACGGATCTATCATTATTACTCCATACTTGCAAGCTTCAATACTCTTTGGGTTCTTTTCCCGTAAAACTTTCAGTCCAATTCCGTAGGGTTCGTTATTAATGACACCACCATCCACAGAGTTGAATTTATAAATAGCGCCTTCGGGTAAAAGTGGTTCGATGCCCTTGGATTTATTGAACAAATATTTCGGGTACCGTTTTATGTATTCCGCAGAAATAGCAACCTCCCGTGATTTTAAACCAATTGGAAATGCTGCGGTACTCAACGTGGCATCTTTTAAATATTGAAGATGTGTTTCGTTTGAAAGATCGAGCACATAGTACAGTTCGTCTTCCTTTGTAGGTATCCCGGTGGGATATTTATCATTCTTTAACTTATATCTGAAAAAACCACCGTGATTTGTGATAACCGTTCCTTTTGAAGTATCGCGCCCGCTATCATCAAAATTTACCATAAAGTTGATACCGCGCAGGTTGGTAGTAGTCAAAATCACGTCCAGACTGTCTGAGGCGTATTTCGGAATTTCACGTTGCTCACGTACCGCCAACGCTTCATCGGCAATTATATCTATTGCTTGGGTATTCAGTAGTGACCGTACTTCGCCATACTCTTTTAAATCACTATTGTTCAGCAGTTTGTCCACCGTACTATTTTCAGCGGTGTTGCCCATATCTACCCAGCTTTTGTAGAAAATATTATCGGTTCCTGAGGGATTGTCTTTATTGAAACTTTTGAACTTTTTGTCGGCCAAGGCCATAAATGTCAACGAGCCCGAAATTCCACCTGCCGAAGAGCCGCTTATAACGTCAATTTCCACTTGGTGCATTGGGATGGTGTGGTCGTAGTCTGGATGGGCAATGCCAAGTTTTCTGTTTTTTTCCTTGGCCTTTTCCCAAAGGTCGAGCGTTTCAATTAAATAATCCAAAACGCCAGCAGTATAAGCTCCCGCAGATACCGCCCCGGCCATAGTGATACAAAGTTTGAATGTGTTTTCGTTTTCCATAATCCCCACGATTTGTTTAACCTGTTAAAAAAGAACAAGTTAAGATAAATAATCGAAAGAAATTACAGGATTTTTCCTGTTTTTAGGATAGGGATTCCACTGTTTCCTGAAGCACTTCCCACTCTTCCATTAACTTTTTTAGCTTCTTTTTCTTTTCTTGGTACTTGTCAAAAAAGTGTGGCTTTGCAATAGTTTCTTCGTAATTTATAAGAAGTTCGGTGTCAATAGTTGCAATCTCTTTTTCCAAAGAAGAAATTGCCGATTCCACGTTGCTGAGCTTGTTTTTTACCGATTTCAGTTTTTTCTGAATTTCATATTCCTCGCCGGCGCTTCTCTTTTCTTTTACTTCTGAAACAACCGTCTTTTTTTCAGCTTCGCGAAGGTTTTGGAGGTTTCGCTGCTCAAGAAAATAATTAACATCGCCTAAATATTCCTTTATGTGATGGTCTTTAAATTCGTATACTTTATTGGTCAACCCTTGCAGAAAATCACGATCGTGGGAAACCAAAAGCAAGGTTCCCTCAAAACTTCTTAAAGCATCTTTCAGTACGTTTTTGGATTTTATGTCGAGGTGGTTTGTAGGTTCATCCATCACCAAAACGTTAAAAGGTTGCAACAGCAATTTTGCCAATGCCAATCGGTTTCTTTCGCCCCCGCTCAGCACGCGCACAAATTTTTCAACTTCATCTCCACGAAAAAGAAAAGAACCGAGAATATCACGCACACGGCTTCGGTTTTTTTCATTGGCGGCATCAATCATCGTGTCAAGTACAGTTTTGCTACCATCGAGATAATCGGCTTGGTTTTGGGCAAAATAGCCAATCTGAACATTATGGCCCAAAGTGAGTTTTCCGCCGTGCTCAATTTCGCCAACAATAATCTTTGCCAAAGTAGATTTACCTTGACCGTTTTGACCTACAAAGGCAATTTTGCTATCGCGATCTACCAAAAGATCAACACTCTTCAAAACTTTTTTATCTCCATAGTTTTTGGAAATATTTTCGGCTTCAATCACTACTTTTCCCGGGGTGATTGACACCGGAAAACGCAGCGTCATCACACTGTTGTCGTCTTCATCTACTTCAATACGGTCTATTTTGTCCAGTTTTTTTATGAGCGACTGTGCCATCGTCGCCTTACTCGCCTTTGCGCGAAATTTATCTATCAATTTTTCAGTCTGTTCAATCTGCTTTTGCTGATTTTTTTGCGAAGCTAATTGTTGCTCACGCAATTCATTCCGAAGTACTAAATACTGTGTATATGGTTTGTTGAAATCGTAAATTTTTCCAAGGGAAATTTCAATGGTACGATTGGTCACGTTGTCCAAAAACATTTTATCGTGGGAAACGATTACAACGGCGCCCGCATATCCTTTTAAAAATTCCTCCAACCAAAGAATGGATTCAATATCCAAGTGGTTTGTAGGCTCATCCAGCAGCAGGATATCGTTGTTTTGAAGCAGGAGCTTCGCCAGTTCAATACGCATACGCCACCCGCCGGAAAAAGTTTCAGTTAGTTTTGTAAAATCTTCCCGCTGAAAGCCCAAACCTTGTAGAATGCGTTCGGTTTCGCCTTGATAATTATAGCCACCGTGAATTTCGTATTGGTGCTGCACTTCGTTTAAATCTACCATAAGTTGATGATAGCTGTCACTTTCGTAATCAGTGCGCTCGGCGAGTTGGGTGTTTATTTCGGCAAGCTGTTTTTCAAGTCTTTTTATTTCAGTGAAAGCTTCGTAAGATTCCTCCAAAACCGTGCGTCCTTTTTCAAAATCGATATCCTGTTTTAAAAACCCAATGGATATTTCTTTATCAGTCGCTATTTGGCCACTGTCATATTCCTGTTCTCCCGCGATAATTTTTAAAAGCGTTGATTTGCCCGCACCATTTTTTCCAACCAATCCTACCCGATCGCCAGGTTTTAATTGGAAGGTAATTTTCTCGAACAAGTAGTCGCCTTGAAAGGAAACCGATAAATTGTGGATATTGACCATTATAAAGGACTAAAATTTCTGCAAAGATGCTTAATTTTGCACTGTTAAAAAAACTGATTATGCAATTCCTCAAAGGCTCCAAACTCTACAGTATATTTACGGGAACTTGCCCAGTGTGCCATAAAGGTGAAATGTACGTTGAACGCAATCCTTACAAACTCTCAAAAGCCTTGAAAATGCACGAGCGCTGCAGCCATTGCAACACAAAATTTAAAATTGAGCCTTCCTTTTTTTACGGTGCAATGTACGTGAGCTATGCAGTGGGCGTGGCCATTGCGGTTGCTACTTTTATCATTGCTTATTTTTTTATCGGGTTGGATAGAAACTATACCTTCTTTGCCATTATAGGCATCTTGGTTGTGATGCTTCCGCTTATTTTAAGAATTTCGAGAAATATTTGGATCAACTTTTTTATGAAATACAATAAAAGCAAAGCCGAAGCCTAATTTAAAGCTTTCACAACATTCTCGTAATATTCATCTCTTTGGGAAGTGGTATATCATTTTCCAAATAATTAAAAAGAATTTCCGAAAGCAAAGGCGCCATCAAAAATCCGCGCGAGCCCAAACCATTAAAAAATATCAAGTTCGGGTTTTCTTTCAAGCTTCCAAGCAAGGGCCTATGATCCTTGGTAGTGGGCCTTACGCCCGCAGTGTGCCCTATTAATTGGAAAGGGCAATTAATAACGGTTTTCAATTTTGATAGTATTTCTTCTTTTGCTTCGTTTGTAGCATTAATGCTGTAATCATCACGGCTGTAAGTTGCTCCAACTTTGTATTGGTCATTCCCCAATGGAATTACATACACGGGGCCTTTTAAAAGCGCTTTCAGCTTAAGTTCCGGAGCTTTAATAATTAGGTATTCGCCTTTGTTTCCAATTAATGTATGCTTTGGGAAAAAGGGGTTTTCAACTGCCTGGGCGCCTTCTGCGAAAATGATTTTCTTTGCCGAAATGTTTCTATAAATCACTTTGTTTTCTTTTTGAAAAACGGCGTTGTATTGAAAGACTTCCGCAAGCAAATTGTTTGCTTTTAAAAGAAGATTTCGATACTCTGAAAGTAAAATATCGGTTTGTATTTGAGCAGTTCCCAAAACCTTTCCGAAACCAAATGGCGCATTAACAGCTGGGTCTGTATTCTTTATAAATTCCGAAGAAAGAAATTGTTGGAGTTCTTTTTTATCACATGCTACAGACCAATTGTTTTGTTCTTCCACACTTTTGAAAATTCTAAAAATTGGAGTTTCAACAAAAAAATCTTTTCCAAGCTTTCCCGACAGGGTTTTATAGTAATTAACCGCCACCGGATAAAAAGCTGAGGCGTTCCAAGCCGCCGTGAAGCGTTTAAGCACTGTTGGGTTAAAAACCCCGCCAGACTTTGCTGTGGAGCCTTCTGCGCCGTTATCAATCACCACAAAGCTTTTCCCGTTGTTTTGGAGCTGTTCGCACAAAGTTATTCCCGCAATCCCGAGCCCTACAATTATGTAATCTTTTTCAATCATTATTGTGATATAAAAAACCCTTCAGTTTCCGAAAATGGAACTTGAAGGGTTTTCTTCAAAATTATGGCCTTATTAATCAATTAATAATTCCACAAATCAATTTCTATGTTACGTATTTGTTCCTTGATTCTTTCAGATTCCAACAATTGCATAAGTGCATTATCATTTATGTAATCCTTCACGTCTCTATCGCCCTGTACGTTGTCTTCCTTATAGATTACGGCGTTGAAACGTCGTGAATTTAACAAGTGGTCGTATGAAATGGGTTGCGATGTATTTTTTCTATTGAAAGCTTTTGCTTCGTGCAATACTTCACGCGCTCCTGGGAACCAAACCCAAAAAAGCTCAACCTTCGAATCAATTCCATCTTCCGGGAATGCTTTGGAACGTGCTTCATTCGCTACTGGACAAATTCCCAACATACGATATTTAAGCTCACCTTGGCGCTTGTCTAGATACCAATAGCCTCTAATGTGCCACTCTTCTATATCGCCAGCATCCAAAGAAAAACGACGTACGTATTGTGGATCTACGGTTCCTTCAGCGTTATACTGCTCGATACCCAAATCGGTAGTATCGCTATAAACCAAGGAAGCTTCGATATCCTGTAGGGTACGCTTTTCAGTAAAATAGGAATCTGCGTAAACACTTTCTATTTTTCCATTTTTAATGTTTTTTACCAAAACATCATAAAGAGAGCGTCTGTCCGCGCCAATGTTGTTTGTATCTATAGGATAATAAAGTGGGAAGTTGACTCTTTCATCAAGATCAATTATTTCCCAAGTGGTTTTGGACCATAACACATCACGCTCATCCGTATAACCATAAGGTAAGGGCTCATCATTATCATAAGCAATCTGTGCTTCGGTCTTCTTGCCTATATCTTCGGGGGTTTTGGCGTTAAGAATGTTTACCTGTGCGTTTGCACCGACAGCCATTCCGAGGCCAAAAACACATAAAACAACATTTTTCAAATTCATACCGATAGGGGTTTTATACTAAATATTAGTTTGTCAATTCAATAATAACTGGAGATGTTTTCTTAAGCATTACGCCACTTCCAGAAACATTGGCATTGATATCAAAAATTTGAACAGTCTCGCCTCTTCCAGCTCTTCTTAGAGCACCTTTGGCTGCACCATCCAGCTTGGTTCCGTTTACACGAACGGTTGGTTGTCCTGATACTTTGAAACTGAATCCTGTAACGTTAAGATTTACATCAAAATCGAAATCTGGCAATACTGCAGATACCGAAGAAATTTCAAGACCGCCGCGCTCCATACGCACAATTCCGGTTTCACCACGAATGGCGCCCACTGGTGGTGGAATATCTTTAATACGGAACTCAGATTTTGAACCTACAGGTTTTCCATCCGGTAATGTACCAGTTGCGGAAATTGTAACAGTTCTACCGGATCCTGGTCGCATTACATATTTGCTACCTGAAACTCTTGAAAGACCTGCAGCAGATGCGTTTACCTTATTATCAGGAATACCTGGGATAGAAACGGTCATTGGGTTATCTACACCTCGGTAAACAACGTTCATCTTATCAGCAGCTATTACCGCAGAATTAGGTAATGAAATTGTCGCGAAAGACCTATTAACTTCTACTTCAGTTTCCTCTCCTCCTTCACCGTAGTAAAGGATTCCTTCAATTTTATGGTCACCCGGTGAGCCGGCGCTTACATTCAATTTCACTTTACCACCTTCAAAAGTATAATCTGTACCTTCAACAAGTTTTCTTCCGTCCAAAGTCAATTCGGCTCTTTTTGGTTTAGTACTCTCATCTGTACGACCCAATACAATTGCTCCATCAAATTTTTCACCAGAGTAGTATGCAGATTTTGAAGTTTCCAATAAAGTTGAGTAATTACTGAAAGATAGCGCAGCCGCTTGTTGGCCTGCTAGCATTCTTTGCAATACTTCGCTTTTAGTTGTTTTAATATCTGCTTGAATTTGTGTCAATTTAGTCAAAGATGCAACTAGAGGAAAGCCTTCATAGTTATAATTTAACCAAGCTACTTCTTTTCCGTCACGATTGGTTACCGGGGCTGTAGAAAAGTTTGCTTCAATAGATTTTTTGATATCTTCTATACCGGCCACTTTTGCAAGAGCGGTATCAGATAGAACCGCTATCATTTCTGTGCGATATTCATCCATTTTATTCAAAAATTCCTGTCCCCCTTCTTTGTATTTATCTCCGGTAAAGAACAAATTGTTAAAGTAATCCGGCTTGTCCATTACTTCATAGTCTGTCGGATCTTCTATTTTTTCAATTGAAGCAGACTTAAGAGTAGTAAGATATGCATCATACTCGTCAGAAATTTGGGAAATTTCTCTTGCTTTTGCTTCAACAGCCGCGTATTGTGCAGGTTCGTCATTGGCTTTAATAGCCAATCCCTCCATAAAAGCAGTATTACGCTGTGAGGTAGCCACATTTGCGTCAGATATTTTTTCATTAAGTAGTCCAAAAGCAGACAATACTTCTTTGGACATATTCAGTGCAAGCATCGCGATGAAAACCAGATACATCAGGTTAATCATCTTCTGCCTTGGGGATAGTTTTCCTCCTGCCATTTTTATTCTTTTTTAAAGATTAATAATTAAGGTGAAAACCTATCTTAGTTTCTATTAGTCATTGCAGAAAGCATACCTCCGTAAACACCGTTCAATGAAGAAAGGTTGGTAGCCAAGTGCTGCATTTGTTGTTTTAATTGTTCCGCATTTTCGGCAACTGCTTGGTTAGCTTCTGCTTGACGGCTAGTTGACTCAATCTGTACTTTGTACAAGCTGTTCAAAGAATCCATTTGAGCTGCTGCCAATGCCATTTCCTCGCTGTATTTTTTTGTAGAGTTCATTGCTTCTGCAGTAGGAGCCATACTCTTAGTAGCACCTTCAAAAGAACGGATGCTGGTTGAAAGACTGTTCATTAACTCTGAATCGATACGAGCCTCCTTAAGCATCTCATCCAATTTTTTAGAAAGAAGTCCTTGTGCATCTTCTGGTTCTTTTAAAGCTTTTTTGCTAGTTGCAGCACCTCCAGCCAATTCAGGATAAACCAATGACCAATCTAAATCGTCATCTACTGGCTCAAAAGCAGAGATTGCGAAAATAATTGCCTCGGTGATAAGACCTATTGCCAAAAGAAGACCTCCATTTAAGGGACCTAATTCCCAGTGAAGAATTTTGAAAAGTGCGCCTAAAATTACAATAGATGCCCCAAGGCCGTAGGCCATATTAAATAATTTTTTTGATGATCTTGATTGTGCCATAATACTTAAATTTTTAGTTGAGAGTTTTTGATTAAGGTTATTTTAGTTTAGTAAATAAGGGAATATTAGCGAGCATCGCCAAAGTTTTGGTTAAGAACAACATCAGTTCCCATATAATCCTGTACAGTCCTGAAACCGATATAGCTTCTGGCAGAATCTGCATATTCATAATCACGGGTACTTACTTGCAAGAAATACGCAACATCTTTCCACGAACCACCGCGTACTACTTTTCGCATATTGTCAGGATCATTAACGTTTGGATTCATAGTGGAGGTGTAGTCATATGAAGCGGGATCATAAGAAGAAGCCACCCATTCCGAAACGTTTCCTGCCATATTGTATAAGTTGAAATCATTAGGCTCATAAGATTTAGCCTCAACTGTATATAAAGCTTGATCCGCGGCATAATCTCCTCTTAAGGGTTTAAAGTTTGCCATAAAACAACCACGATCGTTTTTAGCGTAAGGACCACCCCATGGATAAGTTGCTGATTCCAGACCGCCACGAGCAGCATACTCCCATTCTGCTTCACCGGGAAGACGGAAAGAGTTTACGAAGTTCTTCTTTTTAGATTTTTGGTATGAATTCTTATACAAAGTTCTCCAAGCGCAGAATGCTTTTGCTTGCTTCCAGCTAACACCAACAACAGGGTAATCTCCATAAGCCTCGTGCCAGAAATAATCGTTGTGCATTGGCTCGTTATATGAATAGTTGAAATCCTTAATCCACACTGTAGTATCTGGATAAATATTCAATTCTTCTTTTTTGATAAAGTCTTTTCGTCTCTTGGTTTTGTCTCTTGCTGCAGATTCAATATCCATATAGGTATATTGGAAATTCAACTTACTAACATCAATGGTACGTTGACCGTTATAGGCTTCTTCCATTGGAATATACATTGTATCCATTACTTCAGAATAGTATTCGTCTGGGTATTCTGAAGTGTCCCAAATCAAATCTACTTTATCGTTCAGTTTTCTACCGGCGTAATAATCTTCACCCATCCCAAAGTAATTGTCATACATATATTGCTGGTATGGCGTCATCTCTTCATTCTCTTGATCGACGAAAGCAAATTCACCGATTCCTGCATCACCAGGGGTTGCACCCACCTCATCGGCCATAATAGCAAGACGCAACCTTACTGTAGAATCTCTAACCCAATTCACAAATTGGCGATACTCAGCATTTGTAATTTCGGTTTCATCCATATAGAACGAACGAACTGTAACGGTCTTTGTTGGCGCATCGTTAACGGCAACAAAATCATCATCACTTTTACCCATGATGAAGGATCCACCTGGGATAAGCGTCATTCCGTAAGGCTTTTGAGGATACCATTTTTTACCTTTTGCCCCCACCAGTTCTCCTCGGTCTCCGGAGTTACAACTGAACAAAAAGGCAACGATCGCAGTTAATGCAATAAACTTCTTCATAGGTATTTAGGTTAAATTTCGAGATTCAAGGGCGTAAACCTATCTATAAAATTTCAAAAAAACAATTTTTTTTTGAAAAACCCTTGATCCCCGTTTTTACTTGTGTTGTTTGATTATACTTCATTTTTGTGGCGGGCCTTTAACCACCGTTCAGGAATTTCCTGATTGCATGCACCCAAATATTCGCCATAAGTGCAAGGTAATAACGTTCGTCTTTTTAATTTATTATTAACATTTGAAATAAAAGGCAAAACAATCCACCATCTTTCGGTTTTATTGCTTTTCTTAAATTCCAAAACTTCATCTTCTACTGGTACTTTATAAGTGGTGAAGAGATTTTCGTTATCAAAATCATCATCTTCAACCCTAAAATTATATCCTTCAATAAAATACCAAAATATTTGCGCTACAATCATTGCGCCGCTCTTACTTTCAATGGAATCGCTCAATTCATAAACGCCAAAAGATTTCACTTTATTGCTGATACCAGCATATCGGGAAATGGCGCAAATTTCTCGTCCATCAAAACCATTGGGGCTGTCGTTATTTTTATAACTTAATTCTGCGCTTTTTATTGCGGAAACATCTAAGGTTACCATATCTGCATCGCGCATTATTGGTTCTACCACTGTAATGTCTGCACAAACTTCACCTAATCTGTGGGCATCGAAGAACAATTTGTCCATCAATGCAATCTCCTGCGGGGCATTAAAAAATGATTGATAGCCCAAAACACTGTAATTAAAAAGATTATAGGGCTGTTCAACTACCATTTTTCCTACATAGGATTTATTTGAAATTGGCAGCTCAGCATTTCCAAGGTCAAAACGATTATCAACATTTACAACATTTACCATTCCTTCCAAACCGTCATACGCCCGATATTGTGCAAAAGCCAAATCCTGGCTTCCACCAAGAACCAATGGCACAATATTTTTTTGTAAAAGGGCAGCTATTACTTCTTTGGCAGCAAAGCGGGTATCTTCGGCTGTCTCACCTTTTTCTATATCGCCAAGGTCAGTTATGTTATAATTCCAATTTCCGGGATATAATGAATAAAGAGCTTTTCTATAGGGATCAAAAGATATCTCTCCTCCAATGAAATTCTCATCGGCACGGTTTTCCTTTATGCCAAGAATTGCAAACTTTACGTCTTTCAAGTTAGGTAGCTCGCCTGTTTTGGAGTGGGCCGCAATTTGTTTTCCCAAAGTTCCGGGCGGTAGAATTTCTCGGTGTGCCAATACTTTTTTAGAAACTGGGGATAAAAACTCTATCATTATTTTTTCTTGGCCGTAGCTTTTTTCTTAGTTGTTGTTTTCTTTTTGGCGGCTGTTTTTTTCTTCGGACTTTTTTTATCCAGCAAATCCTTAGCTTCCTCCAATGTTATTTTATCGGCTTCGGTTCCTTTAGGCAATTCTACTTTTGTTTTGCCTTTAATTAAATTGAAACGCCCCCAACGCGCTTTTTCTATTCTAATTTTTTCTTCGGGCCATTCGTTGATTAACTTATCAATTTCCTTTTGTTTTTTGTCCTCAATAAGTTCTTTTACATCTTCTTTTGAAAGATTGTCAAAATCATACTTTTTGTTCACGTTAATGAACATATTGTTCCATTTTATGAAAGGGCCAAAACGACCCACGCCTTTTTGAACTGGCAGATCCTCATACATATATATAGGAGCATCGGCTTTTTTCTTTTCCTCAATTAATTCTTTTGCAAAAGCCATATCCACATCCAGCGGATCCATTCCTTTTGGAAGCGAAATAAAGGTTTTCCCGAAGCGTACATACGGGCCAAAACGGCCATTGTTCACCTCAACTTCTTCCTTTTCATAAATGCCCAAAGTCTTCGGAAGTTTGAAAAGATCCATCACCTCTTCAAAAGTAACCAAGTGCAATTGTTGGTCTGGACGAAGGCTGGCGAATTTTTTCTCTTCGTCATCCGGTGCACCAATCTGCGCCATGGGTCCGTATTTACCGAGGCGCACCAATACGGTTTTTCCAGTTTCGGGGTCTTCGCCTAAAATTCGTTCGCCACTTTCGCGATCCGCATTTTCTTCAACGTGTTCCACGCGCGGATGGAACTTTCCGTAGAAATCCTTCATCATCTTCGTCCACTCCTCTTTTCCTTCGGCAATGTCGTCAAAATCCTGCTCCACCTTGGCCGTGAAATTGTAATCGAGAATATTTTCAAAATGTTCCACCAAAAAGTCGTTCACGATCATTCCGATATCTGTGGGCACCAACTTCCCTTTGTCCGAACCAACAGTTTCGGTCAAGGTTTTATCTTTTATGTTTTGCTTTTGAAGCGTCAATTGAAGATACTTTCGCTCCACACCTTCCACAGTTCCTTTCTCCACATAATTTCTGCTGATAATGGTAGAAATAGTCGGCGCATAAGTTGAAGGTCGGCCAATGCCGAGTTCTTCCAATTGTTTTACCAGCGAAGCCTCAGTAAAACGGTACGGCGGACGCGTAAAACGTTCCGTCGCGGTGATATAATTATTTTCGAGCGAGTCACCATTTTTCATATTTGGCAACATGCCTTCCTGCTCTTCTTCCTCAAAATCGGTTCCTTCCAAATACACTTTTAGGAAACCGTCAAACTTTATCATTTCACCATTTGCAGTGAAATTTTCCGAAACTTTTTCTTTGGAAAGCACGTCAATTTTCACATTGGTACGTTCCAATTGCGCATCGCTCATTTGCGAAGCCAAGGTTCGTTTCCAAATTAAATCGTACAAACGCGCCTGATCGTGGTCGCCAGAAATACTGTGCTGGGTCATATCCGTCGGGCGGATGGCCTCGTGTGCTTCCTGCGCTCCCTTGCTTTTTCCCTTGTAATCGCGGGGTTTGCTGTATTCCTTTCCGTAGGAAGAAATAATTTCCTTTTGCGCCGCATTTTTTGCGTCGTTGCTAAGGTTTACGCTGTCGGTACGCATATAGGTAATCGATCCGGCCTCGTACAAGCGTTGCGCGATGGTCATCGTTTTTCCAACCGAAAAATACAATTTCCGGGCTGCTTCCTGCTGTAAGGTCGAAGTGGTAAAAGGTGCCGCTGGGCTTTTACTGGCGGGCTTTTTTGTTAAATCTGAAATTTTATAGGAAGCTCCCAAATTCTTCCGAAGAAACTCGCGCGCCTCTTCTTCCGTATCAAAATTCTTTGGAAGTTTCGCCTTGAACTTGCTGCCTTCAAGCGTTGTAAATTCGGCATCGATTCTATAGGAACCTACGGGCGTAAAGGCTTCAATCTCGCGCTCGCGCTCCACGATCAACCGAACGGCAACCGACTGAACGCGTCCTGCGGAAAGTCCACCTTTCACTTTTTTCCAAAGTACGGGCGATAGCTCATACCCAACCAAACGGTCCAAAACGCGTCTGGCCTGTTGGGCATTTACCAAATTATAATCAATTTGGCGTGGATTTTCAATTGCCTTTAAAATAGCAGACTTTGTAATTTCGTGAAAAACAATACGTTTGGTTTTGTCTTTATCAAGTTTCAGTTCTTCGGCCAAATGCCAGGCAATTGCCTCTCCTTCTCGGTCCTCATCACTCGCCAACCAAACCATATCGGCTTTTTTGGAAAGCGACTTTAGTTCTGTGACCAACTTCTTTTTGTCGCTGCTCACTATATATTTAGGTGTAAAATCCCCTTCCACGTCCACGCCCAATTCCTTGGATGGAAGATCTGCAATGTGCCCGAAACTGGAGGAAACCTTGAAATCTTTCCCTAGAAATTTTTCAATGGTTTTTGCTTTTGCCGGGGACTCAACGATCACTAAATTCTTTGCCATATACTTATTTGTTATGCGTACAAAAGTATATGAATTTTTTAATACGCAATTTTTGACACCTAAATTTAGTCAACTCTTAACATCGTACTACCTTTAAATTATACTATTTTTAGAAGGCCTGAAAAAAGAAAAATTATTTTTATGAATTTATATTCACCACAACCAATGGTTTTTGTGCGTAACATAGTTTTGTTTCTCTTCCTAATATTATTTCAAAATTGTAACCCCACCTATAAAGTTTTTAAAACGGAAACTTTTTCAAAAGAAAAAAATGTGAATTGCATTATTGAAATTCCAGCGGGAACGAGCAAAAAAATTGAGCTGGACAAAACCTCAAAGAAATTTGCAGTGGATGTTCACAATGGAAAAGAGCGCATAATAGAATACCTGCCCTATCCCGGAAATTATGGCTTTATTGCTTCCACTTATTCTAATCCCGATGAGGGTGGCGATGGGGACCCGTTGGATGTTTTGGTGCTTTGCGAATCTTTAAAAACTGGGACTATATTAGAAACAAAACCCATTGCAATGCTCCGCCTTTTGGACAATGGAGAAGAAGATTTTAAGGTAATCTGTATCCCCTCAGATAGAAAACTGCAAACAGTTTCTGCGGAAACATTTACTGAATTTTCAGAAAAATATCTCAGCGCAATTGAAATTATTGAAATGTGGTTTATAAATTATAATCCTTCAGATCGTGTAAAAATCATAGGATGGAGCGACGAGAAAGAAGCCCTATTAGAGATTCAAAAACTTTCAATTCCTTTAAAAAATTAAGTGGTTTTGTGATATTTCGAAAATAAATCTGCCACTTTGACAGCGTGACAAATTAATAGTATCTTTGCAAGTTCAGTGAAACCCCTTTTGAATTTGCATTGAACAAAGATTTTTATGGATAAGATTATTGACGAAAAAACACAGGGAAACACGCTTACACTGGAAGCGCGAGATACCAATTCCAAAAAATTATATTTGGAAAGCTACGGCTGTGCTATGAATTTTAGCGATAGCGAAATAGTGGCTTCCATACTTGCCGACCAAGGATATAATACAACAAATTTACTGGAAGAAGCCGATCTGGTTTTGGTAAACACCTGCTCCATTCGTGATAAAGCCGAACAAACCGTCAGAAAACGACTTGAAAAATACAATGCCGTAAAACGAATAAACCCGAAAATGAAAGTCGGCGTTCTGGGCTGTATGGCGGAACGTTTGAAAGAAAAATTTCTCGAGGAAGAAAAAATCGTCGATTTGGTTGTTGGGCCGGATGCATATAAAGACATTCCGAATTTGCTAAAAGAAGTTGAAGAAGGCCGTGATGCCGTGAACGTTATCCTTTCCAAAGAAGAAACCTATGGCGATATTTCCCCGGTGCGTTTGGGCGGCAACGGAATTACTGCTTTTGTGAGCATCACCCGCGGGTGCGATAATATGTGTACATTTTGCGTGGTACCCTTTACTAGAGGTCGTGAGCGTAGCCGTGACCCACAAAGTATTCTGCGTGAAGTGGATGATTTGGCTGAAAAAGGGTACAAAGAAATTACATTGCTCGGGCAAAATGTGGACAGCTATTTATGGTACGGCGGTGGACTGAAAAAAGATTTCAAAAATTCTTCGGAAATGCAACAGGCAACGGCAACCGATTTTGCGCAATTACTTGATATGGTCGCAACGGCGTACCCAAAAATGCGAATTCGTTTTTCAACGAGTAATCCACAGGATATGCACGAAGAAGTATTGCACATTGTGGCAAAACACGATAATATTTGCAACCATATCCATCTTCCCGTTCAAAGTGGGAGTACGCGTATTTTAAAGGAAATGAACCGTCAGCACACCCGCGAGGAATATATGAAGTTGGTTGACAGGATTTGGGAAATCATTCCCGGTTGCTCCATTTCGCAGGATATGATTATTGGTTTTCCAACCGAAACCGAAGAAGACCACCAAGAAACAATGAGTTTGATGGAATATGTGAAATATGGCTTTGGCTATATGTACAAATATTCCGAAAGACCCGGAACAATGGCTGCAAGAAAATTTGAAGACGATGTGCCCGAGGAAACCAAAAGCCGAAGATTGACCGAGATTGTTGATCTTCAGCAAAAGCACAGCGCAATTCGCACTGCTGAATTTTTGGGAAAAATAGTTACTGTTTTAATAGAAAAGGAATCGAAGAAAAACAAAGATGAATGGAGCGGAAGAACGGAGCACAACAACGTGGCTGTTTTTCCGAAATCAACTTATAAACCTGGAGATTTCGTAAACGTAAAAATAACCGAATGTACTACTGCAACGCTAATTGGCAGAGCTGTGGGGTATTCATAAAACCAATTTATTATGAAAACAAGACTATTACTTTTTACAGCAAGTTTGTTGTTATTGGCATGTTCTAATGATGATGAAACTCCCCAGCCCGAAGAACAGAACATGGAGCTGAAGATTAAAAAATACACAAGCATATCTTTAGATGCAAACGGAAGTCCAAATGGAGAAATGATTGAGTATTTTTTTGACGAAAATGGTAAAAAAACGAAAGACCATATTATAAATTCTTTCTATGATTATTTTTGGGAATACACTTACAACGATTTGGGACAAGTAACAAGAAAAGCCCACAATCACTTGAATTACCCTGTTGATTTTGTTGAAAACTACTATTATGACCAAAACAGCAGGCCCTGGGTAGTTTTTAGGGATTGGGACGCAGATGGAATTGATATGGATTCCATAAGCTTTAGCTATCAACCGCAACAGATCAACGTGCAATGGTTTACCCCGACACAAGAACGAACAGAATTTTATTATAATACTACAGATGTACTAACCGCAGTAAAACATATAGGTGACCTGGGAATCGTTAGCGATGAAATCATCACTTATGACAGCACTCTGAACATCACCAACCTTAACCTTACCACAGATTATTTTAATTCGGAAATAAACCATACGTATGAATATGACTTAAAAAAAAATCCATTCTACGCAGAGTTTCATAACTACCCCTTCAACACTTATTATTATGGGTATCTTTTCGAGCATTCATTATTTATATCACCGAGCAATGCCACGAAAATAACCCGAACAGGGACTGATACTTCGGAAAATTATGTTTTGGAAACAACCTTTCAATATAACGATTCCAACTACCCTATAAGTTCCGAAACCAAAAAAGACGGTGTTTTATTTTCGAGAGCGACCTACGAATATTATTAATTAAAATTTAGTTCCCGCACTTTGCTGGGATAAAATATGGAAAGCATACAAGCAACAAAACAACGTTTCGGAATAATAGGCAACGACCCAAAACTAAACCGCGCCGTGGAAAAAGCAATTCAGGTTGCTCCAACGGACATTTCGGTATTGGTAACTGGCGAAAGCGGCGTTGGTAAAGAAAGCATCCCGAAAATAATACATTCGCTTTCGCACAGAAAGCACGGAAAATATATAGCCGTAAATTGCGGTGCAATTCCCGAAGGAACTATAGACAGTGAACTTTTTGGTCATGAAAAAGGATCGTTTACGGGCGCAACGGCAACCCGAAGTGGTTATTTTGAAGTAGCCGATGGCGGAACCATCTTCCTCGATGAGGTTGGCGAATTGCCACTTCCAACACAGGTTCGTTTGCTTCGCGTTTTGGAAAATGGCGAATTTTTAAAGGTAGGTTCTTCTGTGGCTCAAAAAACCGATGTGCGCATTGTGGCTGCAACCAATGTGAAAATGGCAGATGCCATTCAAAAAGGAAAATTCCGCGAAGACCTTTATTATAGGTTGAGTACTGTGGAAATAAATTTGCCGCCACTTCGCGAACGGCAGGAAGATATCCATTTGCTTTTCAGAAAATTTTCGGCAGATTTTGCGCAGAAATATAAAATGCCAACAATCAGATTGACAGACCAGGCAACTGATTTATTGTTGAAATACCGCTGGAGTGGAAACATCCGCCAGTTGCGGAATGTAGCTGAACAGATTTCGGTTTTGGAGCAGAACCGTGAAATTTCATACGAAACCCTGAAACATTATTTACCCGATATGGGCAGCAACCTGCCCGCAGTGGTAAATTCAAAAAAATCTGAAAGTGATTTCAGTAGCGAACGCGAGATTCTTTACAAAGTGCTTTTTGACATGAAACGCGATGTGAACGATCTCAAAAAACTTACATTGGAATTGATGAAAAGCGGCAACGCGGCAAAGGTGAAAGAGGAAAACTCATCACTCATCAATAAAATTTATTCCGAAGAAAACGAAGCCGAAGAGGAATTGGCTTCCATAATTGAAGAAGAGACAAACGGAGCACAAACCGATGTCGAGGTTTTCAGTATTCCGGAACACGCTTCCGAACAGCGTAAAGACAAATACGAATACGCTGAGGAAATTGAGGAAGAAGAAAACCTTTCCCTTCAGCAAAAGGAATTGGAACTTATCAAGAAATCGCTCGAAAAATACAACGGAAAACGTAAGGATGCTGCAGATGAGCTAGGCATTTCAGAAAGAACTTTATATAGAAAGATTAAGCAGTACGATTTATGAAAAATTTACGATTTACGATTTTAGATTTTAGATTTGCTACTGCATCGAAGCTTTCCCTTTTGTTTTTATTGTTGGTTTCTTTACACAGTTGTGGGCCGTACTCATTTACTGGGGCCGATATAAATTACAGCACAACAAAAACGGTACAGGTTAATTATTTTCAAAACAATGCTCCGATCGTAGAGCCTGGCATCGCTAGAGATTTTACACAAAAACTGCAGGATTTACTGCTGAACCAAACTAGTTTGGATCTTGTGAACAGTAATGGCGATTTGGTTTACGAAGGTGAAATAACACAATATTATATTGCGCCAATTACCGCCACGGCAAATAGTACTGCCGCGCAAAACAGATTGACCATTGCCGTAAATGTTCGGTTTTACAACACCAAAGATCCGCTGAAGGATTTTGAACAGCCCTTTAGTTTTTATTACGATTATCCAGGAACAACACAATTAACCGGTTCAGCACTAGACGCTGCCGTTGATATTATTTTTGAACGGTTGACGCAGGATGTTTTTAACAAATCACTTGCAAATTGGTAAGTTTTATAATTGTCACCCTGAGCGCAGTTGAAGGGTTAAACTTTGAACTTTGAACTTTGAAAACTTTACATATTTACTCGCCAACCCACAGAAAATAACTTCTGAGGATTTAGCGGCGTTGGAATCAACAATTCAAAAATATCCATATTTCCAAAGCGCGCGCGCACTTCAATTAAAAGGTTTGAAAAACCAGGGGAGTTATCTTTACAACGATGCCTTAAAGCTTACAGCCGCCCACACTACTGATCGCGATATTTTGTTTGAATATATTACTTCGGAAAAATTTATTCAGAATGAAATTTCGCAAACCATTCTGCAGCACGATACTTCCGTAGAAGAAATAAAGGTAATTTCCGAAAATATTTCAGAACAGATAAGCCTTGAAATAGATATGCAAATTAAGGCCGAAATGCAGAAAGCCGAGAATATCTTAAACCCAGAACTTTTTCAAAGGAAGGTAGAATCGGTGAGCAATTTGGTTGAAAAGGTAGATGACAAGCCTGATGCTAAAGATAAAGCTGAAGAAATACTACAAGCTGACAAACCTCTTGAATTTACCAAAAACGATACTCACTCTTTTTCAGAATGGTTAAAGCTTACAAAAGCAAAACCTATTGAGCGCAATGAAGACAGGCCAGACAAGAAAGATGATGAAACCCAAAATGAAGATAGGGAGCGAAAATTTGAATTGATAGACAAGTTTATCCAAGAGCGCCCAAAAATAATTCCTTCGGAAATAGAAAATAAACCCCAAAAAGAAGGAAAAAACAATCTTGCAAAACCTTATACCCAAGCCGCCGATTCACTAATGACGGAGACTTTGGCTAAAGTGTATTTACAACAAAAGAACTACAAAAAAGCAATTCAAGCATATAAAATATTAATTTTGAAAAATCCCGAAAAAAGTGGTTTCTTTGCAGACCAAATTCGGGCAATAGAAAAATTGATTAATTCAGAACAATCATGAGTACTTTTACAATATTTTTAATTTTGATAATGATAGTGGCCTTTTTATTGGTCGTAGTTATAATGGTTCAAAACCCTAAAGGTGGTGGGCTTTCATCGTCGTTTGGCGGAGGCGGTGGCGCACAGATTGGTGGTGTTCAAAAAACGAGTGACTTTTTAGATAAAAGTACTTGGACACTTGCCACGATTATGTTGGCGCTTATCTTGTTTTCCAACGTTTTCATTATGGGAAACCGTAATTTGGAATCCAAAACTTTTGATGACAGCGCTGTTCCTGCTGTTCCAACCACACAAACTCCGGCACCAACTGCTCCAGAAACTACAAACTAAAATTTAGTTTTAAAATATTTTAAAATGCCAGCTTTTACGAGCTGGCATTTTTTTATTTAATTCTAATTTATTACAATTTGATGATTCTCTGGAGTACCGTTATAAATAATCTTTAACGTATAGAGCCCAGCAGGAAGAGTTGATACATCAATGGAATTATGACAGGCAATAGTATTGATGTTCTTGACCATCATGCCCGAACTGTTAAAGAGTTGGATAGTAAGCGTATCACCTGCAATTAAAAGATCTGTGGGGTCTGTGCCAATCATATTAACGTGGAGAACAGTATCTGCGGGCACGGGATAGATTATAAAATAATCACTCGTGATGGTACCGCTTCCACCACCGCCACCGCCACAATTGGTTTGGCATTCGGAATTCGTATCCTCTATTTGCTGCCAATCAGACCAACCACAATCGTTCCGCATACGTACTTGAAACTGAACGGGGTCTTCACACAAGGGAGCAATAATAACATAGGGATCATTATAGCCTGGAGGGTCTTGGGACCATTGGTAATTTGTGGATACTTTTTCCCACTCCATTTCTTGTACGTTGCTAAAGGAAGGTGAAATATTCACTTTTAATCCAAATTCATCGCAACTTCCTTGGGGAACAATAGGCATAGTGTGATTTATTTGCGTTACGTTCACGTCTTCAACAAAATCTACCTTGGGCGGACCGATCCAGATATTTTTTTGCACGGGCTCATTCGGGCTTGCGAAAATAGCTTTTACGTACGCCCAGCCATTTGTTGATGCATGCACTGGTTGTACGATAATGCTACGGTTATAGTCCGTTAAAGGAGTTGTTTTTATTAGGTTATTTGAAACCTCCCATGCTATAACGGGAAGGCTCTCGCAAAAGTCGAAACTATAAGTAACCGTATCGGTGCCACAAATAACGGCCGGACCACTCATATCTTCAGAGTCTAGATGGATCGTGGGCGGTTGGGGATTGCCCGCTAACTCTTCCAGTAACCAATGGACGCTTTTTTCGGTAAAGGAGGTATGCTGTTCGTTGTTGCGTGGGCCAAAGTAGGTATCAAAAGGAATTTCCTTGTTTCCTGGGCAGACCAAGTTCCGCTTAAAGGCTTGCGCCCAGTTAAAATCAGGATTTATAAAACCTAAGGAACTGGCTGTTGGAATGAAAGAGTGAACATGTTCGTTTTTATACACAGTCATTGTTGCCCATCCAAAAAAATCTGAAATATCTGAGAGAATATTGTCAAACCAAGAACCCGACCAAAATACTTCCATTGGGGGGGAGTGGGTCTGTACCATTAATAGGAGAGGCAACTTCGTCAAAACCAGGGAACCAGCCACCAGGAACATTATCCATATTGCCTCTAGAATTTATATTGGTAGTATACTTTGAATCATCATTAAAGACTTTTTTGAATCTTGAAATTTTACCATAACTATTATAATTAGCCAAATTATAAGCCTCCAAGCTTCCAATATGTAATGACCAACAAGGGAAGGGAACACAAATGTATTGGAATGCTCTTACATTTACACCCATCTCATTGTGCCCAATATAATTATCCTGTTGTTGTGTAAACGGATTGAAAAATTTCCTTTTGCCATTTAAAGAACCATTTACAATGGCTATCTTCCGAAGATTTTGGGGATAACCAATACTTCCATATAAGCCATTATAAAAAAGATTATTATAAAAACCTATAAAGGAAGGTCGCCCTCTTGAAATTGTATAGCCCTGAGAAAGCGTACGGGCGTTTAAATAGTCCTGATTTAATTGAGAACCATTCCAGCCATTAAATTGCTCAATTAATTGTTGTTTGGCTGCTGGAGACCCCAAATCCTTACTCACAAAATCCTGAGCCATAGTGTTTCCCGTTTCAGCTACTTGATTTATTAATGATTGCAAACCAATGGGAATGTTCGCTCCAAGATGAGGACTGTCCACACTTACCCAAAGGCGAGTGTTATGTGGGATGTTCTCCTTTTCCATATAAGCCAATGCATAACGCGATATTTGCCCGCCCATGCTCGGGCCTACGATAACTAATTTTTCAGTGCTGTTATTTTGGGCCAAGGTATCATTTAGAGCTTGGTATAGAGATACGTGGGTTAGAGCGTTCCGTTCTATATAGTCGGCACCACCATCAATCTCTTGACCATTTTTACTATAGGTAGGATGATTAACAACCACCACATCGTAATTAAGAGATTGTAAAGTGTCTATTATCCTTACATCATTGGGAGGAGAACTATAACGCATCATATCTTCAATAGAACGATGTTCATCTGGTGGTTCCGGGGAATCACTATCTTGGATTTTCCGTTTATCTCCCGGATCGAAACCGTCAATAATAATTATAGGTTTTAAGAGAACGCCTTGTGGATTGCCATAGAATATTCTATATTCTAAATGGCCCTTTATTCCTTGAAAAGGAAGGCTTGCATCTACTACTCCATTCTTAATTGGTAGATTCGGAGGTATTATTGCCTCTTGTATCTTCACGTGCAGCACGGCTTGGGTATTCTGGCTTGTACCGTCACTAAAATTTGCCGTAAAAGTCAGTATTTTATAGCCAGATTCTCCATATCGAACCTGTAGAGTCTCGTGTATAAATTGTCCATTGTTGTAAACTACATAATCAGTAGGTGTATCAAAATTTGCGCTTATCTTAACAATCTCTTTATCTGGATAGGATTCTATTAAGAAAAAATTATCAAAATGATAGGTTATTTCATTGCCAACTAAATATTCCTTTAATGGCGAAATTATGAGAGCATGTTTTTTTATGAAAGCAGGTTTACCATTGGGTATCTTCTCAAACTTTCCGTTAGCAATCCGTAATGCTCCTTCCTCCTCTTTACCTTCGATATAAAATAATTGAACAAAAGCCGCATTGATAATGCCAATGTCAACCATGTTTATAATGGAATCAGGAACATAACGCCTACGAAGGTCTTGTAGGACTTAAATTTTTTCTCATTTGAGCCTCTGTAAAGTTCCTCCAGGGCTTGTTCAAAATATCTAACACTGGAAATGTTTTTATTATCATTGAAGGAGTTAAGGTTTGCCCAAGGTACTGTTCTGTCATAAAGAATTCCAGTGGAGAATTCTGATTTGTCAATATTTACAAGCATACTGTCCACTTTTGTTTGAGGTGGTTTTTGGGAATGTACGCTAAAAAAAACAAGCATTAATGATGTGAAAAGTAGTTGATATCTCATAACTTTGAAGAATTAATAGGTGAAACAATAATTATATCTGGTTTTATTTATTAAGTATTTTAGGGTGTCATGGCAGTGGCACCCTTTTTATTAAGGAAATTTTGTGGTAGGCAATTTATATCCGTTAATATCAAAACGTCCCTCGGTAATTTCTATAAATTCAGTTGGATCGTCTCGGTTTACAGCGGTACAACTGAATGTACCGGATAAAATACCGTTGTCATAACGTGTAACATTGATTAAACCTGAGTTTTCTATAGAACAGAAAAACTTATATTTATTTTCATCGTAGTCATATATTCTACAATGAATGTTATTGGTTAAAGGGCTGTCGATTCCATCTAAGCAATTACTTTCGTGGATATTATATTCTCCTATACCAATAGAGTCAAGATTTATGATATGTATTATAATCTTTCCAGTTTTTTCGCTAGCAAAATCATGTACATTAATTTCATAACGTGGGCCAGGGACATCAAAGAGAATCATCCCTCTATCAGGAGAATTAAAAGTACCTGTTCCATCTCTAGGGGTTATTAATATGCCATTTGCATAACACCCAAAAGTATTTTCCCCTGTTTGGGTTATGGGCGGTAATGTGGGTGTAAAACTGCCATCATCTTTTTTTGAGCAGCCTAAAAAAGTTACCACCGCAAAAAATATCAATACATTTTTTTTCATAATTCCTTAAATTAAATTCATCTTCTTACTACTTTCTTGGCACTAACATATCCGTTAGTGTCTTGAAGTATTACTACATATACACCTATGGGCAGCTTTTCAGCACTTACTTCCACAATGGGATTCTTTTGAGCTATGGAAAGCACCTTTTGCCCCAATGAATTATAAACATCAATTTGTACGATTGGTGTTACGGAACTTATATATAGTTTATCTCCAATAGGCACTGGATATATTCTTACTTCATTGAAATCAAAATTTTCCGTACCTAGAATGCACTCCTCCGTAAAATCTACCTGATGGCCTACTTGATTAGTAATTTCATCTATCAGTGCCGTATTATTAATATCATCTATACAGATGGTCTCCAGGCTCGGCAGGTTTTCAAAATTGCTCGGAAAAGGTCCATCAAAAACCAAATTTTCATTGTTGCCATTTTTAAGGTTTATATATGACAATGCATCGTTATCATTACAGATTAAGGAGACAAGATCATTATTTTGGCTCAAATCAAGACTTTCCAGTAGTGTTTCGGTACATTCCAAAATGACCAAGATATTATTGTTGGCCACATCCAACTCCATAATTTCATTATTGCCCATAGATAAGAGAACCATATTTGGATTGTTGCTCAAATCCAGGCTCGTAAGTTGGTTGAACCTGCATTCAAATTGGTACAACGCAGTATTCTGGCTTACATCAATACTGTTGAGCTGATTGTTGTAACATTCAAAAATTTCAAGTTCAGGATTGTTGCTAACATCAATGGATGTTAAATTATTATCGGAACATTCTAAAAAAGTTATGTTGATAAATGCTTCAATTCCTGTTAGATCATTAATATTGTTGCCAACAACACTAACATCAACCGCAGCCTCTGCCTCGCTAACCTGTATTTCCCCATCGCCATTGGTATTAATATTACCGTCAGCGAGAAGCGCCGCTTTAAAATTTGGGTCCGGTATGTTGACTATCTGTGCCGTAAGCCACATGGTTCCTAAAAAGGAAAAGCATATTGTAAAAAGGATTGTGGAATAGAGGTTTTTCATTTTAATTAGATTTTGTGCAATTCTAGAAAGATTAATTCTTTGATTTTACGATGGACAGCTCTATATTTTATCAATAATATAAAAAGGTGTTATTATCTTTTATTAAGGTAAACAATAAAGAATAATCATTTTTATTTTTGGTCTAATAATCGCAATATTTCGTTTAAGGAAAAAAAAAACGCCGAATTACCAAAATTTTCAAATCAAAAGTTAATTTTTCTTTAACTCAACTCCCCAAATAAAAGCTTACATTCTCTGCTAATATAAATTTTTCTCTAATGCTTTATTAGATTTAAAAATGCCAGCTTCTGACAAGCTGGCATTTTTGTTTTGTAATATGTCAGTTTGTGGGCAGTGGCACAATTTCTGCCAATTAGCAATCAAACATTTAAACCCAAGTTTAACAACTAAAAAATAAAATTGAAATGGCATTAAAAATTCAACCACTTGCAGACCGCGTTTTGGTTCAGCCACAGGAAGCTGAAACTAAGACCGCATCTGGTATTTACATCCCAGATTCCGCAAAGGAAAAACCACAACAAGGCAAAGTAGTAGCCGTGGGCAAAGGCAAAGAAGATCACAAAATGACCGTAAAGGTTGGCGATACTGTTCTTTATGGAAAATATTCCGGCAGTGAGTTAAAGTTTGATGGTACAGATTACCTCATCATGCGCGAGGACGACATTTTAGCTATTATCTAATTTCTCCCAAAAAATAATTTCAAAAGTAAAGTTTAACCACAGCTTAGAGCATACAGCTTAAAGCTTAAAGCATTTAAAAAAATGGCAAAAGATATAAAATTTGATGTAGAAGCCCGCGACGCAATAAAACGTGGCGTTGACGCATTGGCAAACGCAGTAAAAGTAACCTTGGGCCCAAAGGGTCGTAACGTGATTATCAGTAAATCCTTTGGCGCACCGCAAGTAACAAAGGATGGTGTTACCGTTGCAAAAGAAATTGAATTGGAAGATGCGCTGGAAAATATGGGCGCACAAATGGTGAAGGAAGTAGCTTCAAAAACCAACGATCTTGCTGGTGACGGAACAACAACTGCAACCGTTCTTGCTCAGGCAATTGTAAAAGAAGGTTTAAAAAATGTTGCTGCTGGCGCAAATCCGATGGATTTGAAACGCGGTATCGATAAAGCCGTTGAAGCCATTGTTGCAAATCTTGAAAAGCAAACTACGAAAGTTGGCAATTCTTCTGAAATGATAAAGCAAGTAGCTTCAATTTCAGCAAACAACGACGATGTAATTGGCGATTTGATTGCAAAAGCATTCGGAAAAGTTGGAAAAGAAGGCGTTATCACTGTTGAAGAAGCAAAAGGAACCGAAACTTACGTTGATGTTGTGGAAGGTATGCAGTTTGATCGCGGCTACCTTTCTCCGTATTTCGTAACCGACACAGAAAAAATGCAAACTGAATTGGAAAATCCAATGATTTTGCTTTACGATAAGAAAATTTCTTCAATGAAAGATTTGATGCCTGTGCTTGAGCCAGTGGCGCAACAAGGAAAATCTTTATTGATTATTGCAGAAGACGTTGACGGCGAGGCTTTGGCTACTTTGGTAGTAAACAAACTTCGTGGTTCTTTGAAAATTGCCGCTGTAAAAGCGCCAGGTTTTGGGGATAGAAGAAAAGCAATGTTGGAGGACATCGCCGTATTGACCGGAGGAACCGTTATTGCTGAAGAGCGCGGCTTTACTTTGGAAAATGCAACAATTGATATGTTGGGTTCTGCGGAAACAATTACAATTGACAAAGACAACACTACAATCGTAAATGGCGCTGGAAACAAGAGCGACATCAAAGGTCGTGTGAACCAAATAAAATCTCAAATAGAATCCACAACTAGCGATTACGACAAAGAAAAATTGCAGGAGCGTTTGGCCAAATTGGCTGGCGGTGTTGCAGTTCTTTACGTTGGCGCTGCGTCTGAAGTAGAAATGAAAGAGAAAAAAGATCGTGTTGACGATGCACTTCACGCAACCCGCGCGGCTGTTGAGGAAGGTATTGTTGCTGGTGGTGGAGTAGCTTTGGTTCGCGCAATTGAAGTGCTTAAAAAACTTACTACTGAAACTTTAGACGAAACTACAGGAGTTCAAATTGTAGCTCGTGCTATTGAATCTCCACTTCGTACAATTGTTGAAAACGCTGGTGGTGAAGGTTCTGTTGTAATCAACAAAGTTTTGGAAGGCAAGAAAAACTTCGGTTATGACGCCAAAACTGAAAAATATGTGGATATGCTAAAAGCTGGTATTATCGATCCTAAAAAAGTAACCCGTATCGCGCTTGAAAACGCTGCTTCGGTTGCTGGAATGATCCTTACTACCGAATGTGCTTTGGTTGACATAAAAGAAGAAAGTGCCGGTGGCGGAATGCCAGGCGGCATGGGAGGCGGAATGCCCGGGATGATGTAATTCCCAAAAGTGATTAATAGAACTAAACCTCACAGGTCTTCAAGATTTGTGAGGTTTTTTTATTTCCGAAATTTTTAAAAAGTAACCTCAACTTCTTTCAACTCGCCACCTCTATCAACAATAACTATTGCCGTCTGTCCCTTTTCAAATTTTGAAAGACTTTTCATATAGCTCATCATATCGGTTACTTCATGCTCGCCCATTTTCACTACTACATCGCCTTTTTGAAGGCCAGCTTTTTGGGCTGGTTTGTCTTCACTTACGCCATCAATGCGCATGCCTTTTCCGCTGAAAAGATAATCGGGCACCACGCCCAGAGTTACCTTAAAATCTGGAACCACTTCACTTTCATTTTTAGTTTTTTTAAAGGGAAGTTTCTTTTGGGAATCTAAATCTTTTATAATGCTGAAAATATAATTGGATACCAGCTTCATTCCTTCAAAATTCACTTTTTCGGTATCGTCTGAGGGTTTGTGGTAATCTTCGTGCTGCCCAGTGAAAAAATGAAGCACGGGAATATCGGCCAAATAGAATGAGGTATGGTCGCTCGGCCCAACACCGCTTTCGTTTTCAGAAATTTTCAGTTCGCCTGCATTTGCATTTACTGCTTGTTTTAAAATAGGTGAAGTTCCCACGCCATAAACCGCCAAAGTCTTTTCAGAATTGAGCCTTCCAACCATATCCATATTAATCATATAGGTTACTTTTTTGGTGTCGATGGTTGGGTTTTTCACAAAGTAGTTTGAACCCAACAAACCTTCTTCTTCCCCAGAAAAAGCTATAAAAAGATAATTATTTTTCTTTGGAGAATCATTCTTTTGAAGCGAATCTGCCAAATGCAACATCATTGCAACGCCACTTGCATTATCGTCCGCACCATTGTGTATCGCTTCGCCTTCGCGATACAGCGAGCCTTCGCCACCCATCCCCAAATGATCGTAATGCGCACCAATAACGACTGTGTTTTCGGCTTTGTTATCTAAATATGCAATTACGTTTTCACCCGTTTCTGTGCTATCATTGTTTTCTGCAGTAAATTCTGCCTCTTCATGTGGGTTTTTACTAGCCTTGTATGTGAATTTTTGAAAGTACTCATCAGTTCCTTTTGATAGTAACCCCAAATCTTCAAATCTTTTTGCAATATATACGGCCGCCTTTTTTTCGCCTTCAGAACCTGTTTTTCTTCCGTTTAAACTATCGCTGGCCAAAATGCCAACGTCTTCTTTCATAGAAACCGTTTTTACCTTTGCTTCCTTACAGGAGAAAACCAATATTACCAGAAATAACATCAATATTATACGCATATCCTTATTTTTGCTCAAAAATACATTAAAAATGAAAATAGTTTATACGCTATTAATTGTTTCCATTTTTACGAGTTGTAAAAATGAAGTGAAGAAAGTTGGAGAAGATTCCCAAAAATCCGAAGACGCTTCGATAGAGTCTATCTTGAGCGAAGCCGAAAGACTCAGCGTGACATCTGCAGTTCTTGACCCCGAAACAAAAGACACTTTAATTTATCCTGAAGAAAAACACTTCAAAAACATCCGCCAAGTAACTTTTGGCGGAGATAATGCAGAGGCGTATTGGAGTTTTGACGACAGTAAACTTATCTTTCAAAGCAATTATAAAAATTGGGGCGTAAACTGCGACCAAATGTTTTTGATGAATGTTGAAGAAACTTTTAAAGACATGCAACCCCCAATGGTGAGCACCGGAAAAGGCCGTACCACTTGCAGCTATTTTATGCCTGATGGTCAACATATTGTTTATGGAAGTACCCACCTGAAAGACGAAAATTGTCCTGAAGCCCCATTAAAAAAAGATGGTAAATATGTATGGTCCATATATGATAGCTTCGACATTTTTGTGGCCGATCTTGATGGAAATATTACTGCGCAACTTACCAAAGAACTTGGCTACGATGCCGAAGCAACCGTTTCACCAAAAGGTGATAAAATTGTTTTCACCTCCATGCGCAGCGGCGATTTGGAGCTTTACACCATGGATCTTGACGGAAAAAACGTAAAGCAAATAACAAATGAATTGGGCTATGATGGGGGCGCATTCTTTTCGCCTGATGGAAGTAAATTGATATTTCGCGCTTCCCGTCCAAAAACCGAAACCGAAATTAAGGAATATAAAGATTTGTTAGCCCAAGGTTTGGTGCAACCCACCGAAATGGAACTTTTTATCTGCAATGCGGACGGCAGTGAACTTCGCCAATTGACGCATTTGGGCAACGCAAATTGGGCACCATTTTTTCATCCTTCTGGAAAAAAGATTTTGTTCTCCAGTAATTTTGAGGCTGAAAAAGGGTTTCCTTTCAATCTTTATTTGATTGATATTGATGGGAAGAATTTAGAACGCGTAACGCACGGAAAAACTTTTGATGCGTTTCCAGTATTTTCAAACGATGGCAAAAAGTTGGCATTCTCTTCCAACAGAAATAACGGAGGAGGTCGTGACACCAATCTGTTTATTGCTGAATGGCAAGACTAAAAAGATTGTTGATTGTTGATTGTTGATTGAAAATCTAAAAAAAACGGTTTGTGAATTTTATTAAACTATATAAAATCCCACTTTTACTTGCCGTTCTTTCCATTGCCTTTTATATCAGTTTTGCATATGATCTTGAGCGAAGTGATTTTATACAACTCATCTCGCTTTACGCTGCGCTGTTTTTTACTACCTATCTTTTTATTGAGAAATTCAAACTCAATTTTTGGTTTTTAGCTTGCTTGGGAATTACTTTTCGGCTGGTTTTTACTCTGGCAATCCCAAATCTTTCGCAGGATTTTTATCGGTTTTTGTGGGATGGGCGCTTGCTTTTACGAGGCGTTAGCCCGTATTTATTTACACCAGATTCCAAAACCATTGTAAATATTTCGGTTGCGCAGTTCCAGGTTCTGATTGAAGGAATGGGGCCACTTAACGCAAGCCATTTCAGCAATTATCCGCCTGTTAACCAACTGTTTTTTGCAGTTGCCGCAATGTTTGCGGGCAAAAGTATTTTGGGCTCAGTGGTTGTCTTGCGCGTGCTGATTTTTTTGGCAGATGTTGGTATTCTTTATTTCGGAAAGAAGATTTTGGGGAAATTGAATCTTCCCGTTAAAAACATTTTCTGGTTTTTTCTGAATCCTTTTATCATTATTGAACTTACTGGAAATCTTCATTTTGAAGGGGTGATGCTTTTCTTTTTAGTTTGGGCACTGTATTTACTTTTTAAGGGAAAATGGGTTTGGGCGGCATTTTTAATCGGGATTTCTATTTCGGCGAAGTTGATTCCGCTTTTGTTTTTACCATTGTTTTTGAAGTATTTTATTAAAAAAGAGGTTTCGACGGAGCGTGTTTTGAACGGAGTCGAAAGGTTCAACCTGACATATTTACTACGATTTTATACAGTAATATTTATTTCCGCAGGTATTACTTTTCTTCCATTTCTTTCTTTTGAATTTATTCAGCATTTTTCAGCAACTATCGCTCTTTGGTTTCAAAATTTTGAGTTTAATGCTAGTGTTTATTATCTAATTCGTTGGGTTGGATTTCAAATTGTGGGATGGAATGTGATTGGAACGGTTGGAAAAATTCTTCCTGTTTTGGTACTTCTTTTCGTTTTGGGACTCGCTTTTTTCAGAAAAAACAAAACACTGAGACAGTTGATAACCGCAATGCTTTTTGCGGTTTCAATTTACTTTTTACTTTCAACAACCGTGCATCCGTGGTATGTGGCCACTCCCCTTTTGCTTTCCGTATTTACGAAATATAAATTTCCGATTGTTTGGAGTTTTATGGTAGTGCTGAGTTATTCAGCATATGGCGAAAATGGTTTTGACGAAAAGATTTGGTTGGTGGCGCTGGAATATTTAGTAGTGATTGGGTTTGTGATTTGGGAGTTGTACCCCTTCTGTCATAAAAATTATTTTCAATAATCTTTATGACACCTTCCCCTGAAAAAGGGGAAGGAACCATATTTATATATTTTATTTCTTTACCCGCTCCAATCTATAAAAATCCTTTCTTCTATCCTTCAAATTTCTAACTGCGCCAAATGTGTGCAGCTCGCGAAGCAAATCGATGTCCACATCGGCTACCAAAATCATTTCGGTGTTTGGGGTTGCTTCGGCTTTTATTCCATTATTGGGAAAAGAGAAATCACACGGAGTGAAAACGGCACTTTGAGCATACTGGATATCCATATTATGAACCTTTGGTAGGTTTCCAACGCTTCCCGCAATGGCTACGTAGCATTCGTTTTCAACGGCTCTTGCTTGCGCGCATAATCTTACTCGGGAATAACCGTTTTGGGTATCTGTGAGAAATGGGACAAAAAGGATATCCATTCCTTCGTCGGAAAGTAAACGCGATAATTCCGGAAACTCGGAATCGTAACAGATTAGCACTCCAATTTTTCCACAGTCGGTATCAAAAGTTTTTAGGGAATTCCCGTTTACCATTCCCCAAACACGCTCTTCATCGGGTGTAACGTGAATTTTTTCGTAACGTTCCACGCTTCCGTCGCGACGGCATAGGTAGCCTACGTTATAAAGCTTTCCTCGGACCATTTCGGGCATGCTTCCGGTAATGATATTTATATTGTAAGATATGGAAAGCTGGGAAAGCTTTTCGGTAATCTCTTTGGTATACTTAGCCAATTCGCGGATTGCATCCGGCTCGCTCATATGGTTGTATTTTGCCATGAGCGGAGCGTTGAAAAACTCTGGAAACATCGCAAAATCGCAACGATACCCTGCAACACTGTCTATAAAATATTCTGCTTGGTGCATCAATTCTTCCATTCCGGAATAGCTTCTCATTTGCCACTGGATTAACCCCAAGCGCACTACACTCTTTACTGCAGAAGGTCTTGGTTTTTTTTCGGGTTTGGTGTAATAGATATTATCCCATTCCATTAAAACCGCGAATTCTCCGGAGGCCTTATCGCCTTCCAAATAACTTTTTAAAACACGTACAGGGTGAAAATCGTTTGAAATCTGGAAGTTCAGCACGGGGTCGTCAATCTGTTTGCGTTTTACTTTTTCTATGTACTGCTTTGGAGAAAGTTTCTCTGCGTGCAAATGGTAATTTGGCATTCTTCCGCCAAAAACAATACTTTTCAAATTTAAATTTTCACACAATTCTTTCCTGTAATCGTACAATCTTCTTCCCAAGCGCAGACCGCGAAAGTCCGGACGGATAAATACGTCTATTCCGTAAAGCACATCGCCTTCGGGGTCGTGAATACTAAAAGTGGGATCGTCAGTAATGTCTTTATAGGTATGTTTCTCGCCCAACTCGTCAAAGTCTACAATAATGGAGAGCGCACAACCCGCAATTTCTCCATCGGCCATAATCACTACTTGTCCTTCGGGAAAAATATCGATTAGGTTACCGATTTCGTTGATTTTCCAATAGCTGTTTGGAAGTCCGCCATAAGATTGAATGGTAGCCTCTTTCAACGCTTCGTAATCTTTCAGCGTCAAAAATTTCAATTCTATATTTTCAATCTTCTGGTTTTCCATGCTGTTATTTTATTAAATAATCCAAAAATCCTTTCCCCCAACGCTCTTGTTGAGGGAAACGATTTCGGTTTTTTTTATTCGTATTTGTATGAAAAATGTATAACTATTTTTACATACCCAAAAGGTACGCAAAAATTAGAGGCGCAACGATAGTCGCATCACTTTCTATGATGAATTTTGGAGTATCAATATCCAGTTTTCCCCAAGTAATTTTTTCGTTTGGAACAGCTCCGGAATAACTTCCAAAACTGGTTGTAGAATCACTGATTTGGCAGAAATAACTCCAAAACGGTGTATCGGTCCGCTCCATATCTTGATAGAGCATTGGCACCACACAGATTGGGAAATCTCCAGCTATTCCCCCACCAATCTGGAAGAAACCGATTCCTTTTTCTGAATTATCCGTGTACCAATCTGCAAGAAAAGTCATGTATTCTATTCCACTTTTCATTGTGGAAGCTTTCAATTCGCCTTTCAAAACGTAGCTGGCGAAGATGTTTCCCATCGTGCTATCCTCCCAGCCTGGACAAACTATTGGTAAGTTCTTTTCTGCGGCGGCGTACATCCACGAGTCTTTTAAATCTATTTCGTAATGTTCTTCCATCACACCACTTAAAAGCAGTTTGTACATATATTCGTGCGGAAGGTAGCGTTCGCCTTTGGCTTCGGCTTCTTTCCATAGTTTCACGATGTGTTCTTGGATTCTTCTGAAGGCTTCTTCTTCGGGAATACACGTATCGGTTACGCGGTTCATTCCTTTTTCAAGCAAATCCCACTCATCCTGCGGGGTTAAATCTCGGTAGTTTGGCACACGCTTGTAATGGCTGTGCGCCACAAGATTCATAATATCTTCCTCCAGGTTTGCGCCCGTACAGGAAATAATATGTACTTTATCCTGACGGATCATTTCGGCAAAAATCTTTCCCAATTCTGCAGTACTCATAGCACCGGCGAGGGAAACGAGCATTTTTGAACCTTGGTTCAACTGGGCTTCATACCCTTTTGCGGCATCCACGAGAGCGGCGGCATTAAAGTGTAAATAATATTTTTCAATAAATTGGGAAATAGATCCTTTGCTAGTATTCATCTTCTTCTGTATTAAATTTTGAATTTCCTTTTTTGCCTGCCTCGAGCGGAGCCGAGAGGTTAAAATTGCTTTCGTATTCGTCTTCTTCGTCCGTGCCTGCAAATTTGTATGTCAACATTTTATAGTAAAGTTTTGCAGCTACAAAATCGGAGGCTCTTTCTTCCGGATTTGGACAAAGCTCTACAATGTCAAACCCAACCACATTTCTTTCCTCAAAAACCTGTTTTAGGAAATCGAGTGTTTCGTACCAAAAAAGTCCGCCGGGCTCTGGGGTTCCGGTTGAAGGCAGGATTGAAGGATCCAAAGCATCCAGATCGAAAGTAATGAAAACATTGTCTCCCAGAGCTTCAATAACCTTATCCATCCAGTATTCGTCTTTTGCCATGTCGTGTGCAAAAAATACTTTTTCATCATCCATTACAGTAGTTTCTGCCACGTCCATACTGCGAATACCCACTTGTACAAGGTTAGTGGTTTGACTTGCTTCATATACCGCACAGGCGTGGTTGCACTTGCTCCCGTGAAATTCCTTGCGTAAATCTGCGTGTGCATCTATGTGAAGCACTGTAAGATTGTCAAAACACTCATTGAATGCGCGGATAGTACCTATGGAAATGCTGTGCTCGCCACCAAAAATGGTTACAAACTTATTTCGTTTTATATAGTCTTTTGTGGTTTTATGTACTTCGGAAACCACGGCTTCCGGAGAGGAATTTTCTGTAATTGCATCGGCAAGATACACTCCCTGTTTGTAGACCTCTGTTTGGGTTTCAATGTCGTAAAGCTCCATATTTTCTGAAGCATCCAAGAATGCTTCTGGACCTTTGTCGGCACCTTTTTGCCAAGTGCTGGTTCCATCGTAAGGAACTGGGATCAATACAATTTTTGATGTTTCTAGGACCGCATATTTTTGCGGGATGCCTGCGTACGTCTTAGTGCTCATAACCTAAAATGTTTAGCAATTGCTCGCTTGTTTGTTGTTCGGAAAAAAGTTTGGTTGTTATATTATTATTTTTGTCTCTGTCTATCAGAATATGCTTTGGCGAAGGAATCAAGCAGTGCTGCAAGCCTCCAAAACCGCCAATGGTCTCTTGATATGCACCTGTGTTAAAGAAGCCAATATACAAAGGTTTTTCCTTTCTGAATTTTGGCAGATAGATGGCCGCCATATTTTGTTCGCTATTGTAATAATCATCGCTATCACAAGTCAACCCCCCCAAAAGCACTCTTTCGTACTCATCATTCCAACGGTTCACGGCAAGCATAATAAAACGTTTGCTGATGGCCCAAGTATCTGGCAAAGTTGTGATGAAAGAGGAATTGATCATATTCCACTTTTCACGGTCATTTTGCTGCTTTTGGTACAAAATCTCGTAAATGGCACCACCGCTTTCACCAACGGTAAAGCTACCAAATTCAGTGAAAATGTGTGGAACCGGCACTTCGGCTTCTGCACAAGTAATATTTATTTGGTTTAAGATTTCGTCTATCATATACTGATAGTCATATTCAAAGTGCAAAGAGTTTTTAATGGGGAAACCACCGCCAATATTCAAACTATCCAAGGACGGACAGATTTTTTTTAGGCGAACGTACACTTTTAAACACTTCACCAATTCATTCCAATAATAGGCAGTATCGCGAATACCGGTATTAATGAAAAAATGGAGCATCTTTAAATCTACACGCTCGTTGTTTTTAATCTGTTCTTCGTAAAAAGGAATTATATTTTTGTACCCAATACCCAATCTGGAAGTATAGAATTCAAACTTTGGCTCTTCCTCAGAAGCGATACGTATACCTACATTAAAGTGATTGTCTATACTATCAGAAAGCAGCTCAATCTCTTCATAATTATCAATTATCGGGATACAGTTTTCGTGTCCGTCGTTGATTAGCCGGGCTATGTTTTCGATATATCTTTCGCGCTTAAAACCGTTACAGATTACATATGTTTTATCTGTTACCTTACCGGCTTTTTTAAGGCTTTCTACAATATCAATATCAAAAGCCGAAGATGTTTCTATGTGTATATCATTTTTCAAAGCTTCATTCAAGACGTGCTTGAAATGTGAGCTCTTGGTGCAATAGCAGTAATTATAGGAGCCTTTGTAGTTGTTTTTTTCAATAGCATCGGCAAACCATTTTTTCGCCAAATTTATATTTTCTGAAATTTTCGGCAGGTATGTAAACTTGAGCGGAGCACCGTATTCTTCTACGAGCGCCATAAGATCTACGCCGTGGAATTCAAGGCCATTGTCCCCCAACCGAAATTCTTCCTGAGGAAAATAGTACGTTTGGTTTATTAAGTCTATGTATTTAGTGTTCATCCTTTAGTTTTCGTTGAATAGTGTAAATTAAAAATTCTTGTAGCTTATTCCCCAAAAATTAGGGAGTATAACAAAAAATTAACTTGAAGATTAGTTGCGAATAGGCAAGGCGTTTAGAGTGGAACTTTGGCCCAAAACGCGCTGCGGTACAGCTGGAGAGAGTAAAAATGTGTTGTTCATTTAGAATCTTTGTTTTTGAAATTTCTCAAAAACCAACCATTTTAAAAATACTTTCACTTTGTTTGTTTACAGTACAAAAGTGCCAAAAAAAAACCAATAATTTATATAATGCACCAAATTTTCATTAGCCACTAAAGCATACTGAACATGTTGAGTTCCTTTTCGGTAAGGGTTCTCCAGCGGCCGCGCGGCAAATCTTTTTTGGTAAGGGGGCCGAGCGTAACACAATCTACCCGAACCACGTCATACCCCAAATGTTCAAAAATAGTGCGAATAATGCTGTTTCCGGTATGTTTTATTTTTAAGCCTATTTCACTTTTTGGGGAATTATCTACGTAGCTTATTTCCTCCACGGAAATTTCTCTTCCTTCAATACTGAAGCCTTCCTTTATTTTTTTTAGATGCTCAGCTTTTAGGTTTTTGTCCAGCTCTATATGGAATAAACGTGGAATCCCTTTTTTGGTAAATTTTTGCACAAATTCATCATCGTTTGTAAAAAGCAGCAGTCCAGTAGCATTTCTGCCCAAGCGCCCGAATGGTTTAATTTTGGCTGAAGTAGCGTTTGCAACCAAGTCCATTACCGTCATTCCTTTAGCATTACTATCGGTTGTGGCAAAACCCTTTGGTTTGTTCAGCAGGACGTAGGTATTTGGTTCAGGGTTTAAACGGCGGCCGTCAAAACGTACGTCATCACTTAATTGCACCTTGTAGCCCATTTCATTTACAATTTTTCCGTTTACGGAAACCAGACCTGTTGCAATATAGGTGTCTGCCTCGCGGCGTGAGCATACACCACTGTTTGCAATGTATTTATTAAGGCGTATTCCGTCACCTGGATTGCTCTTTTTTACTTCTTTTACGGGTTTTTCCCTGCGGCCTATTTCCTTGCCCGTTTTATCAAATCGCAATTTCGGCTTGGCTGTAGGGTCTTGTTGACGCCCGGTTTTTTTGGGTAAAGATTCTGAATTTAAAGGAGCATTTCCTCTTGCATTGCTTCGGTTGCGCTGGTTATTACTACCACGCCCCGAAGCTTTTCCTCTGTTTTGATTGTCTTGTCTGCTCATAGTTACTTTTTTGCAAAGGTAAGCAAATTAAGTAGGCACTCGCAGTTTTCAGTTTACAGTAAAAAGACTGCTAATTGTGACTTGTGACTGAGGCTTTTTAGGAAATTATTTCCTTTAATATATAAAGGTAATCTGCTCTGTTTTTCAGAAAATCCAATTTAGAAATATCAATAATTTTTATGTTTTCAGCATGTTGGTTTTTAATGAATTCCAGATAACCTGCATTCAACTTTTGTAGATACGATGCTTGTATGCTCTGCTCGTACTTACGGCCTCGTTTTTTTATATTTTCCAACAAGCGGTCGGTGTTTTGGTATAGGTAAATATATTTATCTGGCTTGGGCACATCTTTGTGCATTACATGGAAGAGTTTTTTATACAGTGCGTATTCTTCCTCGGGCAATGTGATGTCTGCAAAAATAAGGGATTTATTTACATCGTAATCTGCAATGACAGACTCCTTAAAAAGATCGAACTGGGTAATATCGTCTACCAATTGTTGGTAGCGGTCTGCCAAAAAAGACATTTCCAGTGGAAAGGCGTAACGTGAAGCGTCTTCGTAAAACTTTGGAAGGAAAGGGTTGTCCTTAAAACGTTCCAAAATTAGTTTTGCATTAAAATCATTTGCAATCTTGGTGGCCAAACTTGTTTTTCCGGCCCCGATGTTTCCTTCAATCGCTATATAATTGTATTGTGAAATATTATAATCCTTCATCGGGTTGCTAAGCCATTTGGACTGCTTTTGAAGCATACTTGAGTCTTCACTAGCCGCTAAAATTTTTATAATATTTTTTTGGGAAACCGGATGCACTAAGTGCGAATTGAGTTCGGCCAAAGGTTGCAAAACAAACTTTCGCTTTTGCATTTCGGGATGTGGAACGATTAGCTTTTCAGTCTCAATAATTAAATCGTCAATAAATATGATGTCAATATCTATAGGCCGCGAAGTATATGTTTTGGAAGCATTGCGCTTGCGCCCCATAGTTTTTTCAATTCTTAAAATTTGTTTTAGAACTGCGGCAGGTTTCAAATCGGTTTGTAGCCACACGGCACAATTCAAAAAAGAATCTCCATCAAAACCCATTGCCGGGGTTTCGTATACCGAAGAGATTTTCATGATGCTTCCCACCTCGTCAAAAAGCGCATTCACCGCACTCTGAAGATACTCAAAACGGTTGCCCATATTGCTGCCAAGCGAGAGATAAACGTTATGCAGAGGTTGCAATGGATTCAAATTTTAACATTTAAGACGAAATTAAGGAAAAGAAAAAGACTACCAAGTAAATTTGTGCGTAGATATAAATTTTACGGAAAGGCCGCTTTTTAACAGGTTGTTTCCAAAGGGATTATCACAAAATAAATTTTTAAATTTTTTATGAATAAAGCACTAAAAATAATAGGAATAATTATTGGAATTTTGGTTTTATTGCTGATTGCGGCACCATTCATTTTTAAAGGAAGTCTTGAAAAAATGCTGAAACGCACCATCAATGAAAATCTCAACGCCACAGTAACCTGGGAAGATCTCGACTTGAGTCTTTTCAGTAGTTTTCCTGATGCTTCACTTCAGTTGAATAATTTTAGTGTAATTAACAAAGCCCCATTTGAGGGCGATACTTTAGCAAGCGGCAAGACGCTTTCACTAGATATGGGCATTATGCAACTTTTCAAAAAAAGTAATGAAGCAATAAAAGTGGATGAAGTAAAACTTGACGAAGCTTTTGTAAATATAAAAATTGATTCTCTTGGGAATGCAAATTATGACATTGCCATAAAAAACGATGCCCCCGCCACAACTGATGCGGAATCTAGTGGCGGATTTACTTTCGATCTGAAAAATTATGAAATAAAAGATTCACGCATCAATTACTTGGACGAGGCTACAAAAACCTACATAATACTTACGGAAGTACAGCATAAAGGAAGTGGTGATCTTTCACAGGAAATAAGCAATCTGGATACCGAAACCGAAGCACTTGCTTCATTTCGCCTTGACAGTACAGAATACCTAACCAGAAACAGGGTTTCGCTAAATGCAGTTTTTAAACTCGATCTCAAAAACCAAAAATATACTTTTTTAGAAAACGAAGCCAACATCAACGAGCTTCCACTTACGTTTGATGGCTATGTGAAAGTGAACGAAACAAATAACGAAGTCGATATCACCTTCAAAACACCTTCTTCAGATTTTAAAAACTTTCTGGCAGTTATCCCAGAAACATATGTGAAGCAAATAAATGATGTGAAGACCACTGGAAATTTCACCGTAAATGGTATGCTAAAAGGTATCGTTGACAGTACGCACATCCCGATGATGGACATAAAAATAGCGAGTGAAAATGCTTCCTTTAAATATCCCGATCTTCCCAAAACGGTTGACAACATCACGATTGACGCGCAGTTGGTAAACGAAACTGGGTTATTAAAAGATACCTTCCTAAATATTCCAAAGTTGACATTTAGGATTGATAACGAACCCTTCCGCATTAGTGGAAGCATCAAGCAAATAACCGAAAATCCATTGGTGAACTTGGAAATGCAGGGCACACTCAATCTGGCAAATATTGAAAAAGTACTGCCTGTAGAAATGGAACAAAAACTCAGCGGTATTTTTAAGGCAGATGTTATCGCTAATTTTGATATGGAATCGGTTGAAAAAGAACGTTATGATAGGATTGACGCCCGCGGAACTGCCAGTCTTATCAATTTTAATTACGATGCAGGTTTTAAGAGCGAATTGAAAGTTGCCAATGCCAATCTCGCAATGCAGCCGGGCACTATCACACTAAAAGAACTGAATGCCAATACGGGGCAAACCGATATTCGGGCCTCGGGAAACATTCAAAATCTTATTCCATTTTTGATGAGCAAACAGGATTTGAAAGGTAGGTTTGCTGTGCAGTCAAATACCTTTAATGTAAACGATTTTATGGCTGTGGAAAATACTTCTTCTGAAAATAATTCCGAAGAAAAAAGGAGTAATTCCCAAAACACATCTTCTTCCGAAGGGGTCAAAATTCCAGATTTTTTGAATGCTACGTTAGACTTTAACGCAAGTATAGTAATATATGACAATTTAGAACTGAAAAATGCAAAGGGAACCGCCGCTATTGCGAATGAAATAATTACCATCAGCAATTTCACCTCTGATATTTTTGGCGGAAATATTGCGCTATCCGGAAACGTTTCAACCAAGAATGAAACTCCCACTTTTGCAATGAACCTGGATTTAAGTAAAATCGATATTGATCAATCATTCAAGCAATTGGAAATGTTTCAGTTTTTGGTACCGATTGCAAAGGCGCTGCAGGGAAATTTAAACACTAAATTTGAATTTACCGGCCAGCTCACAAGTGATCTTTCGCCAAAACTTTCCACGCTTGCCGGAACTGCTTTGGCACAAATTATTACTGCCGAAGTGGATCCGCAACAAGCTCCTCTGTTGGCCGCCTTGGGCAACAAAGTTTCATTTTTGAATCTGGATAGATTGAGTTTAAGGGACGTGAGCACCAACTTTTTTTTTAACAACGGTAAAATTGAGGTAAAACCTTTTGATTTTGATATAAAAGGAATCAATGTTGCCGTTGCCGGAACACACGGCTTGGACAAAACTATTGATTACAATGTAACTATGGATGTACCTGCGAAATATTTGGGGAGTGAGGTTACAAAATTGCTTCAAAATTTAAATGAGCAGGAAGCTGACGCAATGAGCGTGGCACTACCAATTGGTTTGAAAGGAACTTTTACCAATCCACAAGTTTCCTTAAATGCAGAAACGGCAATTAACACGTTGACCAAACAAATTTTAGCGAAGCAAAAAGACAAATTGATAAAGCAAGGAACTGGGATTCTGGAAGATATTTTGGTGGGCGGAACCAAGCAGGACTCCACTAAAACGAATACCAATAATAATCAACAACAAACTACGCAACAACAAAATACAAAAATCATAAGGGATGTGTTAGGTGGAATTTTGGGTGGAAAGAAAAAGAAAACCGATACTACACAAACAGGAAGTTAATTTACCGTTATGGACACTACATATCCTTCGTTTCCCCGAATATTGAAAACGGTTTGATCTTCAAACAGTAGGTATTGGCCTTTTATACCTTTCAGAACCCCTTCAAAGAAAGGATTCTTTTCGAGGTTAAGTGATTTTGGTTTTTCGGGATATTTCAATACCGGGAACTGCAGATTTGTTTCGGCATTGTTTTCCAAATAATATTCGGCAGCTTCGGCAGGAATAAATTGTTTCAGTCTGTTTCGCCATTCCACTAAATTTTCATCGGTCACATCATTTTTCAACATGCTTCTCCAGTTTGTCTTATCGCTCACGTGGTCTTTCAAAGCTACTTCGGTAATTCCCGCCAAATAACGATTGGGAACCTCAACAATTTCAATAGCCTCATGTGCGCCTTGGTCTATCCAACGGGTAGGAATCTGGCTTTTGCGCGTTACTCCTACTTTTACGCTACTGCTATTGGCAAGGTACACTACGTGGGGCTGCAGTTGCACTCGCTTTTCAAATTCTAAGTCACGATCTTCAATATTAAGATGTGCCTTACTTTTTTCGGGACTAATTACCCAATCTGCTGCTTGTGGAATTTCATAAAAACAGTCATAACAATAACCCTGACGATAAATTTTCTTTTGAAGGCCACAATTTAGGCATTGATAGCGGAGAAAATTGATAGAAACTTTTTTATCCAGCAATTGGTTCATGTGCAAAAAATCGTTTGCAAAAACAAGATAGTATTGAATGGGCGAACCGTTTTCAGTCTGCATTTTGGTAAGTACTCCTTCGTAATTCATTTATTCAAAAATATTTAGGCGATAATTTTTCTGAAGAAACACTGTGGAAACATCACTTCAAAAAAGCGGAAATCGTAATTATAAAATCGTTATTTTTATAGCATAAAGATAGCAGAAAAACATGCCAATCCCCTTTGTAAATTCCATTGCTTCTTGGTTCCTAAAAAAAAGATTTCATCAAATAGACCTTTTTTTAAAGTATCCTATTGAAGTCCAGGAAGAATTACTTTTCAATTTACTTCAGAAAGCAAAGCATACAGAAATTGGCCGGGAGTATGATTTTTCATCAATAAAAACTTATCGCGAATTTTCTGAAAGAGTACCCGTTACCACATATGAAGAAAACGAAGCCAGAATTGAACGCGCCAGATGCGGTGAAAGCAATATTTTCTGGCCCACGCCCATAAAATGGTTCGCAAAATCCAGTGGCACAACCAACGCCAAGAGTAAGTTTATACCGGTAACCAGCGATTCGTTGGAAAATTGCCACTACGCAGCAAGTAAGGATTTGCTATGTATGTACCTCAACAACAACCCAAATGCGCAATTATTTTTGGGAAAAAGCCTTCGCCTGGGGGGCAGCAAGCAGTTGTATCAAGAAAACGGAACCGTATTCGGAGATCTTTCCGCAATTTTGATTGACAACATGCCTTTTTGGGCAGAGTTCAGCAGTACACCCAGCAACGAAGTTTCATTAATGGGCGATTGGGAAACTAAGATGCAGGCAATTGTAAATGAAACCATTAAAGAAAATGTAACCAGTTTAGCGGGAGTGCCTTCATGGATGCTGGTTTTGCTGAATCAAGTGATGGAGACCACGGGAAGAAATAATCTTTTTGAAGTTTGGCCAAACTTGGAAGTTTATTTTCACGGAGGTGTAAATTTTGATCCTTACATAGACCAATACAACAAGTTATTACCAAAAAATGATTTTAGATATTACGAAATTTACAATGCTTCCGAAGGTTTCTTTGCAATCCAAGATAGAAACGAAAACAAGGAATTGCTATTGATGCTTGACTACGGAATATTTTATGAATTTATTCCGATGGATAATTACGGCACCTCTGAAGAAAGGGTGATTCCTTTGAGCGAAGTGGAGGAAGGTAAAAATTACGCCATTGTAATCACTACAAATGCTGGGCTTTGGCGATACAAAATTGGTGATACTGTACGCTTTACCTCGACAGATCCGTACCGCATAAAGGTTACTGGCCGAACAAAACACCATATAAATGTTTTTGGTGAAGAGTTAATTATTGAAAACGCCGAAACAGCATTGCGAAAGGTTTCACAACTCACAAATGCTGAAATTGTGGATTATACAGCCGCACCAATTTTTATGAATGGAAAAGAAAAAGGGGCGCACGAGTGGATAATCGAATTTAAATCACCGCCCGACGACCTTAATTCATTTACCAAACTTTTGGACACTGCTTTACAGGAAGTAAATAGCGACTATGAAGCCAAACGCTTCAATAACACTACGCTTAACGCCCCGACAATCCATCACGCTCGCGAACGTCTTTTTTATGATTGGTTAAAAGAAAAAAACAAACTCGGCGGACAGCACAAAGTGCCACGGCTTTCAAATACACGCGATTATTTGGAGGAACTTTTACGTTTAAACAATACTTTTTAGCTTCCTTTTTAAAAATACCAACACTTGTAAAATGTTGTAAATCGGGCATTTTAAACACTTTATCGACTGCTTTTTTCAAAAGTTGTATTTCAACGAGTTTACAAGTAAGTTCAACTAAAACTTTTGTGTGCGCTTTACTTCCAATGTACTTTTGACATATCAAAATCATTGATATTTCAAAATGAAACAAGTTTTATACATAGTTTGCTTTTTGGTTTTTACCGTTTTGTTTTCATCTTGCGCGTCTACAAACGCAGCAAAAAATGATGGAGAAGTAGCCGGTTATAATTTAAGAAGCAAAAAAGAGCAGATGCACAATAAAATTCTTCACACTAAGAATAAGTCTTTGCTTGCCACTCCCTAAGAATCGTCTTAGTACAACATACAAAAACCTCGGAACTTTCCGAGGTTTTTCTTTTATAAAACTGTATGATATTTTAAGAAACAGCCTTCAGTTTTTTGATAGTTGATTTACTGAGCTTTTCTTCAGCATATTCTTTTGTCACGTGAAGTTTTGTTTCGTCAGTTCCGGGCAGATCGTACATTGCATCTGTTAAAACAGCCTCGCAAAGCGAGCGGAGGCCACGTGCGCCAAGTTTGTATTCAATTGCTTGCTCGACAATAAAGTCTAAAGCTTCTTCCGTAATTACAAAATCAATTCCGTCCATTTCAAACAGTTTTTTGTACTGTTTTATAATGGCGTTTTTGGGTTCGGTAAGAATTGCTCGCAACGTTTCCTTATCCAATGGGTTCATATAAGTCAAGACTGGAAGACGACCGATTATTTCGGGAATCAGTCCGAAATCCTTTAGATCCTTCGGAATAATATAGCGAAGCATATTATCTTTTTCCATCTGATTTTCCTTTACCGAAGCTGAAAAACCAACTGCCTGCATATTCAATCTTTTTGAAATATGACGCTCAATACCATCAAAGGCACCACCAGCGATAAAAAGAATATTCTCCGTATTTACTTCAATGAATTTTTGGTCGGGATGTTTTCTTCCTCCTTTCGGTGGAACGTTAACTGTGGTTCCTTCCAAAAGTTTCAACAAGGCTTGCTGCACCCCTTCGCCACTCACATCGCGTGTTATGGATGGATTGTCACTCTTGCGAGCTATTTTATCTATTTCGTCAATAAATACAATTCCGTTTTCGGCTTTTTCGAGGTTGTAATCTGCAGCTTGAAGTAAACGCGTCAAAATACTTTCCACGTCCTCGCCCACGTAACCAGCTTCAGTTAAAACCGTAGCGTCAACAATGGCCAAGGGAACGTTCAACATTCGGGCAATGGTTTTTGCGATCAAGGTTTTCCCGGTTCCGGTTTGCCCGACAATGATGATATTACTTTTCTGTATTTCAATATCGTCATCGCTCTTTGGCTGTAGCAATCGTTTGTAGTGATTGTAAACAGCAACCGACATCACTTTTTTAGTATGCTCCTGCCCTATTACGTATTCATCCAAAAAGGCATTGATAAGCTTTGGTTTTTTCAGCATTAAATCCTTGGAAATATCTGTATTTCCAGAATGCAAAGCCTCTTCAACCACAATTCCGTGAGCCTGTTCAATACAACGGTCGCAAATGTGTGCATCCAAACCTGCAATGAGCAAATTGGTTTCCGACTTTTTACGGCCACAAAAGGAACATTCCAAATCTTCTTTCGACATATTATCTTTTTTCAAAAAATCTATTTTTTAGCTTCGTGTCAATATTTCATCAATCATTCCGTATTCCAAAGCTTTATCGGCTTTCATCCAATAATCGCGATCGCTGTCCTCATAAACTTTTTCATAGGTTTGGCCAGAGTGATTTGCGATTATTCTATAAAGTTCTTCTTTTAAGGTGATTATTTCGCGGGCGGTAATTTCAATATCACTCGCTTGTCCCTGTGCGCCTCCCAATGGTTGGTGAATCATTACTCGAGAGTGTGTTAGGCCGCTGCGCTTTCCTTTTTCTCCTGCACAAAGCAAAACCGCAGCCATTGATGCCGCCATTCCGGTACAGATTGTTGCCACGTCTGGCTTAATGAATTGCATGGTATCATAGATTCCCAAGCCTGCGTAAACGCTTCCACCGGGTGAGTTGATGTAAATTTGAATATCGCGAGCGGCATCTGTACTTGCCAAAAACAATAATTGGGCCTGTACAATATTTGCCACTTGGTCGTTGATTCCGGTACCAAGGAAAATAATGCGGTCCATCATCAAACGTGAAAAAACGTCCATCGCCACGGCGTTCATTTGGCGTTCTTCAATAATATTTGGGGTCAAGTTCGTGGGGTACATACTACTTATAATTTTGTCGTAGTACATGTTGTTGATGCCTTGATCTTTTATAGCAAAGTTTCTGAATTCGTTACTGTAGTTCATAAATATTCTATTCCTATTTTTAAATACTAAAAATTATGAGACTCCTGCCTTCGCAGGAAATTAAAAAGGCGTCAAATTAAACAATTCAACGCCTAAAGATAACTATTTCTTCGCTGAATTAGGCGTAGGCTTCCTTAATGAATTTATCGTAAGTAATCTCCTTTGTCTTTAGTTTTGCGTTTTCCTTAAAGAAATTAAGCAATTTATTAGTGTTCAATTGCTCACTTAAACGCTCAACTTCTTCTTTGTTTGAAAGAATTCGTGCAGCGATTGACTCTAATTCCTCTTCTGTGGAATTGGTTTGGCCAAATTGTGCCATCTGCGCTTTTATCATATTTTTTGAATAGTCTTTCAACTCTTCAAAAGTTACCTGCAGGTTATTTTCCGCACGAAGTTTTCCTTCGATCAATTGGTAGCGTAGTCCCTTTTCGCTTCTTTCGTATTCAGCTTTTGCATCTTCTTCGGAAAGTCTCTTTTCGCCGGTCATAGCTATCCAGCGTTGCAAGAATTCTTTAGGAAGGTCAAATTTTGTGTTCTCAATTAATGAATCAACCACATCATTCAAAAGTTTTTGGTCGCTTTGCTGTGCAAATTGCCCTTCGGCATCTTCCTTTATTTTTGCTTTCAATTCTTCTTCTGAAGTAACTACTGCTTCACCAAATAGTTTGTCGAACAATTCCTGGTTCAGCTCTGCCATTTCGCGTTTGTTTACTTCTTCAATTTTGAAGGAAACCTCAATATCCAAACCGTGGGCATCATCGTGAGAAACACCTAAATATTTTTGGTTGTCGTGGTCATCGGCAAACATTCCTTTTGTTTTTAAAGTAACCGTGTCGCCAACTTTTGAACCAATTAGGCTTTCCAATTGTTTTTTACCGGCAATTTCCTCAGTGGAAAGTGTAGTTTTTTTATCAATTTCTTTTTCAGTTGAAGTAAAAGTTCCGGTAATTTCATCACCTTTTTCAACCTCTTTTTTCGAAATTAATTTTCCGTATTGCTTGCGGATGGTCTTTACTTGGTTGTTCAGCATTTCATCATCTGCGATGATTTTGTAGTGAACCACCTCATTGCCTTTTACGTCAACGTCGAATTTTGGTGCAAGGCCCAATTCAAATTCAAAGGAATAATCATCTGCATCCCAATTTATTTCTGCTTCATTCTTCGGAAGTGGGTTTCCTAGTACGTCCAGTTTTTCTTCGTTAAGAAATTTGTGGAGTGCATCTTGCAAAAGCTTGTTTACTTCTTCTACCAAAACCGCTTTTCCGTATTGCTTTTTTACCATTCCCAAAGGCACGTGTCCTTTTCGGAACCCGGGGATATTGGCGTTTTTACGATAATCGTTCAGCACTTTTTCAACTTTGCCTGAATAATCGTCTTTTGAAACCTCTACCGTAAGTACAGCGTTCAGTTTATCAATGTCTTTTTTTGTAATGTTCATTTTTTCTCTTCTGAATTTCGGGTTGCAAAAGTACGGCTTTTTGCATAACCCAACAAACATTTACAAACTGTTGTTCAGCAATTTGCTAATCTTCTTTAATAAGTGAAAAAAGTATGGATTGAAAAAGCGAAAGCAACAAACTGAAAAGAAGCGCCCACCAAATTGTAGAGACCGCAAATCCCCCTACGAAATAATCAGCAATGAGGATAATAATGGCATTGATAATAAGCAGAAAAAGTCCAAAAGTTACAATGGTTATTGGCAGGGTCAATAATACCAAAATAGGCTTGACTATGAGTCTCAATAAAGCAATTACAATAGCGACTATAATAGCTGAACCATATCCTTCAACAGCGACGCCAGGCAAAATTTTTGACAATACCACAACTGCGAGGGCCGTAAGCAATAATTTAATGATTAGTTTCATGTTTGTGAGGTTTAAGTTGAATTTAAAGATAAAAAAAACCGCCCATACTAGGCGGTTTTTCTATAAAGCAAATATTTAATATTAATTATTTGTAACTGTAATAGTTGCATAGTTACCAATGTGCACCTTAGGAATAGTTGCATCATAGGTATCATTAATTGCTTGAATAATCAAGTTTGCAGTATAAGCATACCCTCGTGGAGTTGGGTGAACGCCGTCCAAAGAAAACGCCCCGCCTGTTACAAACTGTGAAGTAAGCACGCCACCATCATAAACAACACCTCCATTTGCAACTCTCGCCAAAGCAGCCTTTGCATCAACGAAAGCCAATCCTTTGGCTCCGGCAAGGGCTTGGATAGTGGCATTGTACGCAGTGCTTGCTGCAGTGATGCGTGCTTGTTCAGAAACCGCTAAAACATATTGGTCTGTTAAAGGAATTGAAACTCCAATAACACCTTGTGGATTGTTTGGGTCTGGAGTTGTACCCAATACCGATGAAGCAGTCAAAACAATAAGATCATCAGACTTTACTTGACGTAATTGGCCCAACAATGCTGCTAACTGAGGCGGAAGACTAAAAGGCGCCCCCTGCAAAATAGTCGTTAAATCGGTAAGATCATCGTCTGTCATAATTGGGAAATTTTGTCCCGCAGAGAAATTGATCATACGCAGTGCAGCTTCTTCAGGGGTAATTACTCCCATAGCCGCCAAACCTGGCAATATTTGTGTATTATATGCTGCAAATTGTGCATTCAATTGCGCCGCAGTTGCAGCATCCAACGGAATCGCATTAGTTGGAACAGTAGTGAAGTAAGGTATAGATGTTACTTCAGGAATATTCACCAAAACACCTTTTGCACCGCTTGCAGTTAAAGCATCTACTTGCTGGCTATAAACAGAGGCAAAAACGTTAGGATCTGTAATGTCGTTGCCACCATAGGTTGAAGGGTCAAAATTCCCAGTTTGATCAACTCCAGCTCCTCCGGATGTCGCATAACTTAAAATGTCGTTATTACCAATCCAAAGACTGAAAAAGGTTGGGTTCTGCGCAGCGGCATCACCAATTACAGTTGCGCTTTCGCTACTTGCAAAACGGGCAAAATAAGGGTTCGCCGCACCAGTTGGCACTCCAGCTACATTACCATAACCTGGAGCAACTAAATGAAAACTTTTTGCACCGGGAACACCCATATTGTTAAAAGACCCACTTAATTTATTTGAAATATCAGTAGTGGGAGTTCCTTCCAATCGAACTGGGCCTGGATTGCCATTTGCATCAACGGCAAGGACGAATCTGTTTTCAGCAATTTGTGTACCACCCAATAATAAACCCCCTATATTGTCATTCATCAACGGCTGCATAAATTCACCTCCGCCAGTAAACATAAACTGCTCCGCCATAATGTTCGGATAGCTATTTTCCTGCCCTGTAATGTATAGAGCCCCATCAGCATAACCAGCTGTCAAGGAATTTCCAACGGAAACATATTTTGAAAGATTTGCCGTTCCGCTGCTGTAAAAACCATCGTCAGTTACAGGGCTATCAAATTCTGGTTCGCAGCTTACAAAGCCAACAGCCAAGACCGCGAATGTATATTTAAGTATATTTTTCATCTTTAAGATTTTTTTTTCGATTATAATTTATAAGTAAGCCCCAATCCTGGAACAAAAACATTGGTTTTATAGGTTCCCTTAAATGGAACCGCTACACCGTTCTCGAAGTAATAATTATATGAAGCATCCACCTCCTTAAAGTGTGAATAAAGGAAAGAAGCATCTATTTGAAGGTGCTCGCCAAGATTTACTGTAAGACCGGCGGTAAAGTTATTACTATCGTTACGAGGTGTTTCAGGAGCGAAATAGCCTTCGCGAACAGGCGATTCATCAAAGTAATAACCAGCTCTCAATGTGAACATTTTGGTAGCGTCATATTGCATCCCAAAACGATATATGGAAGAGTTCTTATAATTACGTGCATTTTTTGAATCTGGAATAGCTTCGTTTGCAAAATCGATATCCAAAGAATTGTAAACATCCCAAAAAGTTCTATTGTAATCAAAAGCGAAGGTCCAACTTTCGCAGAAATCGTAGGACATACCCACGGTCATTTCAGCTGGCATTGGCAAAGAGGCCTTGATAGAAGTATTTTCAAAAGGCGTTAAAGGAGAGTTTGGAATATTTTCAAACTCGGCAGTACCATCTTCAGCATCCAGGATAATTTCTGAACGATACGTAGCACCTATGTGAAGATCATCCGTAAGATTAACCATTGTACTGGCTACCCATCCCCAGCTACTTACTCCAGAAGCATCAATAGTTACATTTGCACGATTTCCATCAAGATCGGTAAGGGTACGGTTTAGGTTTCTGTTGAAGTTAACGGAACCTGTAACATAAATTGGCCCACCACCTACGCTCAACTTGTCATTAATTTTAAAAGAAACCGTTGGCTGTATATAGATTGCCTGTAAATCAATATTATTTAAAAGGTGCGATCCCGCCCAATCGTCTTCATATTCTACAGAACTTCCGTAGGGAGTGTAAACGCCAAGACCAAAAGCCAACCAATCTGTTGCTTGGTATGACGCATATAAATAAAGTGGAGTCCCTACGGGACTATCGGTCCGCGCATTTGCACCAGTTTCGGCGTCTTGATAGGCAATGTTTGAAAACACACCGTGCACACCTGCTGAGATACTGAATTTATCTTCCAGATAAACCAATGCTGCGGGGTTAAAAAACACCGATTCGCTACTGTTTACAACCGCAACGCCCGTGTGCCCCATCGCGAGGGCTTTATTGCCCTGCAAACTTACGCGGTAACCGCCCGCATAAGTAACCGCACTTGCTAGCGCAAAAACGGCAAGTAGTAATACTTTCTTCATAATTGTTTATTTCTTTAGAGTTAATTCTTAGTTTTAAATTAGTAAGGAATTATTTATAAGGTATTTATTATGCACGCATAAGAAACCTTCTTACAATATTATAAAAAATTCATAACATTCTCATAAAATTCATCAGGATTTTCTGCGTGCAGCCAATGGCCGGCGTTTGATATTGTAATTATTTTTGCTTTCGGAAAATGCTTTTTAATCAAAATCTCGTCCATCGGTTCTATGTAGCCACTTTTCTCGCCTCCTAAAAAAAGCGTATAGCCTTCAAAAGCAGTTTCATTGGCAAGCGCAACCCCCACTTCTTCAATTTTTTCTGAAAGAACGGGTAAATTTATGCGAAGCGCCAGTTCGTTTTTATTTTTTCGGTATAAATTTTTAAGAAGAAACAGTCGTGTACCTTCGTCTTTTATATATTCCGAAAGGACATCTTCTGCTTCGCCGCGTGATTTTATTTGTGAAAAATTCAATGACGAAAGCGCTTTCAAAATATCTTGATGGTGTGACGGATAAGACTTTGGACCAATATCTGCAACAACCAGTTTCGAAACCATTTCGGGATAGGTTACTGCAAACTGCATTGCAACTTTTCCACCCATGGAATGACCGAGTAGAATTATTTCTTTTAAACTGTGCTCTTCGCAATAATTTTTCAAATCTTCCGACATTAATTCATACGAAAATTCATCGCTGTGAAAACTTCGCCCGTGGTTGCGCTGGTCCAAAAGATGAACCTCATAACCGGCTTCTGCCCAGCGAGTGCCGAGGGTTTTCCAGTTATCGCTCATACCGAGGAAACCGTGAAGGATTACGAAAGGTTTGCCGGAACCTAATATTTGAGAGTGGAGAGTCATTAATTAAGTTTTTTTAAATATTCTGAAATCACCTTTTCCAACCCATCATAGAGCGCCTCGCAAATAAGCGCATGCCCAATGCTCACTTCCAAAAGATTTGGAATGTTTTGCTTAAAAAAAGCAATGTTTTCCAATGAAAGGTCGTGCNCATAGAGCGCCTCGCAAATAAGCGCATGCCCAATGCTCACTTCCAAAAGATTTGGAATGTTTTGCTTAAAAAAAGCAATGTTTTCCAATGAAAGGTCGTGCCCGGCGTTGATGCCCAAACCTAATTTATTTGCGAGAATTGCGCACTCTGTATAAGGTTTTACGGCTTCTTTGTTTGCCAAGGAATATTGTATTGCGAATTCTTCGGTGTAAAGTTCAACTCTATCGGTTCCCGTTTCGGCGGCGCCCTCGATCATTTTTAAGGTTGGATCTACGAAAATTGAAGTGCGGATTCCGTTTCGCTTAAATTCAGAAATTATTTCCTTTAAGTAATCTCTGTGCTTCACGGTATCCCAGCCTGCGTTGGAAGTGATTGCGTCGACAGCGTCGGGAACCAAGGTTACTTGTGTAGGTTTTATTTCCAAAACCATCTTTGTGAAATTATCCATCGGATTCCCCTCAATATTATATTCCGTGGAAACGATTGATTTTAAATCATACGCATCTTGATACCTAATGTGGCGTTCGTCGGGCCTTGGATGGATTGTGATTCCCTGTGCTCCGAAATTTTCCACATCTTTTGCAACCTGCAACAAATCAGGGGCGTTACCGCCGCGTGCATTGCGCAGTGTGGCGATTTTGTTTATGTTTACGCTAAGTTTTGTCATTTCTTTGTGTTATAATTAACAAAAATACAAACCTTCCAAACGCTAATGAACCTTTATTTTAAGTAATTTGCGTTAAAAATAATTTGCAATGGAAACCAGGAATTATATCATAAACGATATTGAACCTTTTGACATTTCTTCTAATGTAAAAGATGTGCAAGTGGTATTCAACCAGCTCACCTATTCACATGTGCCTGTTAAAAAGGACGGTCATTTTATTGGTTGTGTTTCTGAAAATGATGCGTACTGTTTTGACAATACCAAAACACTTAATGATTTTCAATATGCCTTAGAGCCCTTTCACGTGCTTGAAGATACGAATTGGTTAGACATCCTGGAAGCTTTTGCACTCCACAACAGCAATATTATGCCTGTTTTGGGTGCTGAAAACAAGTATTTGGGATATTATGAATTAGGTGATATTATGAGCCTTTTTAACAATACTCCCTTTTTGAACGAAACCGGTGGAATTATTGTGGTTGAGAAGGAAATCCAAGATTATTCTTTTAGTGAAATCTGCCAAATTGTAGAATCTAACGGAACGAGGATTTTTGGAGTATTTATTTCAAATATTCAAAATGACACTGTACAGATTACCTTAAAAGTGGGCCACACCGCTATGAACAGTATTGTTCAAACGTTTAGAAGGTATAATTATAACGTAATAAGTCATCACGAAGAAGATAAATTTTTGGAGGATTTAAAGGAACGTTCCGATTATCTGGACAAATACCTTAATATATAAAAGTAGTCGTCAGTAGAAAGTAAAAATAAAAGTATCCATAGCATCAAGATTATTTAAATGAAAATAGGCATCTACGGACAATTTTATCACGAAAATTCTGAAATTTATATTCAGATGTTGCTCGATGCGCTTCAGAAGAGAGAGGCCGAAGTTGTTATTGAGGAAAACTTTTTGGGCATCATCAATCAAAATCAAGATATCACCAAAAATTTTTCTGCCTTTTCCACCTTTACCAAGTTAGACGCTAGTTTTGACCTTTTTTTTAGCATTGGTGGAGATGGAACCATATTGAAAGCCGTAACCTTCGTAGGTGATTTAGGCATACCGATCGTGGGTATCAATACGGGCAGATTAGGGTTTTTGGCCACCATTCAAAAAGAGGAAATGACCGAAAGCCTGAACCAGATTTTGGAGGGCGAATATTCCATTTCTGAAAGAAGCTTGCTTACGGTTGAAACTTTCCCAAAGAGCGAAGAAATTCAACCATTAAATTTCGCATTAAATGAAGTAGCCGTAAACCGAAGAAATACAACCTCCATGATAAAGGTGGAGACATTGGTTAACGACAAATACCTTACCTCTTATTGGTCTGATGGTCTAATTGTAGCAACACCCACTGGCTCAACTGGATATTCCTTAAGTTGCGGCGGCCCAGTAATAGACCCCGATGCAAATAATTTTGTACTTACTCCTATTGCCCCTCATAATCTAAACGCGCGACCTTTGGTTATTCCAGATTCCAGCACCATTTCATTAAAAGTTTCGGGGCGGGAAAACACTTTTTTGGTCTCCATGGACTCCCGTATTGCAACGCTAGAAAACGAAACTGAGATCATCATTAAAAAAGCTCCTTTTACCATTAAATTGCTTCAGTTACACGATGACAGTTTTATAAAAACACTTCGTAAAAAACTTTTGTGGGGCGAAGACAAGCGGAACTAAACAATAAAATCCATCAAAATTTGTTAATCAACTGAGACAAATTGGCTTCCCACAATGTCAAGCCAAGTTTATTGTTATATTTGCAAACTTTTAAAGTATATGAAGTATTTCGCGACTGTATTTTTAATACTCTCAACGGCATTCTATGCACATTCCCAAACCTATGAAATAGGTGGAATGATTGGAGGCGCAAATTATATTGGTGATGTTGGGAAAACCAATTTCATAAACCCAAACAGCTTTGCTGTGGGCGGTATTTTTAAATGGAACCGCAGCGCAAGACACGCTTTTAGGGGCTCGGTATTGATTGCAAATATAAAAGGAGACGATTCCAAAAGTCCAAACAGCCGTAGAAAACAACGCGGTTATTCATTTGAAAACACAGTAAAAGAACTCTCCATAGGGATTGAATACACCTTTTGGGATTTTGACGTTCATTCCCAAAAAGCTATTTCATCCCCTTATTTATATACCGGTCTCACAGGTTTTAGTTATACCGCTTTGCGCAAACGAGCAAATGGTGATATAGTAGAATATGATAATGCAATGAGCGTTGCAATACCCATGGTTGTAGGCTTTAAAGCCAATATGGGCCAAAATGCAATGGTAGGTTTTGAAATTGGCGCACGTTATACATTTACGGATGATTTGGACGGTAGCAACCCCGTAAAAGGGCTGGCAGACGAAGAAGGCCTTAAATTTGGAAACACAAACAGTGACGATTGGTATGTTTTTACTGGTATAACCGTTACTTTTGCCTTCGGAAGAAAGCCTTGTTATTGCAATTTTTAATTATAAAATGGACTATAAAGACCAAATAGACAAAGACAAACTGCCCCAGCACCTTGCCATTATTATGGACGGCAATGGCCGCTGGGCAAAACAAAAGGGTCTATTTAGGTCTATTGGTCATGAAAATGGCACCAAAGCAGTACGTGAAATAGTAGAAGGAAGCGCAGAAATAGGAATTCCTTTTTTAACGCTATATGCTTTTTCAACCGAAAACTGGAACCGCCCCAAAATGGAAGTGGAACTATTGATGAAACTCTTGGTTTCCTCCCTTAAAAAAGAAATAAAAACCCTTACCGATAACAATATAAAACTAAATGCCATCGGCAATCTGGACGCATTACCAAAAAAAGCGCACAAAGAGTTGCTGGACGTTATTGACAAAACTAAGGAAAACAAGCGAATGACCCTTACCCTTGCCCTAAGCTATGGTTCAAGGGAAGAAATTACAAAAACAATAAAAGAGATTAGTCTTAAAGTTAAAAATAACCTAATTTCGCCGCATGATATTGATGAAACGGTAATAAATAATCATCTTTACACGCAAAATTTACCAGATGTAGATTTATTAATACGCACTAGTGGCGAGCAGCGCATTAGTAATTTTCTACTTTGGCAAATAGCGTACGCCGAATTGTATTTTACTGAAACACTTTGGCCCGATTATACAAAAAACCATCTTTTTGAAGCAATATTAAATTATCAAAACAGAGAAAGAAGATTTGGAAAAACCAGTGAACAACTTAATCAATAGTTTCCTATTGCATACATACAGAAAATCTTATTGTATTTTATTATTTACAATACTTTCCGTTTTTACACTACAGGCACAGCAAAAAGAACTTGACAGCGGAAGAAAATACACCATAAACGAAATAAAGGTTACTGGAGCACAGAGCTTTAACGAGCAGACCGTAATTGCCTTTACAGGTCTAAAAAAAGGGGACAGAATCTACATTCCGGGCGAAAAATTGAGTCAAGTAACCAAAAAACTTTGGGAACAAAATCTTTTCAGCGACATCGCTTTTTACGTAACAAATATTGAAGGTGACAATGTTGATTTAGAGCTCTATATTGTTGAGCTACCAAAACTTAATGAAATTGTCATTAACGGAAAGGGAATAAGAAAGGCCAAGAAAAAAGAAATCATTAAAGACAATGATCTTAAAGCTGGCGCCAAGATTACTGAAAATCTTCTTACTACTACCAAAAATTACATTACAACTAAATATAAAAAAGACGGTTTTTTTAATACCGAGGTTACCATCAACACAACCCCTTATACAGATTCAACAGGTGTAGAAGTATCCCGAAATATGGTGATTTCAATCGATAAGGGAAAACGCGTAAAAGTTAAAAAAATCAATTTTGAAGGAAATGAGCATTTTACCAATGGCAAATTGCGACGTTCCATGAAAAAAACCAAACGCAAAAACTTTATACGTTTTTGGAAACGTTCAAAATATACCGAAGAAGGATTTGAGGAGGACAGAGAATCAATTCTAAAAAAATATAAGTCAAATGGTTATCGCGATGCCCGAATAATTAGTGATACACTTCGAGTTCTTGATAAAAAGAACGTAGCCTTAGACATTAAGCTTGAAGAAGGCGACAAGTATTATTTTGGCGATATTAAATTTATCGGAAACAGTGTGTTTACCGATAACCAATTACGCCAAATCCTGGGCATAAAAAGTGGCGAAGTCTATAACGGAGTTTTACTACAAGAACGCATTGCAGACGAAAGCGACCCAGAAGCAAACGATCTTACAAACCTTTACCAAAACAACGGATATCTCGCAGCAAGAATAAACCCAGTTGAGGTAGCCGTGCGCAATGACACCATCGATTTTGAAATACGGATAATGGAACGCAACCTGTTCTATTTTGACCACGTAACAGTTGTAGGTAATGATCGCACAAACGATCATGTGATTTATCGAGAATTAAGAACACGTCCCGGTCAAAAATACAGTAAACGCGACGTGGTAAGAACCATTCGCGAATTGGGACAGTTAGGCTTCTTTGATCCAGAGCAGCTTTCTCCAAATTTCAAGAAAGTTGATGAAAACAACGGCTTGGTTGATTTGGAATATTCCGTCGTGGAAAAAGGCTCCAGCCAAGTTGAACTTCAGGGAGGTTATGGCGGTGGCGGTTTTGTTGGAACGCTTGGACTTTCCTTCAATAACTTTTCGCTTAGAAATATTTTCAACCTTAGTTCTTACAAGCCTTTGCCAATGGGTGATGGGCAAAAACTATCAATTCGGGCACAGGCCAGTAGTTATTACCAAACTTATAGCATATCTCTTACAGAACCATGGTTAGGTGGTAGAAAGCCCGTACAATTGTCCACTTCGTTCTCTCACACTATTCAGAATTTCTACGATTACAACAATAGAAGAGCAGACAAATCCAGAAGTTTTACTATTACTGGAGGATCGGTAGGTCTTGCCAAAAAAGTGAAGTGGCCCGATGATTATTTTGTATGGTCTAATGCTATTAGCTTCCAGCATTACAATCTGAATAATTACAACACTGGCTTGTTTACATTTGGTGATGGTTATTCCAACAACTTGGCATATACTATCGGTATAAGCCGAAACAACACGGCCACCAACCCTATTTACCCAACACAAGGTTCCGACTTCAGTATTACTGCAAAGTTGACCCTACCTTATTCAGCGTTTAACAACGTTGATTACAAAGCTCTTTCTAATGAGAGAGACCTTCTTGAGCTTACACCTCAAGACGATCCTGAGTATATTGATGACAGGAAAAGAATTTATGAAATTGACCAAGAGCGTTTTAAATGGCTGGAATATTACAAAATTAAATTTAAGGGAAGTTGGTATACCAGACTTATAGGAAAAATGGTTCTTAAAACTAATACGGAGTTTGGATTCTTGGGAGCTTATAATCAAGATCGTGGTGTACCGCCATTTGAAAGATTTTTTGTAGGTGGTGATGGACTTGGCGCGTATAGCTTGGATGGCCGCGAAGTAATTCAGCTTAGAGGTTATCCTAACCAATCTTTATCTGATGCAGACGGAAATACGATTTACAATAAATTTTCGTTAGAGGTAAGATATCCCGTAACTTTGGCACAGATGGCATCCATCTATGTTCTTGGGTTTGCAGAGGGAGGAGCTTCCTATGATGGCTTCAGAAATTATAATCCTTTTGAACTAAAACGTTCCGCTGGCGCAGGATTGCGTATATTTATGCCAGCATTTGGACTTTTGGGTATCGATTTCGGATATGGCTTTGACCCTGTTTTGGGCGGAACCGAGAAGAATGGATGGGAAACCCACTTTATCATTGGACAACAATTTTAAAAATTGGCACGATATTTTCTTAAACAACAACCAAATAATATGAAGACAAAAAAAATACTATTTTTTACCCTTTTCCTTTTTTGCTTCACCTTTATGGCAGAAGCTCAAAGAGGCGTTCGCATAGGATATATTGATATGGAATATATCCTGGAAAGTGTTCCAGAATACAAAGAAGCCTCTATCCAATTGGAAGGAAAGGTACAACGCTGGAAACAGGATATTGAAAAGAAGCAGAAGGAAATAGACCAAATGAAACTGAACCTTGCAAACGAAAGGGTTCTTCTTACCAAAGAATTGATTGACGAGCGCGAAGAGGAAATTAAAATTAAGGAAGATGAAATGCTTCAATACCAACAGGATCGTTTTGGCCCAAATGGAGATCTAATGATCCAGAGAAGACAATTGGTGCAACCTATTCAAGATCAAGTTTTCAATATAGTTCAGGAAATTGCAGAGAATAAAAAGTACGATTTCATTTTTGACAAATCTGCAGACGTGGTTATGCTTTTCGCAGCAAAAAGAAATGACATCAGTGATTTGGTACTGCGAAGTATTGAACGTGCAGGCAGAAGAGTACAGGCTGCTAATAAAAAAGAGCAACGCGAAATAGAGCGTCGCGAAGCACTCTCATCTGAAGAAGAAGGTGCTATTACTGAAAGAGAAAAAGCAATTCAAGAAAAACAGGAGGAGCGCGAAAAACTGGTTGAAGCCAAAAAAACAGAGCGTGAAGAAATGATGGCCCAGCGCCAAAAGGAACGTGACTCTATCCGTGCTGCCAAAAAAGCTGAATTTGAAGAACGCAGACAACGCTTGATTGAAGAAAGAGAACAAAGAAGAGATTCAATAATGAATGCCCGTCAAAACAGAAATAATCCTTCTGAAGGAAGAAAAGAAGGCGATGAAGGTGATGGTCAAGAATAAAATAGTTTTATAATAATCAAATAAAAAGATAACACTTAAATTAAATACACTTACAATGAAAAAAATGAAAATAGTTTTAGTTGCAATGGCACTATTCGTGGGGGCTACAAGTTTTGTAAACGCACAGTCCAAAATTGCACACATCAATGCTCAAGAACTAATCGAGGCAATGCCCGAATATAAGGCTGCGCAAAGCCAATTGGAAAAAGTGCAGAAAACCTATGACACTGAAATAAAGGCAATGGCCAAAGAGCTAGAAACCAAAATGAAACAGTACGACACTGAAGCTGCAGGCAAAAGCGATGAAGAAAACCAAAAAAGGTTCCAGGAAGTTCAAGGAATGCAGGATAATATACAAGCATACAGACAACAAGCGCTTCAGGATTTAGATAAGAAAAGAACAGATATATTTAAGCCAATTCTTGAAAAGGCCCAAAGTACCATTCAAAAAGTTGCAAAAGCACAAGGATATCAGTATGTGCTAGATTCAACCTTAGGTAGCGGCGTAATTCTTGCCGATGGAAAAGACCTAATGGCCGATGTAAAAAAAGAATTGGGAATGTAATTCTTTCCTAAAAGAAAATTTTTAAAACTGCCCGCACTTGTGGGCAGTTTTTTTATACCTTAATTTCAACTTATTGGCTACATTTACGTAATGAAAAAAAACAGTCCAATAGGCGTTTTTGATTCTGGTGTTGGGGGTTCTTCCATTTGGCAGGAAATCCACAAGTTGTTACCCTTGGAGCACACTATTTATCTCGCGGATAGTAAAAATGCTCCCTATGGGAATAAAACTGCGGAAGAAATCACCAAACTCAGCATTAAAAACACTGAGAAGTTAATCCAAATGGGAGCCAAAATTATAATAGTAGCTTGCAATACAGCTACTACCAATGCTATAGCTGCCCTTCGGAAAAATTACGATATTCCTATTATAGGAATAGAGCCTGCCATAAAACCAGCGGCGCTGCAAACCACTACAAAAAGCATTGGTATTTTGGCTACCAAAGGAACATTGAGCAGTGCGCTCTTCAGTAAAACAACACAGGAATTTACAAAGGATATAAATGTTGTCGAAATTATTGGCGAAGGCCTTGTACCTTTAATTGAAGCGGGAAATCTAGATGGTCCTGAAATGCATTCGTTAGTGAAGAAGTATACAAAGCCAATGATTGCTGCCAATATTGATTATTTAGTGTTGGGCTGCAGCCACTATCCATATATTATTCCACAGCTGAAAAACATTCTACCTGCAAACGTAAAAATTATAGATTCAGGGGAAGCCGTGGCCAGACAAACCAAGACTGTGCTTCAAAGTCTGGATATGCTTCGGGATGAGAATACTACGCCCAATCTTCAATTTTTCACAAATGCGGAAACTGAGACTTTAAAATTTCTTTTAAAGGAATATTGTGAAAAGATTTCTGTGGAGAAAAAGGATTTCTAAATCACTCCTTAAACCAAGAGGAATACATTACATAATTATTGGCTATGCGCTCTATTTCGCCTTTGGTAAGTTCGGGACTTATGTTTTTAATTTTCTTGGCGGGAATACCGGCGTAAATGCTTCCACTTTCAACTTTAGTGTTCTTTGACACTACTGCTCCAGCGGCTATAATGGTATTGCTCTCCACCACACAATCGTCCATGACGATGCTTCCCATTCCGATCAAAACATTATCATGGATTGTGCAACCATGAACAATAGCGTTATGCCCAATGGATACGTTGTTGCCTATGGTAGTGGGAGAGGTTTTGTAGGTGGCGTGAATTACCGCACCGTCCTGCACATTTACCTTATTGCCCATTTTAACGAAATGCACATCGCCGCGAATCACAGCGTTAAACCAAACGCTGCATTCATTGCCCATTACCACATCACCAACAATAGTGGCGTTTTCAGCAATAAAGCAATCTTTGGGAATTTCTGGATGTTTTCCATTTACGGGTTTTAATATCATCGGTTGTAATTTGTAGTTCTTTGTAAAATTAGAATAACTTAATTGTGACGTTTTTATAGGGTATTTAGGGAGTATCTATGAGGTAGAGTCGGCATAACGTCGGCTTAGAGACGGCATAGGGTCGGCATAGAGTCGGCATAGAGATGGCTTAGGGCTGAAAAAAATTAAATTTCAAATCTCTTGGAAAGGCACTAAAGCGTGAAGGATATTCGGCTTCCAATTGAGCTATAAATATACGGCATCACACTTGTGTTTCCAAATAAATTTTTAGCCAAAATAAGCTAGCAATTCCTTCTTTCGCGAAGGGCTAACCATTATTTCCTTCCCGCTGGAAAGTACTACGCTCCCGCCCTTTCCTTTTTTGTATTCGGTTATTTCGTTCACGTTTACCAAATAAGATTTGTGAACGCGAGCAAAACCGTTTTCTGACAGGGAATCTTCAAAATATTTTAGCGTCTTGCTTACCAGTCGTTTTCCTTTCTTTAAATAGATCTGCGTATAGTTATCATCTGCCTGACAATAAAGGATTTCTTCCATTTGAAGCACTTCAAAACCGTTTTGCAGCGGAATTGTAATCTTCCCGGCAACCTGCGTTTGTAACGGCTTTAAAATTGAATTCTGCAGATTGTTTTCCATTGTTTTTATTTCCGAGACATAGTCAACAGCCTCAATCAATTTATCGATAGAAATTGGCTTCAGCAAATAATAGGAAGCGTGCGCATTTAAAGCATCAATCGCATAATGATTATAAGCGGTAACAAAAACAGTTTCAAACTGCCGATCGCCAACTTTATCAAGCAAATCGAAAGCATTGCCGAAGGGCATCTCCACATCTAGAAATACTACATCCAAATCATTATTCCGAATTAATACCAAAGCTTCATCCACATTTGCCGCCTCACCCTTTAAAATAATGTTTGGGCAATATTTTGCCAAATACTTTTTGAGGATTTCCCTGCTGGTTTCCTCGTCTTCTACTATTATTGCGTTTAGTTTCATCAATCTTTCTTTAAAATCAGTTCCACGCGGGTACCTTCGCTGTTCTCGAAAACATTCGCTACGGTTACGTCCACTTTGTCTTTGTACATTTCGTTTAAGATAGCAATTCTTTTTTGCGTATTGCCCATTCCTTTGGACTTCTGCTTTTTTTGGTTTTCGGTTTTGAATTCTTTTGATTTTGTGCGGCCAATACCATCATCTTGAATAGTAATCTTCACGGTTTTAGCATCTATTTTTTTAAAATCAATATTTAGCAAGCCTTTTTCCTCCTTATACCGAAGTCCGTGCCATACAGCGTTTTCTACATAGGGCTGAAGTAACATTGGTGGAATTACAAACTCATTTAAATTGATGGCTTCATCTACTGAAAATTTATAGTCGAACTTATCCTTAAACCGGAAATGTTCAAGTTTCACATAGAGTTCCAAAAGTTCAATTTCTTTTTCCAAAGGAATAAAATCCTCTTCACTGTTTTCCAAGACTGAGCGCATTAAAAGTGAAAAATCTGTCAAATATTTATTTGCGGCACGTTCGTCATTCACCGCAATAAAACTGTTAACTGAGTTGAGGGCATTAAAGATAAAATGAGGATTCATCTGCGACCTAAGCGATTTGAGAGCCAAAAGATTGTTTGCGAATTTTTGCTGTTTTACGTTTTTATACTGTGTATAAGCCGCAAAAACAAGTAACAAAACAATAATGGCCAACGAAATGATAACCCACTTTTGTATTTGGCTATTTCGCTCTATCAATTCTTGGTTTTCAAAGGCTAGTTTATAACGGCTTTCATTTAACTTTCTGTCGTTTTCCAAACTGGCAATACGGTTTTGTTTTAGGGTGATTTCTTTGGTGAAGCGTGCCGCTTGACTAATTTCCTGTTCCTTCTTCACATAAAGTTCATCCACAACTTCCACATACCGTTGGTAGCTTTCGGTGGCTTTATCATATTCACCGATGTCGCGATAAATTTCTGAAAGTTTACGGGTAGCATCCTTTTGTACTATCAAATCTTCTTTTTTATCGGCTTCAGCTATACTTTTTTCAAGATATGGAATGGCCTGTTCGTACTTTTCCTGTGCCACAAAGGCATTGGCTATTTTATAGTTTTGACGTTGTGGGGTAAGTGCTTCGTCTTCTACAGTAGTACCCTTGCCCATCGTGTTCAGTTCTTCCAAGGTTTCCTCACGAAGCTGTATTTCTTTGTCATACTCTCGATTTTGGTTGTAGAAATCTGCCACCTTATTTTTTTCAGAAACTGCACGCTGTTTATTTTCCCTCTTGGCCAATTTTAGGGAGTTGTCAAAATATTCCTCGGCTTCATTCAGCGCCCCGCTTTGGGCATAGGCTTCACCAATTTTGGAATTTAGGTTGGTGATTTTTGGGGTGATTTGGTTTTCCTTGGCTACATCCAGTGCCTTTTGATAATTGAAAACACTTTTCACGCCATCGCCAATAGCCTTATAGGTATCGCCTAAGCTCTCATAAACTTCTACTCTTTGGTAAGCTGAGAGGTTTCCTTTTAATAAATTCTGAAGTGTTGCAATACTTTCCTGGTAATTTTTATTCTGCGCAAATGCCTTTGCCAATTTTATGGAAACTTCTGTATTCAGCGTGTTTTGGAGACTTCGTTTATAATTATCGACCGCCAGATCTGGCTGGTTCCAAAACAAGTTGATATCGCCCAAAGTCTCAAAAGCTTGACCATTTTCCTGTTTTGAAATGTTTTTATTTCGCCCCGGTTCCAAGGCGCGGGTTACATATTCAATACTTTTCTGGGCATCCTTTTTTAGAAAAAACCTAGCAGAATCCAAATAAACCTTAAAGCCTGCCTGCATATTGCTTGTGGGACTTTTAGAAATCACAGGTTCGGTTTCTCCCTTGGCTTTTTCAACGCGAACGGTAATAAAGTCATTTTTGGTTATCGTATAATAAACCGTTACAAAATCATCGCTTTTTATAATAAGCTCATCCCCTATTTTTGCTGAAATGGAGAAACGTCCCGAAAGATTTGTGGTAGTGTACTGGCCGCCCAATATTTCAACATTCACTTTTGGGATTGGCATATTGGTTTCGCCGTCCACCACTTCCCCCTTCAGCATAAAAGGTCTGATTTCCGATTGCCGATTTGCTTGTGAAAAGCATGCATCGGAAGAAAAAATGGCAAGCGCCGTAAATAGAAAAAGAAAGTTTTTCATTTTAATATTAAAACGGTAAACATACACACTTTACTGCAATGCTTAAAATTACGTTTTTCTGAAATAGCTTCAACTTATGTGAAAAAAGAATACTTCACTCATCCAAATATACGCTTCCCTAAGGCAGATAAAGTGCTTCCTCAAAGTAGATTTTTTTTCAACAAAGTCTACACTAGGTTTATACTGTTTAAAATCACTTAAAAAATATCAATTATGAAAAAGTTACAGATTATTTTACTCTTCGCAGCTTTCACCATGACCCTTTCGTGCAAAGCCGAAACTAAAAAACCCGACAATCAATTACTAGCTACGGTCGAAGACCAAAATTTGAAAAAAGAACACTATATAAAAGTTGCCCTGCTGCTGGACACGAGTAACAGCATGGACGGCCTCATAGACCAAGCTAAGGCACAGCTTTGGGAAATAGTGAACGAATTGAGCTACGCCAAATGCCGAAATGAAAGACCAAAACTTCAAATAGCTTTATACGAATATGGAAATGACAATTTGAGTTCGCGCGACAATTACATCAGAAAAATTTTAAACTTTACGGAAGATTTAGACGATGTTTCCAAAGAACTATTCTCCTTAACAACCAATGGCGGCAGTGAGTATTGCGGTGCTGTTATTCAAGAATCATTGAATAAATTGGATTGGGGCAATGAGGATGACGATTTAAAAATGGTTTTTATTGCCGGAAACGAACCTTTTACGCAAGGAAGCATCAATTACAAAGACGCTGCAGCAAATGCTAAGGAAAATGGGATTGTTGTAAACACGATTTTTTGTGGAGATTACCGCCACGGAATTGACAGCTATTGGAAAGATGGCGCCCAACTTACCTATGGCGACTATATGGCCATTAACCAAAACCAGCAAACCGTGTATGTTCCATCTCCATATGATGATGTAATAATTCAACTAAATATAAAACTGAACAACACCTATGTACCTTACGGAACCCGTGGAGAAATGAAAAAGGCGATGCAAAATGAGCAAGATTCAAATGCTGAAGAATATAGCAAAGCAAACGCAGTAAGCCGAACAGTATCAAAAGGAAGCCATTTATACACTAACAGTACTTGGGATTTAGTAGATGCCGAAAAAGAAGAAGACTTTAGTTATGATAAATTGAAAAAGGAAGAATTACCGCAGGAATTGAAAGGAAAAAGCACTTCGGAAATAAAAAAATATCTCGAAACCAAACGTTCCGAAAGAGAAGCGATTCAGAAAGAAATCATGGAGCTAAACGAGCAACGCCGAAAGTACATCGCCGAGCACTCCAAAGAAACAAACAATGGTTTGGAAAATGCTATGGTTGAAGCCATAAAAAAACAAGCCAAAAAGAAAAATTATACGTGGCAATAATATTCTCCATACAAAAAAGGGCCTGAGTAAATATCAGGCCCTTTTTTTAAACTTTATTAGTTAATGGCAGGACAATTACAATCGTACGGTTCGGGTCTTCCACCCAAAAAGTCATAACCTAGAGTGATTTGATGAAAACCACCACTCTCAAACTTTACATTTCCCGACTGGTAAGAGTAGTTGTACCCAAACATAAAGTTTTTATAATTTACTCCTAAAATTGGCGTGAACCATTGAAGTTTTTGTGCCTTTATCTCTTCACCATTAAGGTATTCTGCACCATCAAGACTTCTTCGGTATGATAATCCGCCCCACAATTGCCCAAAATCCATTTTTCTATACGCTTTAAAGTTTACGTCCACAGCCTGCTCACCGGTACGCTCGCTCCATTGAAAAAGAAAAGAAGGCTCGTAGCTCCAATCCGCTCCATATTGACCGATAGCGTATGCAGCCGAAATCAAATACTTTCTTTGGTTATTTGATTCATACTTTTCAGTATAAATTGATCTATTCTGAAAGATGATATTCTTTACTGTGAAATGTGCCGAAAAATCCAAAAAGTTATACGAAAGCCCGGCATCTACATTAAAGTATGAAGTACTCTGAATAATTCCTCCAATCACAGGATCAAAATCTGTGAGGTCAAATTGAGTCTCATCCAAACGTGATTGTGTTAATCCGGCGCTCAATCCAAAAGATAGCTGATTTAAATCTGCTTCACTTCTAGAAAACATAATATGGTGGGCATATGTTATATATCCTCCTGTTTGGGAATGATAACCATTTTTATCATTATAAAAAATAACACCAACCCCTGAGCGTTCTCCAAGACGTGCATTAAAATTAAGTGTCTGAAGGTTCGGAGCTTCATCTTGATCAAACCATTGCTGACGTGCCGTCAAACGAATTTGATTGTGCGTTGCGGCTCCTGCCATCGATGGATGCAGTATATATAAATTATCAGCCAAATATTCTGAATATACGGGTATACCGTCTTGTGAAAATCCATAAAGAGATGAAAACAAAAGTAGGATGAGGGAGATTTGTTTAATATTCATAATTTCTATTTATCGTTTTAGGGTAAAGTGTCCTTTGAATTCTTTTTGGTTTCCGTCCTCGGTGTACTCCACGCGGAACCAGTAGTCGCTCGACGGCATGGGGCTTCCCCCGTAGGTACCG